>DASUCK010000146.1:0-9324 GCA_036276095.1 Nonomuraea sp. | reverse complement strand
TATGGATCTCCTTCGGGGAGGCGCTGCCCGTGGGACCTTTGGCCCTGCCTCTAGGTACTTTCTGCCGTTCCATCGGGAGCCGCCGGCGAACACACTCAACATGACTCCTACTTCCAATAGTAGAAGGGGGAGACCATGATGAAACAACATCTCGCGCTGGCTGCCGTCGCGGCCGTGGCCGCGGTCGTGGCCGTCTGGGCCGGCGCACCGGTGAGCACGGTCCTCCTCGTGGCACTTCTTCTGGCGTGCCCGCTGATGATGCTGCTGATGATGCGGTCCATGGGCGGCGACCAGGCCGGCCACCAGCACCAGCAGACGCCTGAGGACGACCGAACCCGGAACGTGAAGGGAACCGATGTGTCGTGACCGCATCCGACTGGGTGGTCATCGCCGCTTCAGCGGGGTTGCTCGCCTTCATCGCCTGGTACTTCTTCGGCCCGAGAAAGAGCCGGCTCGCGGATCTGCACGAGGGGCTGCAGGAGGTCGAGGTCACCGTCAAGGGCGGGTATTCGCCCGACGTGATCCGCGCCCGCCAGGGCGTCCCACTGCGCCTGGTCTTCGACCGCCGGGAAGGCGGTGAGTGCACCTCACACGTGGTCTTCCCCGACTTCGGGGTTGACCGGGTGCTGCCCGCGTTCCAGCGCACCGCCGTCGAACTGACCCTATCCGAGGCCGGCGAGTACGGCTTCGCGTGCGGCATGAACATGGTGCGCGGCCGTCTCATCATCGAACCAGGCACAGACGCTGAGCCTCCACGTGGCCAGGCGACCGTGAGCCGGCGCGTCGAGAACGCATCAGGCCAGGAGAGGATCGACGTGCCGAGCCCCGCCGCTTCGGAGGGTGGGGACGATGCCGAGGCGGCCGAGCGGCGGGCGGAGATCCGGGACCTGTCGCGCCGGGTGCTGATCGGGGCGGTGCTGACCGCACCGGTGGCGCTGGCGGTGATGGCGCACGAGTTCTTCGGCGCCGCCTGGGTGCCGGCGCTCCTGCTTGACCGCTGGGTGCAGCTGATGCTGATCACACCGGTGATGGTCTACGCGGGCTGGCCCATCCACCGAGTCGGCTGGCTGAGCCTGCGCCACCGGGCGGCGGAGATGAACAGCCTCATCACTCTCGGCACAACCGCCGCCTATGGCTACAGCCTGCTGGTCACCGTAGCCCCTGGGCTGCTGCCACCGGAACTGCAGGACGTGTACTACGAGGCAGTCGGCGTCATCCTGACGCTGATCCTGCTCGGCCGCCTCCTGGAATCGCGTGCCAAGGCCGGCACCGGCGAGGCCATCCGCAAGCTGATCGGGCTGCAGGCCAGGACCGCCAGGGTCCGCCGCGACGGCGCCGAACGGGAGATCCCCATCGCCGAGGTCCTGCCCGGCGATCTGGTGATCGTCCGGCCGGGTGAGAAGGTTCCGGTGGACGGCGTGGTCGTCGAGGGCCACTCGACGCTGGATGAGTCCATGGTCACCGGCGAGTCGATCCCGGTGGAGAAGGAGCCAGGCGACCAGGTGGTGGGCGCGACCGTCAACCAGACCGGCGCCTTCACCTTCCGGGCCGAGAAGGTCGGCGCCCAGACGGTGCTGGCCCAGATCATCCGCTTGGTCCAGGCGGCTCAGGCGTCCAGGGCGCCCATTCAGCGCCTGGCCGACCTGGTGTCCGGTTACTTCGTCCCGGTGGTCATGGCCATCGCCGTGGTGACGTTCACGGTCTGGTACGTCGCGGGCCCCTCGCCCGCCGTCACCCTCGCCCTCGTGGCGGCGGTGGCGGTGCTGATCATCGCGTGCCCCTGCGCGCTCGGCCTTGCCACTCCATTGTCGATCATGGTGGGCACCGGCAAGGGCGCCCAGGCCGGCATCCTGATCCGCGACGCGGCGGCGCTGGAGACCGCGCATCGGCTCGACACGATCGTCCTGGACAAGACCGGCACCATCACCCGCGGCAGGCCCGCGTTGACCGACGTGCTCCCCGTCGGGGCGCGCACCGAGGAAGACCTGCTCCGGTTGGCCGCCTCCACCGAACGCTCCTCAGAGCATCCGCTCGGCCAGGCGGTGGTCACCGGCGCGGCCGAACGGGGTCTGGCGCTCGCAGACCCCTCCGGCTTCGGGTCGGTGACCGGCCAGGGCGTCTCCGCCGTCGTCGACGGCCACCGCGTGCTGGTCGGCGGCCGCCGGCTGCTGTCCGCTGAAGGAGTACAGGTGGCGGAGTTGGAGACGGGCGCCGAACAGATCGCCGCGGCGGGCCGTACGCCGGTCATGGTGGCCGTGGACGGCGACCCCGCCGGGGTGCTCGGCGTGGCCGACACCGTCAAGGACGACTCCCGCGACGCCGTGGCCGCGCTCCACCGGCTCGGCCTCAACGTAGTGATGATCACGGGCGACAACCGGCGCACCGCCGAGGCCATCGCCCGCCAGGTCGGCATCACGCGTGTGCTGGCCGAGGTGCTTCCCGAGCACAAGGCCGCCGAGATCGCCCGGCTGCAGGGCGAGGGCCGCCGGGTAGGCATGGTGGGTGACGGCGTCAACGACGCTCCCGCCCTGGCGCAGGCCAACGTCGGTTTCGCCATCGGTACGGGCACCGACGTCGCGATCGAGGCCTCGGACGTCACCCTGATCTCCGGGGCGCTGGAGGGCATCGTCACCGCGGTCCGGCTCTCCCGCACGACCATGCGTAACATCCGCCAGAACCTGTTCCTGGCCTTCGTCTACAACGTGGTCGGCATCCCCATCGCGGCCGGCGTTCTGTACCCGTTCCTGGGCTTGCGGCTCTCGCCCATCATCGCGGCCGCCGCGATGGCCCTGTCCTCGCTGTCGGTGGTCGGCAACGCCAACCGGCTGCGCCGCTTCTCCCCGCCGCGCCTGCGCCCCGCGCCGGAGGTCCCGGCGAGCCTCGCCGTCATCGTCGAGACCGGGAACGAGGCCGAGCAGGCCGTCGATCCCGTCTGCGGCATGCAGGTCGACACCGCCACCGCCGCCGAGTCAATCGAACGTGACGGCACCACGTACTGGTTCTGCTCCACTCACTGCCGTGACGCCTTCGCCACACGTGGACCACTGTCGCACTCCCACCATGGCGGCTGACGCGCTCGTGCTCCGAGCCCTGCTTGTCGCCTGGGGGGGTGATGAATGAGCACCCTGCCGGCAAGGCCGAGCGCTCCGCCCGGCTCAGTCCGGAAACGCAGGAACGGGGCGGGACCGTACAGTGGTCCCGCCCCCGCAGATCGGCCTCCTCGCTCAGGCCGTGGTGCAGATCGGACTCCAGCAGGAGCACCACTTCGTGCGGACCAGAGTGTGGTGGGCGGTGTTCTCGGGGCGTACGACGGCGGTCTGCGTCATACCGCCAGTCCACAGCCTGTGCGGCGCCGGCTTACGGACCTAAGTCCCTTGCAACTGGTCAGAAGGTCGCTGTGCGGGCCGGGTGCCGGTGAGGCGGGTGATGAGCGGCCCGGAGACGGCCAGCACGAACACGTAGGCGGTCACCAGCGGCGCCAGAACGGGGAGCTGTGTGCCGGCCAGACCAACGATGACGAGGGAGAACTCTCCGCGGGCGATCAGCGCGGCGCCCGCACGCAGCCGCCCGCGCCGCCCCACCCCGTCGCGGGAGGCCGCGTACCGGCCGGTGAACATCTTTGTCAGCCCGGTGGCCACGGCCAATGCCAGCGCGGCCGGCAGCACCGGCACCAGCGCGGCGGGAGCCACCGAAAGGCCGATGGCCACGAAGAACACCGCGGCGAACAGGTCACGCAGCGGCGCGATGACGGCACGCGCGCGCTCGGCGGTCTGCCCGGTCAAGGCCAGGCCGACGAGGAAGGCGCCCACCGCCGCCGAGGCACGCACGAGCTCGGCCAGCGCCGCCACGACCATGGTGAGCCCGAGCATGCGCAACATCAGCTGCTCGTTGTCCGGGTGCTCCACGAGCCGGCCGATGTGGTGCCCCCACCGGGAAGAGGCCGCGAAAGCGGCCAGCACCGCACCCACCGCGACCAGCGCGCCCGTCGTGGCCTGCCACCAGGTGCCACCGGAGGCCAGCACGGCCAGCACCGGCAGGTAGGCGGCCATCAGGAAGTCCTCCAGCACCAGCACCGACAACACCGAAGGGGTCTCACGGTTGCCCAACCGCCGCAGGTCGCCCAGCAGCCGGGCGATGATCCCGGAGGAGGAGATGTAGGTGGCACCGGCCAGCGCCAGAACGCCGACGCCGTCCAGGCCGAGCAACCAACCGGCCACGACGCCGGGGACGGCGTTGACCAGCAGATCCACACCGGCGGATGGCAGGTGATGACGCATGCTCGTGGTGAACTCGGCGATGGAGAACTCCAGACCGAGCGCCAGCAGCAGCAGCACGATCCCGATGGAGGCCCCGGCCTGGACAAACTGTTCAGCGGCCGGGACCGGCAGCACGCCTCCCTGCCCGAGCGCCAGACCAGCCAGCAGGTAGAGCGGGACCGGTGACAGGGCCACGCGGCGTGCCAAGGAACCCACCACGCTGAGGACAGCCAGAATAAGGCCCAGCTCCAGCAGCAGCGCGATCGAGACGTGCACCCGCTCAGTCCCGGATGATCCGCTTGACGCCGTCGATGCCCTCCCGGGTGCCCACCACCACCAGCACGTCGGCGGCCCGCAATACCTGGTCAGGGCCGGGGGAGGCGATCACGTCGGCGCCGCGCACGATCGCCACCACCGATGCGCCGGTGCGGGTGCGCGCCCGCGTGTGCCCCAGCGGGCGATCCACATACGGCGAACCCGGAGCCACCCGCACCGGTTCAGAGCTGAGGCCGGGCACCTCCCGGGTCAAGTCGGCGAACCGCTCGGCGATCCGCGGCGCGCCCAAGATCTGGGCCAACGCCTCGGCCTCCTCCTCATTCAGCCGAAACAGCGGCCTGCCCTCGTCCCGATCGCCGCCGAGATAGCCGACCACCTCGAACTCGCCCGTGCGCCGGGCCACCACACCAATGCGCTCCCCCGCCTGGGTGGTGAACTCATACCGCAGGCCCACGCCCGGCAACAGCACCTCGTTCACATCCATGCAGCCATCATTCACCGCAGGCGGGCATTTCCTGTGGAACGTCACCGCCGGGCAACCGCCCCATCAGGGCGAGCGCACCTCTGGCTGACCGGTCGGGCCGCGAGACGCAAAGGACCAATGGCAGGCAAAACATGTCCAACGCCCCCATTGTGGGTAGCTGGCTCCAGTGATGCTGACGGTGAAGCTGGTGGCGCCCTTCTGAGGGCACACTCCGGTTCCGCGGCCAACAGGATGCCAAGGAGGTTCGAAGATGGCGATCGATGTGATTGTGGGCTACGACGGGTCCCCGGCGGCCGCCGCGGCGATCGATGCCGGTGCGGCGCTGTTCCCGCAGGCACACGTGTGGATCACTCACCTATGGACCCCGCCGTTCGCCAGCGAAAGCCTGCGCCGGCGGCTGTGGACGGGCGCCGCCGACCTCGACCATTTCATCGAGGCGATCGAGCGTGAAGGCGAAGCCGAGGCCCGTCGGCTTGCCGACAGAGGTGTCAGGCTCGCACGCACCGCCGGATGGGACGCCGAGCCACTGGTGCGGCGCGCCTACGGTGGCGAAGGCCTGTATTTCGCGCAACTCGCGGAGGAGTTGGACGCCGACCTGGTCCTGGTCGGCTCGCGTGGCCTCGGCGGCGCCCGAGCGGTCCTGGGCAGCGTTTCGGACATGGTGGTGCACTACACGCCACGTCCTGTCATGGTCGTGCCACACCCCCTGCTCAGCGCCGAGCAGACGGCGCTGGCAAGCGGGCCGGTGCTCATCGGCTGGGACGGCTCGCCCGGAGCCGAAGCCGCCTTCGCGGCGGCGGGGCGGCTGTTTGCGGGACGGGACATGGTGATCGTGTCCGTGGACGGCGGGGAGATCCCGCCGCCTACCGACAGCCTGCCGCCCGCCGACGGCATCACCGTGGACCGGCTCGATGTCACCGGCGGCTCTGGAACCCCGGGGCGCGCCGTGGCGAGGCGCTCGATGCCTGCGGCCGCAGTCGCGGCGCGGCCACGCTGGTTCTCGGATCACGGGGGCGCTCGGTGGCGCGGGAAATCCTCACCGGCAGCGTCGCCATGGCGACCCTGCACCACGCCCACCGGCCGGTCATGGTCGTACGCCAGCCCCACAAGGAACCCGCGTAGGGTTCGAGCCACAGCGGGATCCTCCACGCGGGGCCGACGCTCCGGGCCGTTCGCGCGCTGCCGCCGCTCCTGCCAGGCCGCTGGCCCAGACAACCACTGTGTTCGAGGCCGGAGGCCGGTGGCAGGTGATTGCCTCCGGCCTCCCGCCTCTTCCCGTCCTAGCGGCCTTCCAGCGCTACCTCCTTGGGCGGGCAATGAACGACGTGATGATGACCGTGACCGCGAAGATCGCGGAGATGATGACGATCGCGACAGGCCAATCCATGATGGCCTCCTTCCATCGAGCCTGACACTCTCAGCCCACGTCGACAGGGCCGCCCGCGCCAGGGACGAACGTCCCGCCCAAGGTCCCGGAACCCGGTGTGATCGGGCGAGGGACCACGGGCGCGGTAGGGAATCCGTCATTGCTTGTGTGAGCGATTGTCTTTCAGGGCCGGGGTGTCGGTGCGGCATGCGTGGTGGCGGAGACGGGTTTTCTGGTGAGACGGACGCCGAGCAGGATGAGCCCGGTGCCGGAGATCAGCAGGATCATGGTGGCGCCGAACAACCCCGCGGTCAGCCCGTCCAGCCACGGGAGCGTGGCTGCCAGCCGGAGGTCGGCCGAGATCGTGGGGCTCGCGTCCGGGTTCATGATCACGAGGGTCCAGTCGCCTGGCTCGATGTCCCATTCGAGGCTGCCAGACCCCGTCGCCGTCCAGAAAGTTTGCGTGGCAGGAGGCGTGGCCGGTTGTCCGCCCGGGTGCCGCGCGTAGGAGATCTCGTTGCGGCCCGGGTCGAAGGCCAGGTGGGTGATGCGGTCATGGCCGGCGTTCTTCAGGTACGCCTCGACGTCGGCTCGCGGACCGATGCCGATGAACAGCGGGGTGCCGCTGGTGGCCGTCTCGACGCGGACCTTGCCGGTGAAGCCGCGCAGGTACTCCACGCCCTGGCCGTCAATGGCGATCTCGTCCGTGGTCAGCGCGTAGGCCGGAGTGGCGATCCGCTCGCTGGTGGTGCTGATGAAGCCGGTGCCGGCACGGGACTGGGCGAGCAGTGCCGAGAGCGAGCCGGCCGCCGCTGTGCCGATTGCGCCGAACGCGAGCAGCGCGCCTACGACGATCGCCACGATCGAGCTGGCGCCGTGTTGTACGGGCGCGTGCCGCGGCTCGGGCGGCGCCTGCATCCGCGGCAGTTCGTGCCCGCCCTGCTCGAGCCGGAACGGCGGGTAGGCGTCGGTCATGAGGGCGGCGTACGCGGCCACCCGGAGCGCCCACCGGTTCATGCCGAGCACGAGGTCGTAGAGCCCGTGCGGGTAGCGGCCGGTGAACAGCAGGAAGAGAGCGGCGATGAGGACCAGCAGGCCGATGAGGCCGCCCCAGTCGAGCGTGTAGAGCACGCCGCCGCCGTCGGGCAGGTCGCTCCGCCAGGAGATAATGCTGCCGCTGGTGAACAGGCCCACGATGAGGTAGTGCGGGATGGCCAGCAGCCACCACTTGATCAGCACTAGGCCGCGGGAGAGCCGTTCGGGGTAGTCGATCTCCAGCGTGGCCGGGTAGTCCGGGGCCGGGCCGAGGGTGAAGGGCGGGTAGCGGTCGGTGCCCAGCGCGCCGTAGGTGTAGTAGGCCACCCGCCAGGTCCAGCGCAGCACGCCGAGGTTGAAGTCGAACAGCGCGCGGGGGTAGTGACCGGTGAACAGGATCGCGAAGAACGCGACGACGGTGAGGACCGCGAAGGCGATCCACAGCAGGCTCAGCACAATGTAGTGAGGGATCGCCAGGAGCCACTTGACGATCCAGAGGCCTCGATTGAGCGGCTCCTCGAGCCGGGCCTCCACTCTTACGGGATTAGTACTCATACTTCGAGCGCACCACCATTCCGCGCAGATGACTGGAGGCGAAGGTCCCGATCTGGGCGCCGATGGACACCAGCCGCGAAGGAAGGGTCCAAGGACCTCAGACTTGGGACCTCTTGCTCCGGACGGCGGTCGGTGAGAGCGCCACCCTTGGTGCCCAAGGCAAGAGAGAAGAGGGTCCGCTGATGCGTTGGGACGAGATGTCGAAGAGGCAGCACGCATGCTGCTGACGCTGGCGTCCGTGGAAGTCGCGCTGACTACGGCTGCCGTGGTTGATTTCTCCTTCCACCCTCAGGACGACGTACGTGGACGGAAGGGCCTGTGGTGGGTGGGGAGCTTCGTTCAGCCCTTCGGACCCATTGCCTACCTGCTGTGGGGACGACGACGGCCATGCACGTGATCTCGCCGTGGAAGATGCTGGATCGTCTCCAGATCTGCCTGGTGAACCCGGTCGTCGCCTCCTGGTTGCTCCGGACGCCGCCGGCGTCAGTGGATGCCTTCCTGGCGGCCGGGCACACCATCGTGCAATTGCCGCAGGTCGGGCAACCGGACGTCGCGCGCGGACCGGTGCCCATGGAGGCGAAGAAGCACGTCCCGCCCGGGACCGCGCCCTCGCACGCCCAACGGCGCCACCTTGGGCGCCCCCACGGGAACCGCCTCCCGGCACGCTGTCACGCATGCGAAACAGCGTGGAATGCGGCGGGGTGGGTGTAACGCTTGACGGAGTCGGGGCTCGCCGCGAAACCGAAGATCAGCTCACCGTCGCGCGGTGCTTCGCCGGGTGACGCGTCCTGGGGCTGGGCCTCTCGCAGCCGGTAAGCGCCCGGCGCCTGCTCGTCGGTCCAGCCGGTGGGAGGTCAGCGGCCGAGTCCAATTCGGCGAAGCGGATCATGCCGTCGCGGACCGCCGGGCCCACGACGGGTACCCGCGCTCGCGCAGTGCCTTGATCAGCGGGTCCAGCGAGTCCAGGACGGCCGGTTCCATGTCATGCTCCACCCCACATGGGCATGTTCGCGATGTCGTCGTGTTTCCAGGCGAGGTTGTCGTGTACGGCCACGACGCCGTCGAGGCTCTCGGCCAGGCGGACGGCGGTGATGGCCTGGCTGTGCTCGGGGAGCGTTCCGTTCAGGGTGACCACGCCGTCGGCCACCGTGACCTCTATGGCGAGCACGTCGCTGTGGATGGTATCCCGCACTTGGCGGTCGATGTCGGTATCGGTGCGGAGGAAGACCTTGATCAGGTCGCGGCGGCTGACGATGCCGACGAGCCTGCCTTCGGCGTCGACCACGGGCAGGCGCTTGACGCCGTGCTTGTCCATCTGCCGCGCTGCCAGCACGACGGCGACGTCGGGATTG
>DASUCK010000145.1:0-4394 GCA_036276095.1 Nonomuraea sp. | reverse complement strand
CGGGAAGGCGTGCACGGCGACCTGAGCGGTGGGCACCGGTACGTCGGGGTGGGTCTCCAGGAAGATGGCCAGGTTGAGCAGGCCGTTGATGAAGCTTCTGCGGTGGTCGTGCATGGCTCTCCTTCAGGCGGTTTCCGGTGTGGTCCGCAGGGTGCGGAGCAGGTCCGAGGCGAGTTGGTCGGACACGCCCAGGCGGGTACGGAGGAGGTCTCCGGTGATGGGCTTGCCGTGTTTGGCGTGGTGTTCGTCGGCGACGCGGCGCGCGTAGTCGACCAGTGCCGGTGCGGGCGCGGGTCCGTCGCTCGGGTTGTCTTCATGGGCAGGGACGAGGGCGGGCCGGTCGGCTTGCGTTCTGTCGGGGACGTCCGGGGACGCCACCGTCCAGGACGGGGACGCTTGCGGGACGTCCTGGGACGGTTCGGTACGGGCTGCGGTGGCGCGGCGTTCGAGCATGGAGACCGCGACGAGGAAGGCGCCGGCCGGAGTGGCGGCGGTGATCCAGCCCCATGCGGTCGGGGTGGCTTGTTGCAGGTTGGCGGCCAGCGAGAGAACCACGCCGCCGGTCAGGACGAGGACGGGCCAGGAGACGAGTCCGCGCCGGGCTTTGCCGATCTTCTTGTCGCGCTGGCGTTCGCGGGCGGCCATGACGCAGGTCAGGTCGATGCAGATGGCGATGGCCCAGGCCATCCAGCCTTGCTGGCCGTGCTCGGTGGCGGTGTCGCGGATGTGGGTGAAGGAGCCCGCACCCGCGATGAGCGCCAGGACCACGACGGGGCCGGTGTCGAGCAGCCAGGCGGCGAAGCGGCGCATCTCGTTCCTCCTCTCAGGCGGATCAGGCGGTCTGGGAGTCGGGCAGTTGGTGAGGTTGGGCGGCCATGACCTCGGCCCAGGAGGGGGCGCGGTCGGCGTAGGTGTGAGCGGCGTGTTCGGCGGTCTGCTCGCTGACGTAGAAGGAGCGGGCGCGGTACCACTGGCCGTCCTGACTGGCGACGATGGCGACACCGGGTGTCTCGGCGGCGATGGCGCGGGCGGAGTCGAGCGCCGCCGGGTCGAGGTCGCCGAGGGTCATGGTGGCGGTCTCGGGGTCGTTGACGCGGTGGCAGATGCGTCCCGAGCACTGGGCCCGGAGAGCTGTGACGCCGGGGCCGAGGTCGGTGCCGATGCGCTGGCCGCAGCAGAACAGGTAGATGCCGAACGCCCGGCCGAGCTGGGCGACCCGCAGCAGCGCGGTCGAGGTCTTGGCGATCTCGTCCTTCTCGGACTTGTCGGCCATCAGGTAGAGCTCGGCCAGCTCGTCCACCAGGACCACGATCGGGATCGGGCGCATGGTGGGCGGGAGCTGCCAGATGTTGCGGGCGCCGGCCATCCGGCACACGCCCATCCGGTCGGTCATGAGCGCCACCAGGTCATCCAGCAGCCCGCCGCACTCGGCGCGTGTGGTGGCGAGTGCGGACAGCCGGGGTGCGTACGGGGTGAACTCGACGCCGCCTTTGAGGTCGAAGCCGACCAGGGCGACCGGTTGCGGTGCGAGGCCGACGATGAGTGCGTTGGCGAGGTTGGACTTGCCGGACTGGGTGGCGCCCGCGTTGATGTAGTGCGGCACGGTGCGGAAGTCGATGACCCACGGCCCGCCGGTCTCCAAGCGGCCCACGGTGACCTTGAGCAGTTCGGTAGAAGGTGGCAGGTCATGGACCTTGACCAGCGGATCGCGGATGGTGGCGGCCAGGCGTACCCGGCCGGGCTTGTCGGAGGAGACGCGTACGGCGTGCACGCCCCAGGAGTGCGCGAGGCGTTCGGCGACGTCGGCGTAATCTTTGGGGATCTGTCCTTCCAGGGTGTGCAGGGTGACGCGCCAGCCGTGCCGGGTCGGCATGGGCAGCCACATGAACGGCTTGGTGTCGACCGCGACGCGCTGGAACTTCCGCTTGACGCGGACGACGCCGGTCGAGGCCACCAGGCCGGGAACGGTGGTGAACCAGAAGCGCTGCCGCTTCTTGGTCAGCCCGCAGCCGAGGGCGACCTTGCGCCAGGACGCCCGCACGCTGATGGCCGTGATCGGGAAGCCGATGACGAGCCAGAAAGAGCGGTAGTGCCAGCGGTGCCAGGCCCAGAGCCCGGCCGCGAGAGCGGCCAGGACCCCGAGCACTACGTAGAGCTGGTCAGGCACTTGCGGCCTCCTCCAGCGGGAGCAGGGCGGAGGCGCGGTAGGAGATGCCCCACTTTCCGGCCATCTCCCAGACGTAGCCGAGCAGGCCGACGGCGTTGACGGCGTCGCCGGTCTTGATCGGCGGTTCGCCGGTGATGCCGATCTTGACGAGTTCGATCCGGCCGAACTCGTCTTCCACCGACACGGTCACCTCGTACACGGTGTTGCCGTTCTTGTCGGTCTTGATCTCGCCGGTGTCGCGGTTGAGCACGCGAGGACGCGGGGCCTTCACGCAGGTGATGGCGAGCTTGCTGACATCCACAGGGATCGGGACGGTGCGCATGGTGCGGTTCCTTCGTTCGTTCGGACTCTTAGAATACATAGAACGCTTAGGATTCTAAGTTGTCAAGGTCTTCCACGAAGACTTGGTTGGCAGGGTGTGTCGGCTGTGCTGAACTAGAGGGGTACGCACCCGCACGGAAGGCATCGGATGGTCGAGAAGACCGGCCGGCCCGGCTATCTCCAGATAGCCGACGACCTACGCACGCAAATCAGAACGGGCTCGCTCGCGCCCGGCACCGCGTTGCCCTCGACCGCCCAGCTCGGCCAGCGCTACGACGTGTCGGCCAGCGTGGTCAAGGCGGCCATCAGCGTGCTCCGTACCGAAGGGCTGATCGTCGGCCAGCAGGGCAAGGGTGTGTTCGTTCGCGAGGGCGCCACGGCGTCCGCGTCTGCCTCAGCCTCGGCCTCTGAGGAGGAGCCGGCCTCGTCCGAGATCATGGAGCAGCTCGCTCAGATGCGGAGCAGTCTGACGACTCTCGGCGAGCGGATCGCCGAGCTGGAGAAGGCCGTGTTCCAAGGGCCGAAGCGATCTCGCTGACCCGGCAGGCCAATTCTTCCATTTCAGACCGAATAGCCTGGAGTTCGTCCAGGATGCGCTGATTTATAGTCACTTCGGCACCCCTTTTCTGGTCGGTCGCTATCCCGGCGGGATGCCGTTAGTTCATCGCGCATTGGCGCTGGTGAGTATCACAGAGCGTTAGCTAAGCTTCATCACTGCTGCCTGCACGGCGGTTACACATCCACTTACACATTGGCCGCTTCTCAATGTGCGCAAAGGATGCAATTGACGACAATCCACCGCCCCGGATGGCAACCGCTGGCCCTGCGCCGGCATCGCGAAGCACACGGGCTCACCCTCGAAGCCGCAGGTGACCAGCTCCGCCAGGTCGCCCAGCGGCACGGCCTGACCGCACCAGCCGCAAATTTCCAGACACTCTGGGCGCATGAACAGGGATCGGTATATCCCGGACCTCACTACCGAAGAGCTTATTGCCTCCTATACCAGGCAAATGAGCCCACCCTGGGTTTCCGCCTGCCGCTGCCCGGCGAAATAACCGAAGTGGAAAATTCCATCTCGGAGTTGCCCCAGCCCACCGATCCCGCCACCGACAACGCCGCCGCCCAGGTCATCGAACAAACGCTGCTCAAAGTCTCGGGCGCCCCATCGAACGCCGAGCAGAACGCACTCCTCAACCGCGTCGTGGACGCCTGGCGACGCCGACACGGCAAGGGCAGCCCCAAGCCCATCCTCACGCTCGTCGGCGGCTACGCCGGATCAGGCAAGACCGAGTTCTCCCGGTTCCTGTCCGACATCACCGGTTGGGCCTTCCTGGACAAGGACTCCCTGACCCGCCCCATGGCCGAACGCCTGCTGATCTCCCTCGGCGCCGACCCCCACGACCGGCATACCGAGCTGTATCTCCGCGAGGTCCGCCCGCTGGAGTACCGCTGCCTGATGGAGACCGCGTTCGACAACCTCAACGCCGGCACCTCGGCGATCCTGTCGGCCCCGTTCATCGCCGAGCTGACCGACCCCGATTGGGTGACGCGCCTGACGCACCGGTGCGCCGCCAAAGGCATCGACGTAGCTGTGGTGTGGGTGCGCTGCGACGTCGCATCGATGCGCGAGTACATCGAGTTCCGCGGCGCCCCCCGCGACGCCTGGAAACTCCAGAACTGGCAGGCGTACGTCGACACCCTCAACACCGACACTAGCCCACCCACCGCCCACATCACCGTCGACAACCGGCTCGGCGCCGCGATCAGCCTGGCGGACCAGACCCGCGAGACACTGAAACGGATCCTGACATGAGGGGCATCGTCCTGTACGGCCCACCGGCCAGCGGCAAGAGCACCGTCACTGTCGCCCTCGGCGAACTCGACCAGCGGTTCACGCTGGTACGCA
>DASUCK010000144.1:0-13318 GCA_036276095.1 Nonomuraea sp. | reverse complement strand
AGATCATGTGGACGGGCACCACGCTCGACTGGCAGCTGCGTGACGAGAAGAAGATCAAGGCGGCCGTGCTGCGGCTGGCCAAGCGCAACGGCGTGATCCTCATGCACGACGTCGTCCCGGCGACGGTCAAGGCCATGCCCGGCATACTCAAGGAGCTCAGGAAGCGCGGATACCACCTCGTCACGGTGCCGACGCTGCTCGGTGGCAAGGCTTCGGAGTCCGGAGTGAGTTACCCCTAACACCCGTTCAGGATCATGAGGAACGACACCAAGGCCGGCAGGCAGGGACCGCGGGTCGCGCTCGCCACCTTCCTCGTCGTCCAGGCCGTCCTCGTCGGCTGGTGGGCGGCCTTCTACCCGGGGTTGTTCAGCCGCGACTCGGTCCTCTACCTCAGCCACACCCTCGTCGGCCCCTGGGTGAGCGATCACTCGGTGCTGTACGACGCGCTGGTGTGGCTGAGCTTCACCACGACGGGCGACCTGGGCGCGGTCACGTTCGCGCAGACCACGGCCATGGCGGCGGCGCTGACGTTCCTGGCGGGGTCGCTCAGGGGGCTCGGCGCGCCGCCGCGGTCCACCACGGCGGTGGCGATGCTGATGCCGCTGGCGCCGCCGGTCGGGGCGTTCGCGGTCACGTTGTGGAAGGACGTGCCGTTCACGATCTGCGCGGTGGCGGTGGCGGGCGTGTGCGCGCGGTTCGCGGCCGCGCGCCGGATGACCGGGCCCGGCCTGGCCGCGCTCGGGGCGTTGCTGCTCGCGCTCGGGCTCTTCCGACCGAACGGGTTCCTCGTCGCCGGCGTGACCGTGGTCGCGCTGGCGCTGGTCGCCAGGTCAGGGCGGGTACGCCTGCTCGTCGTCGGCGCGGTGGCGGCGGCCCTGCCGCTCACGCTCACGAACCTGGTGCTCCCCCGGTTCGGCGTCGTCGCCCCCTCGAAGACGTACGTGTTCCACACGGCCTTCGGCGACATCGCGGTGGCCTTCCGCGACCGGACCGACCTGTTCAGCGACCGGGACAAAGCGCTGCTGGCGTCCGTGGCGCCGCTGACCCGATGGTGGTGGGGCGGCACCTGCTCCACGATCAACCCGCTGATCTGGCGGGACGACTTCAGCTGGGCGCAGGCCGACGCGCACGCCGGCGAGCTGCTGGACCTGTGGAGACGGCTGCTGGTCGAGCAGCCGCGGCTGATCGTGGACGCCCGGCTGTGCCGGGGGGCGATCGCCTGGAAGCCGGTCGGGGATCCGCTGCTGACGGACGGGATGACGTACCGGTTCTCGCTCCGGGCCACCGCCGACAGCTACGTCAGGCCCGGCCGGGTGCCGGACTACCACGCGCGGTGGCTGTACTCGCTGCGGCCGCTGTCGAGCGAGCTGTACCGGGTGGCCGATCACTGGCTGAAGGCGACGCTGGAGCCCCGGTACGACTGGGCGTTGTGGCGGGGGGCGTCGTGGGCGTATCTGTCGTACGCGGCGGTGGCGTTGGGGGCGGTCGCCGGACGGAACCGGTACGTCGCCGGGGTGGCGGCCGTGGTCGCGGGACAGCAGCTCGCCGTCATGGCGAACATCTCGGCGCAGGACTTCCGGTACATGGCCTCGCCGATCTTCATCGGCGTCCTGCTGGTGCCGGTGTTACTGGGCAGTATGAGCGCCTTGGGAGCTGGAGGTCGGCGGCCTTCCTGGTCTCCACCGCGCTGACCGCCTTCGGCTTCGTCGCGGCCCGCACCATGCTCCCCGGCACGGGAGGGCCGCCGGCTGGAGCCTGGTCACTCCCACTCGATGGTGCCGGGGGGCTTGCTGGTCACGTCGACCACCACGCGGTTGATCTCGCGGACCTCGTTCGTGATGCGGGTGGAGATGCGGGACAGGACGTCGTAGGGGACGCGGGCCCAGTCGGCGGTCATCGCGTCTTCGGAGGTGACCGGGCGGAGGACCACCGGGTGGCCGTACGTGCGGCCGTCGCCCTGGACGCCCACCGAGCGGACGTCGGCCAGCAGCACCACCGGGCACTGCCAGATCTGGCGGTCGAGGCCGGCGCGGGAGAGCTCTTCGCGGGCGATCGCGTCGGCCTCGCGGAGCAGGGCCAGGCGCTCGCGGGTGACCTCGCCGACGATGCGGATGCCGAGCCCCGGACCGGGGAACGGCTGGCGCCACACCATGGCGGCGGGCAGGCCGAGCTCCTCGCCGGCGCGGCGCACTTCGTCCTTGAAGAGCGCGCGCAGCGGCTCGACCAGGCGGAACTGGATGTCGTCCGGCAGGCCGCCGACATTGTGGTGGGACTTGATGTTGGCGGCGCCGGCGCCGCCGCCCGACTCCACCACGTCGGGGTAGAGAGTGCCCTGGACCAGGAAGTCGACGGGGCCGTCGGCCATGATGGCGCGCTGCTCGTCCTCGAAGACGCGGATGAACTCGCGACCGATGATCTTGCGCTTCTCCTCGGGGTCGGTGACGCCCTCCAGCGCCTTGATGAAGCGGTCGGCGGCGTCGACGACGCGGAGCTTGACGCCGGTGGCGGCCACGAAGTCGCGCTCGACCTGGTCGGCCTCGCCCTTGCGCAGCAGCCCGTGGTCGACGAAGACGCAGGTCAGGCGGTCGCCGATGGCCCGCTGGACGATCGCGGCGGCCACCGCGGAGTCGACCCCGCCCGACAGCGCGCAGATGGCGCGGCCGTCGCCGACCTGGCGACGCACGGTCTCGACGGACTCCTCCACGATGTTGAGCATCGTCCAGGTCGGGCGGCAGCCGGCCGCGTCGAGGAAGTGCTTGAGCACCGCCTGGCCGTGCTCGGAGTGGAGGACCTCCGGGTGGAACTGCACGCCGTAGAGGCCGCGCTCGGCGTGCTCGAAGGCGGCGACCGGGGTCTCGCGGGTGGAGGCGGTCACCCGGAAGCCCTCAGGCGCGGCCGCGACGCTGTCGCCGTGGGACATCCACACCTTCTGCTTGGCCGGCAGGCCGGCGAAGATGACGCCCTCGTCGAGCACCTCAAGCGCGGTGCCGCCGTACTCGGCCACGCCGGTGCGGGCGACCCGGCCGCCGAGCGCCTGCGCCATGGCCTGGAAGCCGTAGCAGATGCCGAACGTGGGCACGCCCGTCGAGAACAGACCGTGCGGCACCGGCGGCGCGCCCTCGGCGTAGACCGAGGAGGGGCCGCCGGACAGGATGACGGCCTTGGGGTTCTTCGCCATCATCTCCTCGACCGGCATGGTCGAGGGCACGATCTCGGAGTAGACGTGGCACTCGCGCACCCGCCTGGCGATGAGCTGCGCGTATTGCGCGCCGAAGTCGACCACCAGCACTGTGTCGAATTCAGACACCGTGAGAACCCCCCATAGGCGAAATGCGGTGTGCCCAGTCTATCGGGCCGGATATTGCGCCTGGCCTGCCACGGGGACTCGTGCTAACACATAACGATGGATCTTGTCTGGCCGGTCTCCGCGTGGGTGGCGTGGGTGGCCGCACTGGTCATCGCCCTCAAGGTGGCCAGCCGTGACCAGCCCGCCGCGGCGGCCCCCGCGCCGGAGGCGCCCCCGCCGGTGGTGGAGCTGCTGCGCGGGCTGCGGCCGCAGGAGGTGTTCCATTCGACGCTGTTCGAGCTGGCCGGGCGCGGGTGGGCGAGGATCGAGGGCGACCGGCTCGCGCTGGCCGGGGGCGACGGTGACCGGTCTTCCCCCGTGGCGGGCGGTCCCGCTCCCGTGGCGGGCGCCGTGCGGGAGCCGCTGGCGGCGTACGAGCGGTGGGTGCTGGAGCGGGTGGCGGCGCGGATGGCGGGAGCACCGCAGGCACCGGTCATCGCGCTCATGCCGGACGGCACCGACCTCGACAGCGAGTTCGTGCCCCTGGTCCAGCGGCACGCCATCGATCTCGGGCTGGCGCGGCGGCGCTGGCCCGTGCTCGTGCCGTTCGCGCTGGCGGCGCTGCTCGCCGTCCCCTGGTACGCCACCGTCGACTACGCCGGCGCGTCCTGGGCCGGCGGGACCGCGACGCTCGTGGCGTTCGTGGCGGGGACCAGCCTGATCATGGGCGGGCGCGGTTTCCTGCCGACCGCCCGCGGACGCGAGCTCATCGGCCCGGACGCCGCGCCGCTCCACCCCGACCAGGAGTGGATCTTCACGGGCAGCGGCTGGCACGGCGTGGAGATCGAGCCCGCCCGGCGCGCCCCGAAGGGCGCCAGACGCGAGGAGGCCACCGGGTACGTCGTCAAGCGGTGGATCGACGTGCGCGCCGGCGACCAGGGCACCGAGCACGTCCACTACGTCGCCCTGCACGACGGCCGCTCGGAACGGGCCACCGCCTACCGCGTGGACCGCGCGCTCTACCGCGACGTGCTGCCGGGCGACGCGGTACGGCTCCTGGTCAAGCCCCGCACCGGCGCGGCCGTGCGCATCCTGTCGCACGAGCGTCACTGGTAGGCGGGCAGGCTCCCGGTCAGCGGGCCGGGTCGGCGATGGGGCGCCGCCGACCCGGCACACCCGAAACTCACGGCACCGCGCGTCCCGGCCCCCCGGAGCTCTGGAGCGCGGCGTCGATGAGGCCCAGAGGCGGTGCGCCGAGGTCGAGCAGGGCCTGGTGGAAGCGCCGCAGACCGAACCCCGCACCCCACTCCTTCCTGGCCCGCTCCCGCAGGTCCAGGATGAGCAGCTTGCCCCAGGTGTAACGCCCGTACGTGGGGTCGAACGCGGCCCGCCGCGCCTCCGCCAGCGCCGCCGGCCCCGCCAGGTGGGTGTCGGACACGAACCGCCGGGCCCCCTCCTCGACCGTCATCTGCCCGGTGTGCAGGCCGATCGCGCAGGCCAATCGGGTGACCCGGATGAGCGCCTCCACCCACACGCCGATCTCGAAGCGCGGGTCGTCGGGCTCGTACCCCTCCTCCACGCACAGCTCCTCGGCGTAGTGGGCCCAGCCCTCGATGAACGCCGTCGACTGCAGCAGCCGCCGCACGTCGGAGGTCGCCCGGCGCAGCGCGCGGCCGTGCGAGAAGTGCCCGGGGGCGACCTCGTGGACGTTGATCGCGGGCAGCGTGGTGTGGCTGAAGACCTCCAGCCATTCCGCCTGCTCCCGCTCCGGCCAGGACGGGTCGGGCGGCGTGATGTGGTACCAGGACGGGCCCTCGGGCTCGCCGGGCGAGTTCCACGACATCATGGCCATGGCCCAGCGGCGCGACTCGGGCGCGAGGCCGACCAGGCACTCGCCGTCGTGGTAGGGGACGAGGTCTTTCTCGCGGGTGAACGCGATGGCCTTCTCGGTGCCGATCCTGGCCGCCTCGATCACGCCGTCCGCGTCGGGGTGGTCGCGGACGAGCTCCCGCACGACGTCCAGCGGCGGCCCCGTACGGCCCAGGCGGGCGCACGACTCGGCGAGCAGCGTCATGAGGCGGTCGCGTTCGGCGTCGGCGCGCTCGGCCAGCCGGCCCAGCTCCACCGGCAGGCCCTCGGCGGTGCCCATGAGCCGGGCCAGCGCGTCGCCGCCGAGGGCGGCGTCCTCGGGCCCTTCGGCGGCGGCGCGTTCGAGGTGGGCGACCAGCCTGGCGTGCGCCTTCAGCGCGGTCTCGTCGGTGACGCCGGCGGCCAGGCCCTTGGCCGCGCCCAGCAGCGACCGCGCGACGGGCGCGCTGACCTGGTCGAGCGCGGTGATCGCGCAGTCCACGGCGTCCGGCCAGAGCGCGAGGTGGGCCGCCTTGGCCGCGGCGCGGTCGGCCTCGGGGCCGTAGTCGCGGTCGTAGCAGGCGAGGTCGAGGTTGGAGAGGTGGACCAGCGGGTTCCTGCGGTGCACCTCCAGCTCGCCGAACTGGAAGCGCAGGCTCTCCTCGAACACCCGCAGGTGCTCGGCGTCATGGGGGTCGGCGGGCGCGGCGCCCTCGCCGAGCCGCGCCAGCCCGGCGCGTACGGCGCCGGGCGACAGGTCCTGGATGCGGCCGTCGTACTCGTGCCGGCCACCGCCCTCGCGTGCCTCGGCCACCATGAGGTCGGTGACCGCACGCAGCCTTGGGTCAAGTTCCGTCATTCTGCCGACGGTAGCGCACACGTTGGGGCGGAAAAATGCCGAGCTTGTGGGTGGTGCGGGATGTGAGAATGCTTCGCATGGCTCTCCGGATCACGACGCTCGCCGAGCGTCCCGAGCTCGCGCCGGCGTTCTGGGGCATGACGCACACGTGGCCCGAGTTCATGTTCAAGGACCCGATCGCCGACCTCTTCTACGCCGTCGCCGAGACCGTCTACCCCGAGTACGTCCTGGTGGCCGACGACGAGGCCGATCCCGGGCGGCTGGTGGCGCGGGCCTGCATGGTGCCGTACCGGTCGGACGGGGCCGAGCTGCCCGACGACGGCTGGGACGGCGTGATCCGGCGGGCCTGGCTGGACCGCGAGGGCGACGGCCGGCCCGACGCGATCTCGGCCCTGGAGATCAGCGTCCGCAGCGACGCGCAGGGCAAGGGCCTGTCGTCGGTCATGCTCGCCGCCATGCGGGAGCACGCCGCGGGCAGGGGGTTCGCCGAGCTGGTCGCGCCCGTCCGGCCCAACCTGAAGCACCTCGAACCGCGCACCCCCATGGCCGAGTACGCCAACCGCACCCGCGCCGACGGCCTGCCCCACGACGCCTGGCTGCGGGTCCACGTACGGGCCGGGGGGAAGATCGTCAAGGTGGCCCCGCGGTCGATGGTCATCGCGGGCACCCCGGCGGAGTGGCGGACGTGGACCGGGCTCCCGTTCGACCGCACGGGGTCGGTGGAGGTGCCCGGCGCGCTCAACCCGGTGCACTGCCACCTGGAGCACGACCACGCCGTCTACGTCGAGCCGAACGTCTGGGTCAGCCACCCCTTGATCTGAGCCGGGTGCGGCGGGGTGGCGGGGAACGCGGCGTCAGATGCGGGTGCGTTCGCCCGGGGCGAGGAGGCGGAGGCGGCTGCCGAAGGCGGTGAACGCCTTCTCCACCGTGTCCCTGCCCTGGGTGAAGTGCGCCCAGTGCTCGAAGTGGAGCGGCACGACGTACCGGGCGCCGAGGATGTCGGCGGCGGTGGCCGCGTCGTCGCTGGGCAGGGTCAGGTAGCCGTCCACCAGCGGCGTCCGCGCCCCGCCCGCGAACAGCACCGCCACGTCCACCGGCCCCGTCCGCCCGGCGATCGTCCGTACGACGTCGAGCGAGGCGTTGTCGCCGCTCACGTACACGGTGGGCAGGCCGTCGCCGGTGAGCACGAAGCCGGTGACCTCGCCGACCAGGTGCTCGGTCCCGTCGGGCCCGTGCCGGGCCGGGACGCCGGTCACCCGTACGTCTCCGACGTCCACGGACGTCCAGGCGGGCAGGGCGCGCACCGGCGGGCCGACGCGCTCGGCCGCCGAACCCGTGGACAGCGCCAGCGGCGCCGCCGCCAGGAAGGCCCGGCCGGCGGTGTCCAGGTTGTCCGGGTGCTGGTCGTGCGAGAGCAGGACGGCGTCCACCGGCCCGACCTCGTCGAGCCCGAACGCGGGCCCGGCGGTCTTGGTGAGGGCCCGGTTCCCGATCGGGTAGTCGCCGGGCGGGTCGAACGTGGGGTCGGTCAGCAGGCGTACGCCGCCGATCTCCAGCACCGCGGTCGGGCCGCCGACGTAACGAATCTCCATGCGCACGAGGCTACGCCCGAGCGACGAATCTGCATTCGCGCACGAGGCCGCGTCGCGGCGCTCTTCCGGACGGCGTTCGCGCAGGTCAGCGGGGGTTCGACCGTCCCCTTCCGAACCGCCGACCTCATATGTCACCAGAAGGCACCGGATCAAATACCGGCGGGTAGTTTTTGCGGATTCGCGGCATGGCGCAAGAATCCTTGCATGGCAACCTTCGTTCCGCTCCGTCCCGGAGATCCACAACGGCTGGGGGGCCTGGATCTCCTCGGCAGGCTCGGCGAGGGCGGTCAAGGCGTCGTCTACCTCGCCAAGGACTCCTCGGGCGGGCGGGTCGCGATCAAATGGCTGCGGTCCGACCAGTCCGGCGACGAGGTCAGCGTCGAGCGCTTCCTGCGCGAGGTCCAGGTGGCCCAGCAGGTGGCGCCGTTCTGCACGGCCGCCGTCCTCGGCACCGGGGTCGAGCAGGACCGGCCGTACATCATCAGCGAGTTCATCGAGGGGCCGTCGCTGCAGCGGGTCGTGCAGGAGGAGGGCCCGCGCACGGGGTCGGTCCTGCACCGGCTGGCCATCGGCACGGCCACCGCGCTGGCGGCCATCCACCAGGCCGGGATCGTGCACCGCGACTTCAAGCCGGCCAACGTGATCATCGGCGCGGACGGGCCGCGAGTGATCGACTTCGGCATCGCCCGGGCGCTGAACGCGACCTCGACGATCAGCAGCATGGTCGTGGGGACGCCGTCGTACATGCCGCCCGAGCAGATCATGGGGCACACGGTGGGCCCGGCGGCGGACATGTTCGCGTGGGGGAGCACGATGGTGTTCGCCGCGTCGGGACGGGCGCCGTTCGGCAGCGACACGATGCCCGCGGTGATCAACCGGGTGCTCAACCAGCAGCCGGACCTGGGCGCCCTGGACGGGACGCTGCACGAGGTGGTGGCCGCCTGCCTCAGCAAGGACCCGGCGCAGCGGCCCACCGCCGAGCAGGTGATCATGCGCCTGCTGCAGCACCCGGCGCCGAACTCCGGCATCCTCGCCCAGGCCGCCGCCGAAGCGGCCCCGCAGGGCCCCTACGCCCAACCGGCGGGTCCACACGCGGGTCCACACGCGGGTCCACACGCGGGCCCATACACGGGCCCGCCGTCCGGGCCGCACACGGGCCCGCCCTTCGGGCCGCCTTCGGGCCCGCACGCGGGCCCGCCGTCCGGCCCCGTCCCCCATTCCGGCCCCGTCCCGTACGCGGGCCCGGTCATGCACTCCGGAGCCGCGCCTCCACAGCCGCACCCGCACCACCACTGGCACCAGCCCTCGCCACCGCAGCCGCACTACGGCCAGGCCACCGCCCCGGGCGGCTACGGCCAGCCGCGGCGGAAGAGCAGTACCCCGCTGGTCGCCGGGATCACGGTCGCGGTCGCGTTACTGCTGCTGGCCGGCGTGGTCGTGGTGGTCCAGATCGACAGGCCCGCGGTGGTGACCCAGCCCACGCCGACCCCCGAGCGGTCGCGGGACGCCGGCGTGCCGCGTACGGGCACCAAGAAGACCCTCCCGGGCGCGAGCGGCCTCGCCCTGTACGAGAACCCGGCCGACGCCATCGTCCTGACCTCGTACGAGATCTTCGACAAGAAGAACGACGACTGGGTCGACTACGCCAGGGGCTCCCTGCACGGCACGTTCACCAAGTACGCGGCCAACTGGGAGTCCATGGTCTCCCCCGACGGGCGCTACCTGGCCTCCCGAGGCCGGAAGTACAGCTCCGACGACTTCGACTTCATCGTCATCACCGACCGGCGGACCAGCGAGCGTACGACGATCAAGACCGTCAAGTCGCCGCTGATCAGCAGCATCAGGGCGTGGTCGAAGGACGGCGCCAGGATCCTGCTCAACATCGAGCGCAAGATCGGTGACAAGTGGAACTACCTGGGCTTCGTCATCGTCGACGTGGCCACGAAGGAGACCACCAGGGTCGACGTGAATGACCCGTTGGTGCGCGGCACGGCCTTCGGCTTCGACGGCGACGACACCGGCGCGGTCAACGTCTACGGCGAGGAGACGAACCTCAGCCTGCGGTTCTTCGACACCGAGGGCAAGGCCACCCGCTCCGCGCCCGACATCGGCACGCTGTCGGCCGGCACGCAGGACATCTTCTCGCCGTCCGGGAAGGCGTTCGTCACGAACTGCCCGAACGGCGGCGACGGCGACCACTGCATCTGGGACGCCGCCACCGGCGAGCGCCTGCGGAAGTTCACCTCCGACTGCGACAAGGTGCTCGGCTTCTACGACGAGGGCCATCTCTACTGCTGGGAGCAGGACAACTCCGTCAACGACGAGGTCCAGGTGGTCGACTTCTCCGGGAAGCTGCTGCGCAAGATCCTGGAGGTGCCGGACACCGTGGACTTCAGTCCCGCGTTCACCTACAACCCGCAGCGCGGCTCCTGAACCATCGGGCGCGATCAGCCGTGAATAGGGCATGAACACGCTGATCCGTACGGCCGCGACCGCCGCCGCGCTGGCGCTGGTCACGGCCGCCTGCACCTCCTCCGCGGAGGACCCGGCGCCGCCGCAGCAGCGGACGGCGCTCGGCGCCGTCCGCCTGGTGGCCTACTCCGGCTGCGACGACCTGCTCGCGGGCCTGCGCGAGCAGGCGGTCAGGAACGTCGGGCCGTGGGGGTTCGGCGGCGGCGTGACGCCGCTCGCCCGCAGGATGGAGGACTCGTCGGCGGTCAGCGCGAACCAGAAGGCGGACACGCCTGACCACTCCACGACGAACGTGCACGAGGCCGGCGTGGACGAGCCGGACCTGGTCAAGACCGACGGCGACCGGGTGATCACCGTCACGGACGGCACGCTGCGGGTCATCGACACGGCCACGCGGAAGGTCACCGCCTCGCTCAGGCTGACCGAGGGCGACCAGCCCGTCTTCGCGCCCGCCGACCTGCTGCTGTCGGGTGACCGGGCGCTGGTGCTGTTCCGCGGCTACGGCGACGTCATGCTCAGGAGGTCGTCCTTCGCCCCCGCGGGCGACACGCAGTACGTCCTGGTCGATCTGTCCGGCCCGCCGAAGGTCGTGGGCACGGTCAAGCCGCAGGGCACGTACGTGGACGCCAGGATGGTCGGCTCCACGGTCCGGCTCGTCACGCGCACGCAGCCCAGGATCGAGTTCCGCCAGCCCAAGGACGCCACTCCCGAGGCCGAGCGGCTCAGGCTGAACCGGGAGGCGGTCCGCGCCGCCCCGGTCGACGCCTGGCTCCCCAAGGTCGAGGTCACCGACGCGGCCGGCGCGGTCAAGGAGCACCAGGTCGCCTGCGAGCGGGTCAGCCACCCGGCCGACTACACCGGCACCTCGCTGCTGACCGTTCACACGCTCGACCTGGCGCGGGGCATCACGGCGGCGGGCACCGACCCGATCGCCCTGGCCGCCGACGGCGACACCGTGTACGGCACCGGCTCCAGCCTGTACGTGGCCAGCAACCCGCGCTGGTGGTCGCCGATGCCGATGGACACCCCGGTCCCGCCGGCCGACGAGCCCACGCCCGTAGAGCCCCGGCCGACCGGCGAGGCCCGGCCGACGCCGACGGCCCCGCCGGAGGAGACCGAGATCCACCGGTTCGACGTGGGCTCGCCGGGCCCGCCGAGGTACGTGGCGTCGGGCGAGGTGGCCGGCCGCCTGCTGAACCAGTACTCGCTGTCGGAGCACGAGGGCCACCTCCGGGTCGCCACCACGCTCTCCTCCCCCGACGGCCGCGGCAGCTCCAGTTCCGTCCATGTCCTGCGGGCCGACACCATGGCGCGGACCGGCGAGGTCGGCGGGCTGGGCAAGGGCGAGCGCATCTACTCGGTGCGCTTCATCGGCCCCGTCGGCTACGTCGTGACGTTCAGGCAGGTCGACCCGCTCTACACGCTCGACCTGCGCGACCCGGCCGCGCCGCGGGTGACGGGGGAGCTGAAGATCACCGGCTACTCGGCGTACCTGCACCCCGGTGGCGAGGGCCGGCTGATCGGGATCGGGCAGGAGGCCGGCGAGGAGGGGCGGACGCTCGGCACCCAGGTGTCGCTGTTCGACGTCAGCGACCCGGCCGCCCCGCGGCGGCTGTCGCGGCTGTTCCAGAAGGACTCCGGCTCGGCGGCCGAGTGGGACCCGCACGCATTCCTGTACTGGCCGAAAATCGGCCTTTCAGTTATCCCACTCACGCAGCAGAACGAGTCGGGCGCGCTGGTCCTCAACATCGACGACTCGGCGGTGTCAAAAATGGGCATGATCAAACACCCGGCGCAGGAGCCCCAGGAAGGCCGCCCCTACCAGCCGGGCATCCAGCGCTCGATGGTCATCGGCGCCTCGATCTGGACCTTCTCCCTGGACGGCGTCCAGGTCAACGACGCCGCGACGCTGGCCTCACAGGCGTGGATCCCGCTGCGTTGAGTAATTAGAGAGCGCCGAATAGTAGTAATTCGGCGCTCTTTTTGTGTACTTTTCCGACAAATGGTGAAAACATTGCTGACACCATCCCGTCGAGAAAGGCACTCCATGCGAACGACCACCCCCCTGCTCGCATTGCTCGCCGGCGTGTTGGCGTTACCCCTCGCGCCGCTCCCCACGTTCGCCGCCCCACCGGACGGCACGTACATCGTGCAACTCGACCCGTCGATGGCCGGCACCCGCGGCGCCGCCGAGGAGCAGGTCTCCAGGAACGGCGGCGAGCTCATCGGCGTCTACGAGCACGCCTTCAAGGGCTACACCGCCCGGCTCAGCGCGAAGGCCGCCGAAGCGCTCAAACGCAACCCGAACGTGCTCAGCGTGGAGCCCGACGCCGAGGTCACCGCCTTCCCGCAGACCACGCCCACGGGCGTCCAGCGCATCTTCGGCCCCAGCAACCCGAACCTGGACATCGACAGCACCGACGACGTCCGCATCAACGTGGACGTCGCGGTCGTGGACACCGGCGTCGACCAGACCCACCCCGACCTGAACGTGGTCGCCAGGGCCAACTGCCAGACCGGCGTCTGCGTGAACAACTCCGGCACCGACGACAACGGCCACGGCTCACACGTCGCCGGCACGGTCGGCGCGATCGACAACACGATCGGCCCGGTCGGCGTCGCCCCCGGCGCCCGCATCCACGCCGTGAAGGTGCTCAACGCCTCCGGCTCCGGCAGCCTGGCCGGCATCGCCGCCGGCATCAACTACGTGGTGGCCCGCGCCTCCACCATCGAGGTCATCAACCTCAGCCTGGGCTGCGCCGGCTGCACGAGCAGCGCGATCAGCACCGCGATCACGAACGCCGTCAACGCCGGCATCGTGGTCGTCGTGGCCGCGGGCAACAGCCACCTCAACGCCTCCTCCTTCTTCCCGGCCAACCACCCCGACGTGGTCACCGTCTCGGCGCTGACCGACAACGACGGCCTGCCCGGCGGCGCCGGCGGCAGCACGCTGTCGTGCCGCAGCGAGACCGACCAGGACGACACGCTGGCGTTCTACTCCAACTTCGGCGCCACCGTGGAGATCGCCGCGCCGGGCACCTGCATCTTCTCGACCTACCGCAACGGCGGCTTCGCCACGATCAGCGGCACCTCGATGGCCGCTCCGCACGTGGCGGGCGCGGCCGGCATCCTCACCGCCGGCGCGCGCAAGCCGACGACCAGGGCGGGCGCGCTGGCCGTACGCAGCACGCTGATCGCCACCGGCAACGCCAACTGGACCGACGACTCGGGTGACGGCATCAAGGAACCGCTGCTCGACGT
>DASUCK010000143.1:0-2056 GCA_036276095.1 Nonomuraea sp. | reverse complement strand
CAGGTCACGAGCGGTCAGCAGGACCAGCAGCGGACGGGCGGCGACCAGGCTGATCTCATCGGCCGTCCCGTGGAAGCAGATCTTCACGCGGCCTCCTCGAACTGAGCGGCCATGGCGCGGATGTCGGCGTCGGAGACGTAGGCGGCGCGGACTCGGACGGGTTCGGGGCTGGCTTCCAGCCGGACGTAGCCGACGCCCGCGCCCAGCTCCGGAACCGGTGAGATGTGGTCAGCGAGCGCGCCCCGATCACGTGCGCCGTCCCCGAGGACCATGTCCACCTGTTCGGATTCGTCCAGCCGCAGGGAGATCTTGTCGGGGAACAGGTTGCGGATGTTCATGACCTCTTTGCGCGGGTCCTGGAGGGCGGCCAGGACGCCGACGCCGACCGCGCGGCCTTGCGTGGTGAGCGTGGCCAGCGCGGCGGAGATGCGCTGCCTGAGCTGCCGGTCGGACTGGTAGGCGGTCAGGAACGCCACCTCGTCGACCACGACCAGGACGAACGGGTCATCGACGGTGGGGGTGTGGGAGCGCCGGAGACCGGCGAAGCGAGCAGCCCGCTTCTGCATGACGCTTACGGCCTCGTCCAGCAGGTCGGCGCACTCTTCCGGAGTGGCCGCGTAGCGCGGCCCGAACAAGGCGCGTCCGTAGGACAGTTCCATCAGTTTGGGATCCAACGCCCACAACTCGACCAGGCCCGCACGGGCGGCGGGCAGGAGGGCGCGGATGACGGACCAGATGAGCGATCCCTTGCCGGCCCCTGTCGCGCCCGCTACGAGGACATGGGTGCCGTGCACCTTCAGCCGCCATGGCCGCCCGTCCTCTTGCTTGCCGACCTCGACCGGCCCCACAGTCGGCTCCTGCGGTATGGGCAGCGCCGAGAAGGGCGAGGCGAGTGGATCACTTCGCGGAAAGGTCAGCGTCAGCCGACCAGCGTGAGACAGCGCCACCCGGCACGACTTCGCGCCGAAGCCTTGGGCCAGGTGGTCGGTTCGGTCGGACCAATCCTTCACCGCTTGACCCTTGAGCATGCGCACGGTGACCAGGTCGGCCCACGAGGTGCAGGTGACCTTGCCCAGGCGCGGGAGATAGTCGCGGCCCCGCAGGTGACGGCCGAGACCGGAGACGATCATGACGGGTTGCCAGTGACGGCGGTAGATCCAGACGAGTCGCCACCAGGCCAGCAGCCGGTAACCAGCGAGACGGGCGAAGGACGGCCGGTCGAGGAACGCCCACGAGACCAAGGCCAAGACGACCGTCCCGGTCAAGGACGCCGCCAACGGCCAGCCGTAGGTGTACCAGGCAACGCCGAGAGCCACCGGAACGAGGGCCGCGATGGGGTGACGCCAGATCGTACGGACAAGCCCGGCGAGCATGCGTCCGGTGAGGATGACGATGGTGAGGATGGCGGGTGTGGTGACGACAGCCGGTCGGAAGACGACGGCCGTGTCGGGCGTGGTGGAGACGAGGTTGCGCGCCTCATCGCCAGGCAGCCGCTTGAACATAAGCTGGGAACCTCTCGTGATGTGGAGTCAGGGGAGAACCGAGGGGCCGCCGGAAGTTGCCGCTTCCAGCGGCCCCGCCTCATGTCAGGTCGCCGGGTCGGTGGCGTCCTTGTCGGCCTGTTCGGCGTGCAGTTGCTCGCAGTCGGCCAGGTAGCGAGCAGCGGCGTTGAAGATCTCGCGGGCGGTGCTCAGGTCGGCGTCGGTTATTGGACCGGCTCCGGTGGTGGAGATGTGCACGTTCGCCTCGTGGGAGTAGAGCTCCAGGTACGGGCGCGGGCTGCTGAGCAGGAGACCGGCGCGGACCCTGAGGCCGGGTGTGTGGAAGGAGATGCCGACGTGCGGCGTGGACTCCGGTTTCAGGGACAGGGTGACGTAGGTGTACGGGCGGGGACTCATGCCGCAACCCCTCGTCCGTCAGGGAGGCCGTAGAAGCTGCGTTCCAGCGAGCGGGCGAAGCGGTGGGCCTCGTGGGCGAGCTGGCGGGCGAACTCCAGGTCCTCCGCCGTTACGGGCCCGTTGGTGGTGACCAGGACGGAGGTGGCGCCGAAGTCGAG
>DASUCK010000142.1:0-4365 GCA_036276095.1 Nonomuraea sp. | reverse complement strand
CACGTCGTCGACCCCGACGGCTCCGTGGACGGCTGGATCAAGACCAGCGACGGCGTCTTCAACGCCAACGAGCCCCAGGGAGCGATGACCTGGTACCCCGGCAACCACCACATGACCGACAAGGCCACCTACCGGTTCACGGTGACCGTGCCCGGCACGCGCGTGGCCGTGGCCAACGGCGACCTGGTCGCACGGTGGTCCAAGGGCGGGCGGACCACGTACGTGTGGGACAACCGCGAGCCCATGGCGAGCTACCTCGCCACGGTGTCGATCGGCGCGTTCGACCTGGCCGACGCCCGGATCGGCGGCTATCGGGTGACCACCGCCGTCGATCCCAAGCTGGCCGGCGACGCGACCGGCTTCCCCGAACGGCACGCGCCGGTCCTCGACTACTTCAGCTCGATCTTCGGGCCGTATCCGTACTCGTCCACCGGCGGGATCATCGACCACGCGCCCGAGGTCGGCTACGCCCTGGAGACCCAGACCCGGCCCATCTACCCCAGGGTGCCGAGCGAGTCGCTGCTCGCCCACGAGCTGGCGCACCAGTGGTTCGGGAACTCGGTGACGCCGACGCTGTGGCGCGACATCTGGCTCAACGAGGGCTTCGCCACGTACGCCGAATGGCTCTGGGCGGACAGGCGCGGCGCGCGCACCCTGCAGGCGTCCTTCGACGCGGCGTACGCGCCGGCCGCCGACGACGAGTTCTGGCAGACGCCGCCCGCCGACCCCGGCGGCCCGCAGAACCTCTTCCACGACCCCGTCTACGACCGCGGCGCGATGACCCTGCACATGCTGCGCCGCGAGGTGGGCGACACCGCGTTCTTCGCGATCCTGCGCGCCTGGGCCGCCGACCACCGCTACGGCAACGCCGACACCGCCGCCCTCATCGCCCTCTCCGAGCGCGTGTCGGGCAAGCAACTCGACGCGCTCTTCGACGCCTGGCTCTTCGAACCCGGCAAACCCACGGCGTGACCCGCGATGTGATCCATCGCGTGACCCACCGCGTGATCATTCTGGTACGGCTTGAGGCGACGTTTCGGCCTCAAGCCGTACCAGACCTAGATAAGCTCAACGGCCATGGCCGGTCGTCCACTGAACGAAGTCGTCGAAGCCGGATGGGCCGCAGCGCTTGCGCCCGTCGCCGAGCAGATCACCCTCATGGGCGAGTTCCTGCGCAAGGAGATCGCCGAAGGCAGGCAGTACCTCCCCGCGGGCCAACACGTCCTGCGTGCGTTCAACCAGCCCTTCGACGAGGTCAAGGTGCTGATCGTGGGCCAGGACCCCTACCCCACACCCGGCCACCCGGTCGGGCTGTCGTTCTCGGTGGCGCCCGACGTGCGGCCGCTGCCCGGCAGCCTGGTCAACATCTACAAGGAGATGGAGACCGACCTCGGCCTGCCCAGGCCCTCCAACGGCGACCTCACCCCGTGGGCCGAGCAGGGCGTGCTGCTGCTCAACAGGGTGCTCACCGTGATGCCCGGCAAGCCCGCCTCCCACCGCGGCAAGGGCTGGGAGCAGGTCACCGAGCAGGCCATCCACGCCCTCGTCGCACGCGACAAGCCGATGGTCGCCATCCTGTGGGGCCGCGACGCCCGCAACCTCGCCCCGATGCTCGGCAGCGTGCCGCGCATCGAGTCCGCCCACCCCTCGCCGCTGTCGGCCCGCAGCGGGTTCTTCGGTTCGCGGCCGTTCAGCCGGGCCAACGAACTGCTCGTCCAGCAGGGCGCGACCCCGGTCGAGTGGAAGCTGCCCTAGAGTCGTCGCCATGAGTGATGAACCGAAGTTCCTGCGCCTCACGGTCGAGCTGACCGTCGAGGTGCTCGACATGGACGCGCTGCAGGCAGCGGCGCTGGCGGAGATCCGCCACCCCGACGCCGACCTCACCGAGGAGGAGCGCACCGAGCAGGCCGAGCTGGTCAACGCCGACGACACGGGCGCCTCCGCCCTGCAGTGGCTGATCGAGCCCGACCACGTGCTGGCGCTGGTCGACCACATCACCGAGATCGAGCCGCGCGAGGCGGTGCTCGGGGTGGAGCCGTCCGAGGGGCCCAGCGAGGAGGAGGAAGAAGAGCACGACCACGTGTGAGTGCTCGGCGGTGGCCACGGCGTCGTGACGCGTCGTGGCTTTTCGCATCCTGGGCGCCTTTCGCGTACGGTGCCGCGCGCCCGGCGGGGCCGGGGCCGGGGTGACGTCGGCGGCCGCCTGGCGATGGCTAGGATCGAAGCCGTCACGGAGGACCGCAAGGGGGCCGCACGTCATGATCGTCGCATTCTCCATCACCCCGCTGGGCGTCGGCGAGGGCGTCGCCGAGCCTGTGGCCCGCGCCGTCAAGGTGGTCCGCGACAGCGGCCTGCCCCACCGTACGGACGCGATGTTCACCACGGTCGAAGGCGAGTGGGACGAGGTCATGGACGTCGTCAGGCGTGCCGTGGAAGCAGTGGCCGAGGTAGCCCCGCGCGTCAGCCTCGTCCTGAAGGCCGACCTCCGCCCCGGAGTGACGGACGCCATGACTACCAAACTGCAATCCCTGGAACGCCACCTCTCCTAGCGCTCCACCCTGCGATCCCTGGAACGCCACCTCTCGCGCTCCACCCTGCGATCCCTGGGACGTCCCTCATGAGCCCCGACCCGCACCGCTAATCGAGATATATCTTGACTGTCACCACTGACGCGACATATCGTGTCCCTCGTTCGCAACGCGATAGTACGCGTCATGGAGGTGGAGTGCAATGGAGCATGAACGAGTGCCGGTCCTCGTGGTCGGCGGCGGGTACGCGGGTCTGAGCGCGGCGCTGCTCCTGGCCTGGCGTGAGGTGCCGGTCATGCTGGTGGAACGGCACCCGAGCACTTCGGTCCAGCCCAAGGCGTTCGGTCTCGGGCCGCGGGCGATGGAGTTGCTGCGCCCGGTGCCGGGCGTGGAGGAGGACCTCAGCAGGATCTGGACGGGCATCGGCGACACCATGCGCATCGCGATCGCCAAGAGCCTCGCCGACCCCGAGCCACACATGATCATGAACGATGAACGCGATGACCTGGCCTTCCTCTCGTCTGTCACCCCGGCCGCGAACGTCGGCGCGCCGCAGGCCGAGATCGAGCGCGTGCTGCGCGTCAAGGCCGAGGAGCTGGGCGCCGACCTGCGCTTCTCGACCGAGCTGGTCTCGCTGGAGCAGGACGCGGACGGCGTGACGGCGCTGATCCGCACCGTCGGCGGCGACCGCGTCGTGCGGGCCGACTACGTCGTGGCCGCCGACGGCTACCGGAGCCCGCTGCGCGGCCTTCTCGGCGTGCCGACCTCGGGCAAGGGCGAGCTGGGCCAGATGTGCTCGGTCATGTTCGACGCCGACCTGACCGGGCTCGTCCGCGACCGCGAGGTCACCCTGTGGTATCTCCAGAACGACGTCTTCACCGGCGTCATCGTCACGGGCACCGGCGTGGGGGCGCACGTGCTCGGCGTCAACCTCAAGGAGGGCGAGACCGAGGCCGACTTCCCCGACGAACGCTGCGCCGAGCTGGCCCGCCTCGCCACCGGCCGCCCCGACCTCGACGTACGCGTCCTCGACCGCACGACGTTCGCCATGGCGCACGTGCTCGCCGACACCTACCGCGCCGGCCGGGTCTTCCTCGCCGGGGACGCGGCCCACACCATGCCGCCCACCGGCGGCCAGGGCGGCAGCACGGCGCTCCAGGACGGCTGCGACATCGCCTGGCGGCTCTGGCTGGTGCTCACAGGCCAGGCAGGGCCGGGCTTCCTGGACACGTACGACGCCGAACGCCGCCCGATCGGCACGCTGACGGCCGACGCCCAGCTCGCCAACCTCGGCGTACGCATGCCACCCGCGGCCCGCGTCGGCTACCCGGAGCCCATCGAGGACCCGATCAGCGCCCTCATCGGCTACCGCTACCACTCCACTGCCGTCCTGAACGACCCGGACGACGACGGCTCTCTCCTGGAGGACCCTCGCGTCCCCACCGGCCGCCCGGGCAGCCGCGCCCCTCACGTGGTGCTCGAACGGGAAGGCCGGCGCATCTCCACGGTGGACTTGTTTGCCTCCGGCTTCACGCTGCTCGCCGCCAAGGAGGCCGGCCGGCCCTGGATGGACGCCGGCCGCCTGGTCAGTGACAGGCTGGGCGTCCACCTCACCCGCCTGCTGATCGGCGACGAACTGCTCGACGTCGAGGGATGCTGGCAGGACCGCTACGGCGTCAGCGGGGGCGGCGCCGTTCTGGTCCGCCCCGACGGCTACGTGGCCTGGCGCTCGGTACACGCCACCCCCGCCCCGGCGACAACCCTGGAACACGCCATGCGCCACATCCTCAACCGCTGACCACCACCCTGGCCCGCGGGCCTTGCGGTGCTGCCGCTG
>DASUCK010000141.1:0-4692 GCA_036276095.1 Nonomuraea sp. | reverse complement strand
TTGCCGCCGCGCGGCGCCTCCTGCGGACCGGCGAAGTAGCGTTGCCGCTGTGTACGCCAGACAGGGACTCTTCGTGCTCGCGGCCACGGCTGCGCTCACCGCATTCGCCGTAATCGACGGTCCGCCTCCGCCGTGGCCTGGGCTGCCCCTTCTGGCGGGTGCCAGCCTCGCCGCAGCCCTGCCCCTGACGCTGCGTGCCCGTTTCCCGCTGACAGGAGCGCTGCTCTCAGCGGCGATAGCTGTGCTCGGGCTGGCGATCCCAGGCTGGCAAGGCCGGCTGGTGACCATGGTCATGTTCGGCGCGGCGGCCTTCCGCCTGCCGCGCCGTGCCTGGCTGGTGATGAGCCTGTCGATCGTCTGGACCACCGGTTACGGCCTGTTCATCCCGCGCGCCCAGGCAGGGCTGTCCGTGGTCACCGACCTGGTGATCATGGGTGTCGCTCCGGGTGCGATCGGTCTCGCCCTGCGCCTGTCCGGCGAGCGGGCCGCGCAGGCGGCACGGCTCGACCACGCCGAGGCCCAGCGCGACATGGCGGAGGAACGTGCCGCGCTCGCCCGCGACGTCCACGACAGCGTCGGCCACCACCTCACCGCCATCCGCATGCAGGCCACCGCCGCCCGGCGAGCACTGCGTGGCCAGGTGCAGACCGCCGACAAGGCACTGGGCACCATCGCCGGACTGTCCGCAACCGCGTTGAACGAGGTGCGCGTCCTTCTCGACTCACTACGTGAGGCACCCACCGGACCGGACCCGGAAGAGATCGAGAACCTGGCCAAGCGGCTCTCCACCCCACGGCTGCCGATCTCGGTCCACCGCGCCGGGGCCAGCATCACGCTGCCGCCCGCTGTCGGCCATACGGTCTACCGCGTCGTACAAGAAGCGCTCACCAACGCCGTCCGCCATTCCGGAGCCAGCCACGTGGACGTGCGCGTGGTGTGCGACCCGGCCGCGGTGACGGTCTCGATCACCGACGACGGCCACGGCCGTGCCGGAGCGGAGGGGCGGGGCATCAGAGGCATGCGCGAACGTGTGGACCAACATGGCGGCACGTTCGTGGCAGGCCCGCGGCAGGATCACGGTTGGCAAGTGGAGGCCGTCGTGCCGATCAGGCCTGTCGGTTCAAGGAGGGCGGCGTGACGATTCGAGTGGTGATCGCCGATGATCAGCCGGCCGTACGTGACGCATTGCGCGTGACACTGGACGGCGAGCCCGACATCAAGGTAATCGGTGAGGCGGCCGACGGAGCCGAGGCCGTCCACCAGGCGCTGTGGCGGCGCCCCGATGTGGTGGTGCTGGACCTGCGCATGCCGTACGTCGACGGGATCTCCGCGATCCGGCAACTGGCCGGCGTGGAAACTCCACCGCGAATGCTCGCGCTGACGACGTTCGACACCGATGAGTACCTCTTCGGGGCACTCCAGTCGGGGGCGTCGGGGTTCCTGCTCAAGGACAGCGACCCTGAACTGCTCCTGGAGGCGGTGCGAGCGCTGCACCGCGGGCACGGACTGGTGGACCCTCAGGTCACCACCCGGTTGATCCACCGCTTCGCGAGCCTGTCGCCCGCCTCCGCCGCCGACGCGCAACAGCGGCTCACCGCTCGTGAGCTCGAGGTGCTCCGGCACCTGGCCCACGGGCTGAGCAACGCGCAGATAGCCCGAGCCCTGACCATCGAGGAAGGCACGGTCAAGAACCACGTCGCGAATCTCTTGCGCAAACTCGGGCTACCCACGCGGGTGCGCGCCGTCATCTATGCCTACGAGCACGGCCTGGCCTCGGGCCACTCAGACATCCAACCGCCAAGGAGGTTCACATGCCCTTGATCCCTCGGGGGGCAAGCCGCCACCGGAGAGGCTGGTGGATCGCCGGCGCGATCATCGCGGTTCTCCTCACCGCAGCGGTGGCGCTGACCGCGATCGCCTTCCCGTCCGTCGCGGCCACCACCTGTCCCGGCTGTTATGGCCTGGAGCGGCTCCAGCCCGGCGTGTACGCCGAACCGGGCCTGACGCCGGCCGAGCGCCGGCAGGTGGTGGAGGCCGTCGAGCAGGCGAACAAGCGGGTACGCGACTTCTTCGGCGGACGGGCAAGCACGCCTGACATCCTCGTATGCCTGGCGGAGAACTGCTACCGCAGGATCGGCGGCGGCCGGGAACGCGGCATCGCCGTGCTCAACCGGTCGGTGATGCTGTCTCCGCGCGGCGTCGATCCCGTGATCGCCTCGCACGAGCTGACCCATGTGGAGCTTCACGCCCGTCTGGACGATGCCGAAGTCCCTCAGTGGTTCGACGAGGGCCTGGCCGTCCTGGTCAGTGACGATCCCCGATACCTCGTCCCCACCGGCGACCGCTGCCTGCTCGACTCCCGCCGGCCCTTGCCGGCGACACTCGATGACTGGCTGCGCGCGGCATCAGCGAATCCCCAAGTGTACGCCGAAGCCGCCTGCCAGGTGAGTCGTTGGGCAGGAACCAATGGCGGGAAAGAGGCTCTGCTGACCCTCATCGAACGGGTTTCAACAGGACAGGACTTCCCAGACATGCAGATGCCGGCCGCAGCCGCAACTACAACTTGAACTCTCTCCTCCCGATCAACGACGACTGGCCGCGGCACCACCGCGCCCTCCGGATCGAGCCCGGCGGGCGTGACGTGCGCGCCGCAGCTGCCACAGGCCGCCCAGGACCTCCTCAAGGCCTGGCCAACGCCGGCCGCCAGCAGATCATGCTAGGTTCCGGCTCCCGCCTGACCAGTGTTGCGCTCGATTAGCCGGGCGGGCTGAGCGCGACGCCGTCCAACTCCAGGTGGCGGTTCATGTCGAGCTCGAAGCGTCCGTACAGGTTCAGATGGGACCAGAACAGCGCGGTCAGCCCGCGCCGGTCGGCCGGGCTCAGCCGTTTCGCCAGGCCGGATCGCGTAGCACGACCTGAATCAGGCGCGTGTCGAGGTAGGAGATCGCGGCCGCGACCAGGTGCAGCGCCAGCGCGGAGACTTCAACGTTCTCCCGGTCGTCTCCAGTCAGGTCGCCAGCCTTGCCGTAAAGCAGCTTGAAGCTCAGCAGTTCGGAGAAGGCGAATCCGACGATCGAGGCGCCGTGGGTGTCGGTGTACTGGCGATCGATCTCGGCGTCGGTCAGGTGCCGCAGCAGGCCCTCGATCATCGAGGCCACCTCGGAGGCGGTCGTGGACGTCACCTGGCTGTAGATGCACACCGACCGCCGTTCGACGTGCCAATACACCATGATTCCCGGCCCGTGGTAGCGCTCATGCCACTCGGTCATGAAATTCGCCGACCACGACCCGACCTTGCACGAGTCGGACGCGCACGAGGTAGCTTCGCCCCACAGCAGCGTGTCGCGCGCCTTCAGGGTTGCGTTGACGATGAGGCGGATCGCCTCGCGCAGGTTGTTGGGGTTGATGAACAGCCGGCGGGCTCGTCGCAGCGCCGCCTCGTTGTCAAGCTGCCCGGGCGGCAGCGCGGCCGCGGCCACGCCGTCAGCCACCCGCTTGATCCCGACATCGTGCCCAGCCCGTACAGGCACAGCAACAGCCGTCTCTGGATCACCGCAGGGTCGATGACAGTGCGCGAGGCCACCGAGGTGAAGGCGTCGGTGCAGCTGGTGACATGGGCGACGTCTTTGAGCACGTCCAGCAGGTCGATCACGCCCCACCGGCGGGAGATCTCCGCCTTCAGCGCCTTGAGGCCTGTCGGCTCCTTCTGCTTGCCCAGCGGCGGGACGCTGATCCACGACTCGCCCTTCTTCCGCGTAATCTTCACGCCGCCGGTGGTGCCCTTGCGCATCGCCTCGTCCAGCCGGTCGAGGACTGTGGTGTGGCGGCGCTGCAGGTCGGCGATGAACGCCGCTGGATCACGAGGTTTCTTCAGGGCCTTGTAGTGCACGTCCCGGTTGTCGTCGAAGTCGGCCGGCAGGTCGGCCTCGGGGTTGCGCCACCACGTGCTCGATCGGCACCGTCTCGGAGGCGTCGTAGAAGACGGCCTCGGAATCGGCGTAACGCTCCAGCAGCGCCAAGGCGTCCATCACCGGCTGAAAGGCGGTGTTGTTGCAGCGGAAATCCAGCGCGCGCAGCTTGCGCCAGGATGACCGTGTTGCTCGCCGCGAACGCCTCCACCGCGGCCACGTACTGATCGACCTTCGCAGCCTCGGCCGCAGTCAGGTCCTGAGCCTGCCAGCGCTCACCGGTCTCGACCCACAACCAAAGGTCATCGCGCTGCTGCCCGAACACCTGCTTGATCCGCCCCACGGTGTGGTCGTCCAGCAGATGCGGAGCCCGCCGAGCCGGCTCCAAAGTCCGCAACTGATCGCGGTTGGCACCCAGCTGCTCCAGCACGACCGCGGTCATCATGTCCACGTCGGCCACCGGCCGCCACTCGGGCTCGCCCCGGCCATCCCGGCCACCGCCATCACCACGCGCCATGCTTCAAATCGTCCCAGACCCCCACCAGCCGCCCGCCGTACCTTCACCACATCGAGACCCGGCCCCCCGATTCCGAACCATGATCATTCTCAGTGCCAACCGCTGTTCCCGGGTTTCTCGACCCCGGCGCCGCCACCGCCGAACAGCGGGCCCACGCCGCCGCGGCCGAGCGCGAGCGCGCCACCGGACAGGTGCGCCAGCTGCGCGACCGGCTGGCCGCCGCTCAGACCGCCGCCGGGCTGGTACTGCCCGAGCTACGCGACCTCA
>DASUCK010000140.1:0-3392 GCA_036276095.1 Nonomuraea sp. | reverse complement strand
GAGCCCTGCCGACAGCATAACGCATTGATCCACAACGACATCCGTCGCCGGCTCCGGGCGACGGCGCCCCTGCCCTTATGGAAACGCCGTTCCCGAGGTACATTGGCGCCGTTCGGAGACCCATTCCGATGTTGTTCAACTCACTCGACAGGAGCTGACCAGATGCCCCGTTCTCTGCTGCTTTCCCTGGTCGCCGCGTTCACCGTGGCGGCGTGCAGCAAGCAGACCGACACCGGTGCCGCGCCGGCGCCCGAGACCGCCGATGCCCCGGACGTGGCCGCCCCGGCCGACACCACGATGGTCGAGGACACCACCATGGTGAACACCGACACCGTCCCGGCCGACGCGGCCGCGCCGGTCGAGGAGCCCGCCGTGGAGGAGACCGTCCCCGCCGAGGAGCCCGCCGTCGAGGTTCCCGCGGCCGAGGAGACGATGGACAGCACCACCGTCCCGGCCGATCCGGCCGCTCCGGCCGACAGCACCGGCTACTGAGCCGTTGACAAGCCTTCCGGTGCGCGCTAGCCTAGGACTCATGAGCACTTCCGGCGCCCGTCGTCTCCGGCTTCACTCCTCCGCCTCGCAGCTGATGGCGGCGGCGTGTTGTTGTATGGCCGGTCATTACCCCGACGGGACTACCTAGCGCGCCTCGGAGTGTACCGCTGTACCCGGCCCGCAGGATGTCCTGCGGGCCTTTTGTTTTTCGGTGGTCGAGGTCGCGTGAGCGCCGGAGTGCGGATGCGGATCGTACGGGACGACGACAACGAGATCGGCGAGGACTCCCCGCCCGAGCGGATCGTGGCCTGGATGCTGGCCCGCTTCGCCGAGCGGCGGGTGGCGGTGACCACCGGCTTCGGCATGGAGGGCTGCGCCCTGGTGGACATGGTCGCGCGCCATGGCGTCCCGCTGCGCGTGCTCTACCTCGACACCGACTTCCTCTTCCCGGAGACCCTCCGGCTGCGGGACCGGCTCGCCGCCCGGTATCCGCACCTGCGCTTCGAGCGGCGCGCCACCGCGCTCACGCCGGCGGCACAGGAGGAGCGCTACGGGGCCGAGCTGTGGGTCCGGGAACCCGACACCTGCTGCACGCTCCGCAAGGTCGAGCCGATGCGCGAGGCGCTCGCCGAGGTGGACGTGTGGGTGACCGGGCTGATGCGGAGCCAGTCGCCCTCGCGGGCGGGCCTCCGGGTGGTCGAGTGGGACTGGCAGTACCAGCTGCTCAAGGTGAACCCGCTGGCGAGCTGGGACCGGGCCCTGGTGTGGGAGTACGTGCAGCGCCACGACGTGCCCTACAACGAGCTGCACGACCGGGGCTACCCCAGCCTCGGCTGCACCCACTGCACCCTGCCCGTCGCCGGGAGCACGACCGGCGAGTACACCCGGGACGGCCGCTGGCGGGGGCGGACGAAGCTCGAGTGCGGGCTGCATGCGGCAGGGAGGGACGGCGGGACGGCGGGGCGCCGTTCCATCGGGAGCGAAGTGAAGGAGGGCTTGCCGGCATGGTCCCCTTCGCTTCGCTCAGGGTGACACGCCCTCCCGCGGTCCCGCTGTCCCGCTGTCCCGCTGTCCCGCCGTCCATACAGGAGCATGCATGTCCAGGGAGTCCAAAGTCGAGGCGGCCAAGCGGGAAAGCCGGCGTCTCCGTGGCACCATCAGGGAGGCGCTGGGGACCGACGCCGGGCACTTCGAGGGCGACGACGTCACCCTGCTCAAGTTCCACGGCACCTACCAGCAGGACGATCGCGACGCCAGGAAGCGCCGGGACGACGGCGCCGGGAAAGCGTTCTCGTTCATGGTGCGGGTGGCGCTGCCGGGAGGGGCGCTGGACGCCGACCAGTACCTGGCGCTCGAAGAGATCGGCGACCGGTGGGGCAACGGAACCCTCCGGGTCACCACCCGGCAGGGCTTCCAGTTCCACGGTGTGCTGAAGGCCGGGCTCAAGGCCACCATCGCCGAGGTGAACCGGCGGCTGATGACGACCCTGGCCGCCTGCGGCGACGTGTCCCGCAACGTCATGGGCTGCCCGGCGCCGGTGGACGACGAGGCCCATGCGGCCGTCCGCCTGGCCGCGCGCGGCATCGCCGAGCGACTCCGGCCGGCTTCGCGGGCCTATCACGAGATCTGGCTCGACGGCGAACGGCAGGTGACGACGGAAGAGGAGGAGCCCTTCTACGGCGACGTCTACCTCCCGCGAAAGTTCAAGACCGGGGTCGCGCTCGCCAGCGACAACTGCGTGGACATCTGGTCCCAGGACGCGGGCCTCGTGGCCATCCTCGACGGGCGCGCAGTGCGGGGCTTCAACCTGCTGGTCGGCGGCGGCCTCGGGATGACCCACCACAAGGCCGACACGACCGCGCGGCTGGCGCAGCCGCTCGGCTTCGTGACGCCCGAGCACGCGGTGGAGGCGGTGCGCATCGTCGCCGGGATCTTCCGCGACCACGGCAACCGCGCCGACCGCCGCCACGCCCGGCTCAAGTATCTCCTCGCCGAGTGGGGCATGGACCGCTTCCGCGCCGAGTTCGAGCGCCGGGCGGCCTTCCCGCTCACGCCTCCCGTGGCGCTGCCCTCCCTGCCCTACCACGACCACCTTGGCCGCCACCGGCAGCCCGACGGCCGGTGGTTCTACGGCGTCTTCGTGCAGAGCGGGCGGATCACCGACGCCCCGGGCCACCGGCTCAAGACCGCGCTCCACGCGATCGTGGCGAGCCTCCGGCCGGGCGTGCGGCTCACCGGGCAGCAGAACGTCCTGCTCACCGGCCTCGATGACACCGGCATGAAGGCGGTGGAGAGGATCCTGCGGGAGCACGGCGTGACGCCGGCGCAGGAGCTGTCCGCCGCCCGCCGCTTCTCCATGGCCTGCCCCGCGCTCCCGACCTGCGGTCTCGCCGTGGCCGAGTCCGAGCGGGCGATTCCCGACCTGCTCGACCGGTTCGAGGCGGAGCTGACGGCGCTCGGCCTGCGGGACGAGCCGCTCACCATCCGGATGACGGGCTGCCCCAACGGCTGCGCCCGTCCCTACACGGCGGACGTCGCCTTCGTGGGCCGCTCCCTCGGACTCTACAACGTCTACGTCGGCGGCGGGCTCGGCGGCGACCGGGTGGTGGACCTCTTCCGGGCCGACGTCCGGACCGAGGAGCTGCTCGAGGCGGTGAGGCCGCTCCTGGTCCGCTGGGCGGCCGAGCGCGTGCCGGGTGAGGGGCTGAGCGACTTCTACCAGCGGCTGGTGGGCCGCGCCGGGCGGCGGACCTCGATCAGCGGCCGCGAGCAGCCGACGGCCGAGCTGGTCGCCCTGGCGGTCGGCTCGTGAGCCGGGCGCGGGTGCTCGCGGCGCACGGGTCGCGGCGGGATCCCGCGGCCAACGCGCTGGTGCGCCGGCTGGCGCAGGCGGTGCGCGA
>DASUCK010000139.1:0-2795 GCA_036276095.1 Nonomuraea sp. | reverse complement strand
CTGCAACGGCTGCGGCTACTGCGTCGCGGCCTGCCCGTACGGCGTCATCGACCGTCGCCAGGGGCCGGACGGCGCCAAGAACGTGGGGATCGCCCAGAAGTGCACGCTGTGCTACGACCGGCTGCGCGACGACCAGCGGCCCGCGTGCGCGCAGGCCTGCCCCACCGAGTCGATCCAGTTCGGCGACGTCGAGGAGCTGCGGGAGCGGGCCCAGGAGCGGGTCGACCGGCTGCACGAGGCCGGGGTGATGGACGCCCGCCTCTACGGCAACGACCCCGAGGACGGCGTCGGCGGCAACGGGGCGTTCTTCCTGCTGCTCGACGAGCCCGAGGTCTACGGCCTGCCCCCGGACCCGGTCGTCACCACCAAGGACCTCCCGCAGATGTTCAACCGGGCGACCGCGGCCGCCGGTGCGCTGCTCGCCGCCGCCGTGGTCTCGTTCGTCGGGAGGCGAGGATGACCCAGCACCCGCACGACAAGACCACCAGCGCCGTGCAGGGACTCGCGCGCACCGACGCCCAGGAGGGCGGGGCCCGGGTGGGTGCGGTGACCGAGGCGCAGCGCCGGGGCAGCCGCCACCGCGACGGGTCCCCGCGCGCCGGGCGCAAGGGCGGCGGCGAGGTCTCGATGGTGCCGGAGGCGGAGTTCAGCTCCTACTACGGGCGGCCGATCGTGAAGCCGGCGCCGTGGGAGCACGACATCGCCGCCTACCTGTTCTCCGGAGGGCTCGCGGCCGGGTCGTCGTTGCTCGCGGCGGGCGCCGACCTGACCGACCGGCCGGCGCTGCGGCGCGCGAGCCGCCTGGGGGCCCTGGGCGCGCTGGGCTTCAGCATGGCCGCGCTCGTCCACGACCTCGGCCGCCCGGAGCGCTTCCTCAACATGCTGCGGACCGCCAAGCTCACCTCGCCGATGTCGGTGGGCACCTGGATCCTCTCGCTCTACGGTCCGTTCGCCGGTGCCGCCGCCGCCGCCGAGGTCGTCGACATGCTGCCCACCGGCGCGCGCCGCGGGCCGCTGCGGCTGCTCTCGGCGCTGGGCCGACCGGCCGGTGTGGTCGGTGCGCTCACGGCGCCGCCGGTCGCGGCGTACACCGCGGTGCTGCTCGCGGACACCGCCACACCGTCCTGGCACGCGGCGTACAAGGAGCTGCCGTTCGTCTTCGTGAGCTCGGCGGCGGCCGCGTCGGGGGGGCTGGGCATGCTCGCCGCGCCCGTCGCGCAGGCTGGTCCCGCCAGGAGGCTCGCGGTGCTGGGCGCGACGGCCGAGCTGGCGATGGAGCAGCAGATGGAGCGCTCGATGGGCATCACCGCCGAGCCGCTGCACGAGGGGGTCGCCGGTCGCTGGATGCGGGCCGCGAAGACCCTCACGGCGGCCGGCGCGGTCGGGGCCCTGGTCGGCGGGCGCAGCCGCACGGTCTCCGCGCTGTCGGGCGTCGCGCTGATGGCGGGCTCGTGGTGCACGCGTTTCGGTGTCTTCGAGGCCGGCATGGCCTCGGCGAAGGACCCGAAGTACACCGTGGTGCCGCAGCGCGAGCGCATGGCGAAGGGGACCACGGGGCACCACCCGCAGTGAGACGACGTCCCGCCGTCCGGGCGGGGGATGAACGGGGAAGAACGATGGCGGACGACGCGCGTACCACCGACACGACCCGCACCGGCGCCGGCAGCGGCACCGACCAGACCAAGGGGCGCTGGCTCCTGGTGGGAGCTGCGCTCCTGCTGCAGTTCTCGATCGGCGCCGTCTACGCGTGGAGCGTGTTCGCCAAGGCGCTGAAGGACGCCGAGCCGTTCCAGCTCTCGTCGGTCGAGTCCTCGCTCCCGTTCACGGTGACGATCGGGATGATCTTCGTCGGCACCTACCTGGGGGGCCGGATCCAGGACAAGAAGGGCCCGCGCATCGTCGCGCTCATCGGCGGGGTCGTCTACGCCGCCGGCATCCTGCTGGCCGCCGCCGCCGGGAGCCGTGACGAGCTGTGGCTGCTCGTGCTCGGCTACGGCGTGATCTCCGGCTTCGGCCTCGGCCTGGCCTACATCGTGCCGATCGCCATGCTGCAGAAGTGGTTCCCCGACAAGCGCGGGCTGATCACCGGTCTGGCGGTCGGCGGCTTCGGGTTCGGTGCGGTGCTGACGTCCCCGGTGGCGCAGTGGCTGATCGCCCAGAACCCGGACACGCCCACGCGGGCGTTCCTGCCGCTGGGCGTCGCCTACCTCGTCATGTCACTCGTCGGCGCAGCGTTCTTCAAGAACCCGCCGGAGGGCTACACGGTCCCCGGCTTCGAGACCGGCGGCGACGGCGCCGGGACGGTCGCGCGCGACTACACGCAGGGCGAGGCGCTGCGCACCAAGCAGTGGTACCTCCTGACCGCGATCCTCACCCTCAACGTCACCGCCGGCATCGCGCTGATCTCGCAGGCGGCCGGGTCCGCCCAGGAGATCGCCGGCTACTCCGCTGCGGGCGCCGCCACCGTGGTGGGCGTGCTCGCCGTGTTCAACGGCGCCGGCCGGATCGTGTGGGCCGCCGCGTCGGACTACCTGGGTCGGATGCCGGCGTTCGCCGCGATGCTCGGCCTGCAGGGCGTGTGCCTGATCCTGATGCCGCACCTGGGCAACCCGGTGCTGTTCTTCATCCTGGCCGCGGTCATCTACCTCGCCTACGGCGGCGGCTTCGGCACAATGCCGGCGACGGCGGGCGACTACTTCGGGGTCAAGAACGCGGGCGCCATCTACGGCCTCATGCTCGTCGGCTGGAGCATCGGCGGCATCATCGGCCCCATCCTGGCCTCCACGCTGCTCGGC
>DASUCK010000138.1:0-20188 GCA_036276095.1 Nonomuraea sp. | reverse complement strand
GGCGACCCGGCTGGCGGTGGGGTCGTGGCGGGTGCCCTCGGGCGGGCAGCAGGCCGGCAGATCGCACACGTATGACCAGTAGCGGCCCTCGTCGGCGCGCAGCGCTTCCGCGACCCGCACCCCCGCCCGGGCCGCCAGGAGCCTGGCCTCGTCGACCGCCGGGGTGACCGCCGCACCGGTGCCGTAGCCGACGATGACGACCTGGGTGACGCCCTCGCGGGCGAACAGCGGCGGGAGCGGGGCCAGGGCGCCGGGCGGGATCGGCAGGCCCCATCTGACCACCATCGTGGCCTGGCCGCGGGTGAGGCCGATCACGACCAGGCTGCCGGTGGGATGGAAGCCGACGAGGTAGGGGATGGCGGCCAGGATGTCGGCGGGGCTGGTCAGGGTGAGGCGGCCGTCGGGGAACGGGTCGGCGGCGGACGACGAGGAGAACGGCGAGGGGGACGAGGATGGCGAGGAGGAGGAGGAGGACGAGCGGGACGGGGGCGACGGGGGCGAGGTGTTGGTCGTCATGGCCCGTAAGGGTGCCCGGCCGGCGAGGTGTCCCGTGGCCCCGAAAGCGGTTCTGGGGACGACGGACGTCGTCCGGCCCGGCCTGTGGACGAACGCGCCTCGCGAGCCTCAGCCGCCCCGCCGCACGAGCCTCGGCGCCGCGCCGCACGACACCTCGGCGGGAGTGGCCGGGCCCTCGAACGTCAGCCCGAGCCGGGCGGGGCGGGCGGGGCAACCGTGGTGGGGAGCAGGCGGGTTCGTACGAGCAGCGCTGCGCCCGCCACGGCGGCCGGCATGGCGATCACCGCGGCCAGCGGCACCAGGAACAGCAGGAACACCGCCACGCCGAACCCGATCGTGCTGGCCAGGTTCGCGCGCAGAACCTTGAACCGCTGCTTGCGGATCATGCCCCGCCGTTCCATGGCCAGCGTCGTGAGCTCCACTGTCAGGAAAAATCCGGACACAGCGGCGCCCAGCACCGGCACCACCGTCTGCCCCACCACGGGCACGAACCCGAGCAAGAACAGCGGAATCGTGAACAGCAGCACGTAGAACAGCGTCACCAGGCTGTCGCGGATCGAGCGCGGCAGCGTACGCCACCACGGCTGCTCCACCTCGTCGTCGAGCACGTCGACCGCGGACGACAGCCGCTCGTAGAACGGCTCCCCGATGACCAGCGTGACCGCCGCGAACGTCAGGACCGCCAGCGCCAGCCCGCCGACGAACAGCGCGATGCCGACAAGCGTGCGGAACAGCTCGCGCCAGCCCCACGTGTCGGCGAACGGGGTCAGGAACTCGGCCAGCTCGCCGGCGTTGGTGCCGAGGTAGATCAGCGCCACGACGTAGATGGCGAACGCGATCAGCGCCGGGATCAGCCCGAACGCCCACCACCGCCCATGCCGGGCCACCCACCCGAACCCCTGGAGGAAGAAGCCGACCCCGGAGGCGAAGTCACGCAGTGATCGCATGCCCGGCAGGCTAGCGCCAGAACGCCGTCACCGCGTAGCCCAGCTCCGCGAGCAGCTCGCGCAGCAGCGGCAGCGAGAGCCCGAGCACGTTGCCGTGGTCGCCCTCGATGCCCTCCACGAACCACCCGCCGCGCCCCTCGATGCTGAACGCCCCGGCCAGGCCGAGCGGCTCACCGGAGGCGGCGTAGGCGGCGATCTCCTCCTCCGACGGCTCGCCGAACCGCACCACCGTGCGCGCCACCTCGGCCGCCTGCCGCCCGCTCGGCACGTCGATCACGCAGTGGCCGGTGACGAGCCGGCCGGTGCGGCCCCGCATGAGCCGCCAGCGCTCGACGACCTCGGCCTCGGTGGCCGGCTTGCCGTACGGGCGGCCGTCGAGTTCGAGGATCGTGTCGCAGCCGATGACCAGCCCCTCGTCGAGCCCGCTCGCGACCGCCTCCGCCTTGGCCCTGGCCAGCACGAGGCTGAGGGCGGCGGGGCTGTGGGCGGAGTAGGCGTCTTCGTCGACCCCGCTGACGATCACCTTGGGGTCGAGGCCGGCGCTGCGCAGGAGCGCCAGCCGGGCCGGAGAAGCGGAGGCCAGAACGATCACCGCACCAGCCTACCGGCGGCGCCGCGCGCGTCTGGCCGCGGGAGTCCGCACGCTTCTCCACGCCGTCGTCACCCGCCGGGGTCGACGGTGCCGCGCGCGCGCCGTTCCAGCGCGCTCCGCGCCCCCTCCCGGCCGGGCTGCTCCAGGGCGTCGCGCGACTCGCCCGGTTCGAGCTCCCCGTACGCGCCCAGCCCGCCGAACGCGCCGTACCCGCCGCCGAAGACCTCGTCCAGCACCCCGTCCAGCGCCTGCGCCAGTCCGGCGGGGATCGCCGCCCGCTCCCTGTCGAGATCGTCGGCCACCGCCGAGGCGTCCATGCCCCGCTCGGCCGCCCGATCGGCGAGCAGCGACAGGACCATGGGCGCGACCAGGGGCAGCAGCTTCATGATCCGCCCGGTGTCGACCGCGCACAGCCGCGCCAGCCGGGTCGCCACGTGTTCGGTGCCCTGCCCGCCGAGCACGTGCGCGAGGATGCCGTGCCCGTCGCGGGTCAGCGACGCCACGTCGCCGTTGAACGGGTCGGCGTCGACGTGGTCGTCGAGCGCCCCGCGGAGGGCGTCGGCGCCGTCGGGGTGGCGGGTGTTGCGGGCGAGGCCGCCGACGACCGCGCCGGTGACGGCCAGCAGGACGTCGCGAGCCTTGCCGGGACCGGCACCGAGCATCCCGGCGACCTGCTCGACCCCCGGTTCGCCGAGCTGCTCGAGTAGCTCGTCCTGCAGCGTCACCGCTCTCCCCCGATTCGTCCTCAGGGGAGGGGCTTCCCAAGACCGGCCCCGGACAACGCCGGTCTTGGGCTAATTATTCGGAAAAAGTGCTACTTGTCCGCTGTGACGGTGGACCGGTCGGCGAGGCCGGCGGCGGCGTACGCGCTGGCCTCGTCGAGCGTCTCGTGCTCCAGCAGGGCCGCCACGATGGCGTCGAGCTTGTCGCGGTTGTCGCCGAGCGCCTGGACGGCGCGCTCGTAGCACTGCTCGACGATGCGCCGCGCCTCCTCGTCGACCATGGCGAGGGTGACGGGCGAGGCCTGCGGCCGCTGGCCGTCGCCGGGCAGGATGGTCAGCGGGCCCACCTTGTCCGACATGCCCCAGCGGCCGACCATGCCGCGGGCGATCATGGTGACCTGTTCGAGGTCGTTCTCGGCGCCGGTGGTGATGACGCCGAAGACGACCTGCTCGGCCGCCATGCCGCCGAGCGCGCCGGTGATGCGGCCGCGGAGGTACTGCTCGTCGTAGGCGTAGCGGTCGGTGTCAGGGGTGGACAGCGTGACGCCGAGAGCGCGGCCGCGCGGGATGATCGAGATCTTCCTGACCGGGTCGGCACCGGGCTGGAGCATGCCGAGCAGGGCGTGGCCGGCCTCATGGTAGGCGGTGCGGGTGCGCTCCTCCTCGGGCATCACGATGCTCCGGGCCGCGCCGAGCTGCAGCTTCTCCAGCGCGTCGGCGAAGTCGTCCGTGGCGACCTTCTCCTTGCCGCGCTTGGCGGCCAGCAGGGCGGCCTCGTTGACGAGGTTGGCCAGGTCGGCGCCGGTCATGCCGGGCGTGGTCTTGGCCAGCCGTTCGAGCTCGACCTCCGGGTCGAGCGGCACGCCGCGCGTGTGCACGCCGAGGATCGCCGTGCGCCCGGCCGCGTCGGGCAGGCCCACCTGCACCGTACGGTCGAACCGCCCCGGCCGCAGCAGCGCCGGGTCGAGGATCTCGGGACGGTTGGTGGCCCCGATGACGATCACGCCTTCGGCGCCGGAGAAGCCGTCCATCTCGGTGAGGATCTGGTTGAGCGTCTGCTCGCGCTCGTCGTGGCCGCCGATGCCGCCGGCCCCGCCACGGGCGCGCCCGATGGCGTCGATCTCGTCGATGAAGACGATCGACGGCGCCACCTTCCGCGCCTCCTCGAACAGGTCGCGCACGCGCGAGGCGCCCACCCCGACGATCATCTCGATGAACTCCGACGCCGACGCCGAGAAGTACGGCACCTTCGCCTCGCCCGCGACCGCCCTGGCCAGCAGCGTCTTGCCGGTGCCCGGCGGGCCGGCGAGCAGCACGCCCTTGGGCAGCTTGGCGCCGAGCCGGCGGTACTTGCCGGGGTCCTTGAGGTAGTCGACGATCTCGACGAGCTCGTTCTCCACCTCGTCGATGCCGGCGACGTCGTCGAACGTGACCCGCACCTTCCCCGCCTCGACCGGCTTGGCCGCCTTCGACTTGCCGAGCCCGCCCAGGCCGCCGCCCATCATGCTGGCGCCCCGCCGCATGACCCAGATCCACAGGCCGGCCAGCAGCAGCACGGGCAGCAGCGACAGCAGCAGGTTGGACCAGAAGCCGCGGGTGATCGGCTGCGAGGTGATCTCGACCTGGCCGGTGGCGAGCTGCTGGTCGAGCTGGTCGGTGTTGGCGAACGCCGGGATCTCGGTGGCGAACCTCGTGTACGACTCGCCGCTCTCGGGGTTCTTCGCCGCCGCCCTCAGGTCGCCCTCGACCGACAGGCCCTGGGCGTAGATGTCCTTGACGTTCTTGGCGTTCACCTGCTTGGTGAACTCCGTGTACGAGATCGTCTCGACCGATCCGCTGTCGACGAACGACGAGACGACGAAGAAGGCGGCGTACACCACGAGCAGCGTGACGACGAACCGCCACCAGTTGATCTTGGGTCGTCCTCCGGGCGTGCCGGGCAGGCCTTCCGAGCGCCAGGGCGGCTTGCCCTTGCCTTTGTCCGGGGCCTGCGGCGGTCCAGAGCGTTCCACGGCGTCACTCCCCCACATCGCCGCACATCATGATCTTTCTAGCCTAGGACACGCACCCCTGAGACCACGCGGCCGATCTCATGCCACTGCTTGCGCTGCGAGTCTGGCATGGTGACGAACGCCAGACCGGGCTTGCTCATTCCCCCGTCCATCACCACGACGGCCGCGCGGGAGCTGTGCCTGCCGTACGTGATCTGGTAGACGAGCATCCAGCCGCGCTTGACCGGCTGCGAGGCCAGCCAGTGGATCTTGCTGCCGTCGGGGTGGTGGTTGAGGGTCCAGCGGGCGGCCAGGAGCGCCGTGTCGCGCGGGGACTCCTGTTCCATGATCGGGAGGGGGCAGGTGACGAACATGCCGCGCAGGCTGGTGCCGCGCTGCGGGGGCAGCATCTGCCGGGTGGTGAACGGCGCCGCCCGGTACGTCTTCCACGGCTTCGGCAGCCGGGGCGCGGCCAGGCCGGTGCGCCGGTCGCCGACGACCTTCGTGGACGGGGCCGGCAGGTTCATGCGCTTGACCTCGCCGGTCAGGCGGGGGACGCGCGGGTCGGCGTACAGGGCCTCCATGGCGGTGTAGCCGGGGGCGAGGGAGGTGCCCGGGTTCGGCGTGGGCCCGCCCCCGGCCTGGTCGGGGCCGGTCGGCGAGGCCGAGGGCGACACAGCGGACGGCCCGGAAGACGGCACAGCGGAGGCCGGCGCGGGTGAAGAGCCGGACGAGGGCGGCGCGGCCGGCGGCGCGGTTACCGGCCCCGCGGCGACCTCGTCCGGCTCTGACGGGAGCACCACGATCAGCGTGGCGGCGGCCGCCGCGACGGCGGCGACCACGGCGAGCCCCCGGTACACCACCCGCATGCGGATGTCACCGATGCGGGAGCGTTTGGGCGGAGAAACAAGGGCACCTGATCTGGGCGCGGTTCTCACTCCGGAACCCTTGATCTCATCTTCCCCATCGAGCACGACGGGAGCGTACGACATATCCCGCCATCGCGCCCGAGAAGCAACCGAAGTGCAATCATGGCGTGGTGGAACAGGTGGAGCTGCGATTCGACCACGCGTCGCAGGCGTCGCACACGCACACGAACCTCTCGGCGATCCGGCAGAGCACGACCGGCCTCTGGGTCGCCGGCGACGAGACCGCGACCTTCGAGCACCTGACGTGGACCGGTGACCACTTCGGAGCGCAGCGCACCTTCCGGCTGGCCGAGTACGTCGACCTGCCCGCGGGCCCGGACGACGAGGCCGACATCGAGGGCCTGGCCAGGGCGGACGGCCACCTGTGGCTGGTCGGCTCCCACAGCCTCAAGCGCAGACGGGTCAAGTCGAAGGACCCCGACAAGGCCGCCGACCGCCTGGCCACCGTGGTCAGGGAGGACAACCGGTTCATCCTGGCCAGGCTGCCCCTCCGCGACGGGGCCCCGGCGCCGGGCGCGGTCCTGGGCGGCCGGGACGACCTGACGACGCACCTGCGCGAGGACCGCCACCTGGCGCCGTTCCTGGCGCTGCCGGGCAAGGACAACGGCTTCGACGTCGAGGGCATCGCGGTCGTGTCCGGGCGGGTCTACCTCGGGCTGCGCGGCCCCGTCCTGCGGGGCTGGGCGGTGGTGCTGGAGCTGCGGCTCGCCGACTCCGGCCGGCGGCTGCGCGTACGGGAGCCGTACCGCAAGCACTTCCTGGACCTGGACGGGCTCGGCGTACGGGACCTGTGCCCGGACGGCGACACGCTGCTCCTGCTCACCCGCCCCACCATGGCCCTCGACGGCCCGGTGCGCGTGACGCGCTGGCGGCCCGCGGCGCGGCACGGCGTCGTGCCCGCCGACGACCTGGAGACCGTGCTGGAGCTGCCGTACGGCCTGGGCTGCGACCACCCGGAGGGCCTGGCGCGGCTGGCGGACGGCCAGCTCATGGTCGTCTACGACAGCCCGTCGCCCGCCCGGATCACCCCGGCGGGCGGCGTGCTGGCCGACGTGTTCACGATCCGGTAGCCACCCTGTTCACGACCTAGCCACGCGGCCCGGCCACGCGGCCGAGGAGCCAGGGCGCGTCCGCGACGAACGTGCACGAACCCGGCTCGATCTCGGTGAACCCGGCGTCGCGCACCACCGGCAGCCCGGCGGCCACCCTGGCGCCGAAGTCGTGCGCGGCCGCGGTGCGGACGGACACCCCCAGGCCGTTCGCCCGCCAGGCCGCCCGCTCGGCCGCGTCGCTGGCCCACCAGGCCAGCTGGGCGGCGTGCCCGGCCTGCGCCATGGCCTTGCCCGCGGACATCGCGAGCCCGGGGTTGGCCCACAGGATCGGCGGCCCGGCGGGGCCCGGCTCGGCGGTGTCGGCCAGCTCGGTGCCGCCCACCTGCAGCCGGGCGAGGTCGCGCGGCCAGCCGTCGAGCGGAACGGGCGGGTGGACGCGCACCTCCGCCGTGCGGTGCTCGATCGTGCGGCCGGGCAGCGCGACCGCCCGCCGCCACTCGGCGCCCCGCGCCCGGCGCACCACCTTGCGGATCTTGCCGGTGGCCTGCCAGGCGCGCAGCTCGGCGGCCCACTCCCCCGGGTCGTCGAGCAGGCCCAGCACGGCCATGGCGGCGGCTTCCAGCGCGTCGGTGCGCTCCGGGGGCGTGGCCCGCTCGATCCTGACGACCAGCGGCAGCACGTAAAGCTCGTTCATCGCTCTTTGTAACGCCCGATCGCCCAGGACATTCCGGCGGCGAGGACGCAGAGGGCGCCGGCGCCGTACCAGGCGAGGTCGTAGGCGCCCAGATGGTCGCGGGTGAGTCCCGCGCCGATGGCCGCGAACGCGGCGCCGACCTGGTGCGAGGCGAACACCCAGCCGAACACGACGGCCCCGTCGGCGCCGTAGGCGCGCCGGCAGAGCGCGACCGTGGGCGGCACGGTGGCCACCCAGTCCAGGCCGTAGAAGACGACGAAGATGAGCATGCTCGGCTCGGTCGTGGCCGCGAACAGGCCCGGCAGCACCATCAGCGACAGCCCGCGCAGGCCGTAGTAGACGCCGAGCAGCACCTTGGGGTCGATCCGGTCGCTCAGCCAGCCGGAGGCGACCGTGCCGGCGATGTCGAAGATCCCGATGACGGCCAGCAGCCCGGCCGCGACCGGCTCGGCCATGCCGTGGTCGTGCGCGGCGGGGATGAAGTGGGTGCCGACCAGGCCGTTCGTGCTGGCCCCGCAGATCGCGAACCCGCCGGCGAGCAGCCAGAACGTCCGCGTCCGCGCCGCCCCCGCCAGAACGGTGACCGCGCGGACGGCCGCGTTGGCCCGGCTCCCGACCGCTCCGGACGACGGCGCTTCCGCGCCCAGCGCCGTCGTGCCGACGTCCTCGGGACGATCGCGCAGCAGCCACCACACGAACGGCACCACGGACAGCGCCGACCCGGCCACGGTCAACGAGGCGAAACGCCAGCCCGGCCCCTCGGCGAGGTGGGCGAGGACCGGCAGGAAGATCAGCTGCCCGGTGGCGCCGGCCGCCGTGAGAATGCCGGTGACCAGCCCCCGATGCCGGACGAACCACCGGTCGACCACGGTCGCGGCGAACACCAGCGCCATCGACCCCGTCCCCAGTCCGACGAACACGCCCCAGAGCAGCAGCAGCTGCCAGCTCGCCGTCATCAGCACGGTCAGGCCGCTGCCCGCGGCGATCAGCAGCAGGGCGAGCGCGACCACGCGGCGCATGCCGAAGCGGTCCATGAGCGCGGCGGCGAACGGCGCGGTCAGGCCGTAGAGCACCAGGTTGACCGAGACGGCCAGCGAGATCGTGCCGGTCGACCAGCCGAACTCGGCCTGGAGCGGAGTGATCAGCACGCCGGGGGTGGCACGGAACCCGGCCGCGCCCAGGATCGCCACGAACGCGACGGCCGCCACGTACCAGGCGCGGTGCGGCCCGCGGCGCGTGGTGACGGAGGTGGTGCTCAGCGACATGCGCCAATCCTGATTGATCTCCTTACAGGGCGGGGAGTGGCCGGAAGGCCAATATGTGAAAAAATCCGGCCATGCCGCATCGCGTCGCCGTCGTCGTGCTCGACCACTTCGCCCCGCTCGACCTCGGCGTGCCCGGCCAGGTGTTCTGGGCCGCGGAGACCCCGGCGGGCGAGAAGCTGTACGAGGTCGTGACCTGCTCCGACGGCCGCCGCCCTGTGCGCTGCTCGGCCGGCTACACCGTCCTGCCCGACCACGACCTCGACGTGCTCGACGCCGCCGACACGGTCGTGGTGCCCGGCATCCACGCGGGCCGGGCGATGAAGGACGGCACGATCTCCGGCACGCTGCGGGCGGCGCTGCGGGGGCGGCCCCGTACGATGTCGATCTGCACGGGAGCGTTCGTGCTGGCCGCGGCCGGCCTCCTCGACGGGCGTCCGGCCACCACGCACTGGCGCGAGTCGGCCCGGTTCGCCGCGTTGTTCCCGCGGGTGAAGCTCGATCCCGACGTGTTGTTCGTGGACGACGGCGACGTGCTGACCTCGGCCGGGGTGGCCGCGGGCCTCGACCTGTGCCTCCACGTGATCAGGCGCGACCACGGCAGCGAGGTGGCCAACCGGGCGGCCCGCCGCTGCGTCATGCCGCCGTGGCGGGAGGGCGGCCAGGCCCAGTACGTCGAGCGCCCCCTCCCGTACGCGGGCGCCGGCGGCACGGCGGCCACCCGCGCGTGGATGCTCGCTCGCCTCGACGCCCCGCTCGACCTCGCCGCGCTGGCCGGGCACGCCCGGATGAGCGTGCGCACATTCACCCGACGGTTCCGGGAGGAGACCGGCATGAGCCCGGCCAGGTGGCTGACCGGGCAGCGGGTGCGTCACGCCCGCCACCTGCTGGAGACGACGGACCTCGGCGTGGAGGAGGTGGCCAGGCGGTCGGGCTTCGGCACGGCGGTGTCCCTGCGCCAGCACCTGTACGCGGCGGTGGGGGTGGCGCCGCTGGCCTACCGGAACACGTTCCGGCGCGCCTGACCGCCTCGATCCGCGGCGCGCTCGACCGGCGCACCCGGCCATCACTCCGGTCACGCGTGTCGCGGTGGCGGCTTTCCCGCCCTAGAATCTGCGGAAAGATCGGGAAATGAGAGGTCGTCACATGTCCGAGACGGATCGCGCCCCCGCGGGTATCAACCCGAACGTGCCCAGCGTCGCGCGCATGTACGACTACTACCTCGGCGGCCGCGACAACTTCGCCGCCGACCGCGAGGCCGCCGAGAAGATGATGGAGATCGGCCGGCAGATGGGCAACGACGCCCGCGAGATCACCCGGGCCAACCGCGTCTTCCTCGGCCGGGCCGTACGCATGATCGCCGAGTCGGGCGTGCGCCAGTTCATCGACCTCGGCGCCGGCCTGCCCACCCAGGACAACGTGCACCAGGTGGCCCAGCGCCACGGTCCCGGTTCCCGCGTCGTCTACGTCGACAACGACCCGATCGTGCTCGTCCACGCCCGTGCCCTGCTGGCCAGAGACCCCGACGTCATCGCCTTGGAAGGTGACCTCAGGGACCCCGATGCGATCCTGGACGACCCGCGGGTGACCGCGCACCTCGACCTGTCGCAGCCGTACGCCGTGCTGCTGGTCGCCGTCCTGCACTTCATCCCCGACGCCGCCGAGTCCGACCGGATCGTCGCGCGCATCCGCGAGCGGCTGCGGCCCGGCTGCTACCTGGCGCTCTCGCACCTGTACGTGGGCGACGCCACCCCAGACCAGACCGTGGCCAGCCAGGGCATCTACCGGAGCACCACGTCGGGCGGCCTGGTCTCGCGCGACCACGCCGAGATCCGTGCCTTCTTCGACGGTCTCGACGTGCTCGGTCCCGGCATCGTGCCGGTGGCCGACTGGGCGGCGGACGCCTCCCCCGACGCGTCGTACGACCTGGTCAAGGCCGGGATCCTCGCGGGCGTGGGGCGCATGCCGGGATAGCTCCCGGTCTGCCATCCCTTCTCGGCCCTCCTCGGGGGCGTGTCGTCCGCGGGCGGCACACCGGCCGCCCGCGCCCTGGCCCCCACCACCGGCGGCGGGACGCGACGGACCCGCCGCACGCGGCCCGCGCCGCCGAGACCGTCTCCCTGTGGCGCCTGACCCGCTGACCTGGGTATTCGGCGGCCCGCGTGGCCGCAGGTTAGCCGGGCCCGCTCCGCGGCAGAGGAGATATATGCACATTTCGGGAGTACAGACCATTTTGCCCGATCACCGCTACGACCAGGCGGAGATCACCGAGGCGTTCTCCCGGCTGACCGACTGCGACGAGACGCTCCTGCGCCGCTTCCACGCCGCGACCGGCGTGACCGGCCGCAACCTGGCCCTCCCGCTGGAGGACTACGCCAAGCTGGACTCCTTCGCCCGCGCGAACGACATGTACGTCGAGGTCGCCCTGGACCTGGCCGAGCAGGCCCTGCGGGGCGCGCTCGACAAGGCCGGCGTGCGGCCCGAGAAGGTCGATCAGCTGATGTTCTGCTCCACGACCGGCGTGGCGACGCCCTCGCTGGACGCCCGCCTCGCCCAGAAGGTGGGGCTGCGGCCGGACGTGAAGCGGGTGCCGGTGTTCGGGCTGGGCTGCGCCGCGGGTGCCTCGGGGCTGGCGCGCATGCACGACTACCTGCGCGGCTGGCCCGGCGACGTGGCGGCGCTGGTGTGCGTGGAGCTGTGCTCGCTGACGATCCAGCGCGACGACACCTCGATCGCGAACCTCGTGGCCAGCGGCCTGTTCGGGGACGGCGCGGCGGCCGTCGTGGCGACCGGGCGCGGCCCCGGCCCGGAGGTCGTGGCCACCAGGAGCCGCCTCTACCCCGGCACCGAGCACCTCATGGGCTGGGAGGTCGGCGACCACGGCTTCCGCATCGTGCTGGACGCCGACCTGACCACCTTCGTCGAGCAGGTGCTGGCCTCCGACATCAGGGCGTTCCTCACCGACTACGGCCTCACTCCCGACCAGGTCGCCACCTGGATCTGCCACCCGGGCGGTCCCAAGGTCATCGAAAGGATCGTCCACACGCTCGGCCTGCCGCCCAAGGCCCTGGACGTGACGTGGCGGTCGCTGCGCGAGTACGGCAACCTGTCCTCGGTGTCGGTGCTGCACGTGCTCCAGGAGACGCGCGGCCGGCCGGACGCCCCCGCCGTGCTGCTCGCGCTGGGGCCCGGCTTCTCGGCCGAGCTGCTTCTCCTGCACTGGTGAGCACGTCGGCGGGCCGGCCGGGCCCGCGTCAACGGGCCGGATCGGGCCTGGACACCGTGATCGGCTCCAGTCCCTCGGGTTCCTTGCCCGGATACAGGCCGGTCAGGAGTGTGCTGACGGTGTAGAGGTGCCAGGCCAGGGCGGGTTTCCCGACCACGGGGTCGGCGAAGAGCGCGCGCACGGCGTCCGGGTTCACGATCGGGGCGAGCGCGTCGAGGCTGCCGAGCACCTGCCGGCGCAGCACGTCCGTGAGCGCGGGGCCGGGGCTGGTGCGCCAGCTCCACCCGCCGGCGGTCTTCACCGTCGGCATGTGCGCGGGCGGCACGTGCGACCACGGCCACCGCTTGGTCATCCCGTCGGCGAACCGCCAGGGCTTGCCTTCGACGGGGACGTCCCTCAGCTCGGGCGCGAATCGCAAAATAAGGGCATAAATCACCTCTTCCGAGAGGCGCCAGCCCTGGTCCAGGCCGAGCGCCGCCCGTACCACCCGGTTGTCCAGGAACGGCCGCACGGGGTCGCCGCGGCGCAACGCCCCCGCGCGGGCGCTGGCCTGCCAGCGCCCGACCTTGTACCAGATGTAGATGTGGTCCAGCGCCTCCAGCCGGTTGGCCCGCCGCTGCCAGGGGCGGGCCAGCTCGCGGGCGTGCTCGTCGGCCTCGGCGGTGAAGAGCCGGGCGTCCTTGCAGAACGTGGTGGTGATCCGGCGCAGCAGCGCCTTGTCGCCGAGGTCGGTCTGGAGCAGGTTGAGGCTGCCGGCGCGCAGGGTCTCGCCGCTCTGCCCGGACATGGTGGGCGTGCCGGAGTACGGCAGGTAGCCGACGATCGACTCGTACGCCGACGTCATGCCCTCGCACGTGCGCAGCGTCTCCCAGGCCCGGCTCAGCGGGTGCTCCACCAGCACGGCGTCCTTCTCTGCGGTCTGGGGAGGGGCGATCACCGTGTGCTCGACCTTGAGCGCCGCCGCGATGCGCCGCGCGATGATCACGTCGGGGTGGGTGTCGAGGCCGTTCGTCGTCACCCGGAACGGCACCCGCGCGGCGTGCAGCAGCGCCGCCAGGATACGGGTGTCCCGCCCGCCGGTCAGCGCCAGATTCACCGGCTCGCCGAGGTCGCGCAGCGGCGCGACGGTGGCCAGCAGCGCGTCCGCCAGTTCCCCGATGGCCGCCCGCCTGGCCCGCCTGGTGCCGGGCGGCGGCGCGGCCTCCGGCAGCGGGGTCTCCGTGATCGTCCGTACGCCGTCCCGCACCACCAGGCGCGAGCTGGGCCGCAGCGCCGTCACCCCCTTGTACGGCGTCTCGTCCGACAGGAAGAACCCCTGCCGGACCATCGTCTGCAGCGCCAGGACGTCGTACTCGATCCGGTCGGCCGGTTGGGCGGCGAGGTGCACGAGCAGGGCGCGGCTGCCGACGACGTGCAGGTCGGGCGTCTCGGCGTAGAAGACCGGGCAGACCCGGTTGATCGCGGTGCTCGCCCACAGCTCCCCGTCGCGGGCGGACCAGGCCGAGAAGCAGCCGCCCACGGTGTCGTCCGGCAGCCTGGTCACGTCGGCCGGGTCGGCGAGGTGGCCGTTGAGCCCGACGATCCGGCCGCCGTGCTCGGCGATCAGCGGCGGTTTCCGGGTGTCGTCGGGCTCGTTGGTCCACCCGAACAGCGACACTCCCCTGCCGTGCCACTCGCGCCCGCGGATGACGTCGGGGGGCACGGGGAAGGTCGGTTCGATGACGGATCGGACCCGATCGAGGACCTGGTCCGGGATGTTCTGCCGCTTGGCTGCCACGCCTAGATAGACCCGCACCCGACCATGCCTATCTCATATGCACCATTTGTCACAACTGATCACGTCTTGATCGCGGTTTGCGCTCGCTTGCGTCACCGGCCCGGCCACCGTGGACGGAGTTCCGTCGTACGTGGCGGAGGTGGACGAGATGAGAATTCGCCCTTTGGCGGTCGGTGCGGGGCTCGCTGCCGTCCTGGCCCTGGCCGCGTGCGGCGGGGCCGGCAGCCCGACCGGCAGCGCTGACAACGCCCCCCGGCACGCCCGCCAGCCGCCCGCGTCCCCGCAGGCACCCGGCGACGGGACGCCCGCGAACGCCGCCAGAGAAGCCGGGCAGGACACCGGGGACGACCCAGGTGACGACACCGCGAAGGACACCACCACGGCCCAGATCTCCACGTTCGCGCTCGACGTGGACACCGCCTCGTACGGCTACGCCCGCCAGGCGCTGACGAACGGCCGCCGGCCCGGGCCCGGCGAGATCCGCCCCGAGGAGTGGGTCAACGCGTTCCGGCAGGACTACCGGCAGCCGGCGGACGACGGCTTCGCCGTGCACGTGGACGGCGCCCGCCTGCCCGGCGGCGACGAGGCCGTGCTGCGCGTCGGCCTGCAGACCCGGGCCTCCGACGCGGCCGCGCGGCGACCGGCGAACCTCACCTTCGTGATCGACGTGTCCGGCTCGATGGCCGAGACCGGCCGCCTCGACCTGGTCAAGTCGGCCCTGCGCACGCTGCTCGGCCGGCTCGCCCCCGGCGACCAGGCGTCGATCGTGACCTTCAGCGACGACGCCGAGGTGGTGGCGTCCATGACCCCGCTGAGCGCGCGGAGCGAGCTGATGAGCGCGGTGGACCGGCTGGCCACCGAGGGCGGCACCGACGTGGAGGCGGGCCTGGTCGCCGGGTACGAGCAGGCGTCCATGTCGTTCCGCCCCGCCGCCACGAACCGCGTCGTCCTGCTCTCCGACGGCCTGGCCAACCAGGGCGAGACGCGGTGGCAGGGCATCCTCGACCGGGTCAGGGAGCACGCCGCCAGGCGGGTCGCCCTGCTCACCGTGGGGGTCGGCAGGGAGTACGGCGACGAGCTGATGGAGCAGCTGGCCGACAACGGCGACGGCATGGCCGTGTACGTCAGCACGCAGGAGGAGGCCGACAGCCTCTTCACCACCCGGCTCCCGGCCACCATCGAGCTGCGCGCCCGCGACGCCAAGGCCCAGGTGGTGTTCAACCCGTCGGTCGTGGAGACCTACCGCCTCATCGGGTACGAGAACCGCGCCCTTTCCGCCGAGGAGTTCCGCGACGACAGCCGCGACGGCGGCGAGATCGGCCCCGGCCACGCGGTCACCGCGCTCTACTCGGTCCGCCTCAGGCCGGGCGCCTCCGGCCAGCTCGCCCAGGCCACCGTCCGCTGGCAGGACCCCGACACGCGGGTCGCCGCCGAGGCGAGCCGGCCGCTGGAGTCGGGCGACCTCGCCGGCAACCTGTGGGACGACTCGACCCCGGTCCGGCTCCAGGTGGACGTGGTCGTGGCGGCGTTCGCGGTCCACCTGCGGGGAAAGGAGGCGTTCGGCATGGACCTGGCCGAGCTGGGCGAGCACGCCGGGCGGCTGGCCACGGCCTCGGAGGACCCGATGGTGTCGGAACTGTCGACGCTCATCTCCCGGGCCCGCGCGGTCGGATAGCCAGACGACGGCGCGGGGCCGATCACCCGGCCCCGGCCAGGGCGAACGCCGCGCCCGTGACGATCATCCCCCGGGCCGATCCCCGCGGACGCTGTCGGAGCGTGCTCCGGAGGTCGTGAAGTCCTATACACTCGTACACGGCAAGGGGCTATAGCGCAGTTGGTAGCGCGCCTCCATGGCATGGAGGAGGTCTGGGGTTCGAATCCCCATAGCTCCACCGGCACGACGGCGGCGTCTCCTCCGGGAGGCGCCGCCGTTGTCGTCTCTGGGCCGCCACCGGTTTCCTCGCGGTCCTCGTGGCCATCGTGGCGGGCGTGGCTGCCGGGTGGCGTCAGGTGCCGGCGAGAAGTTCGACGACCGGGGCGAAGGAGTCCAGGTAGGCGGCGTTCACCGAGACGTACGAGACGCCGAGCCGGTCCCTGCGGCGGCGCAGCACGTCGGCCATCTCCACCGGCGTGCCCCTGAGAACGCCGGTGGCGGTGGCGTCGAGCGAGCCGAGCCAGGCGGGCGGCTCGCCTCCGGCGGCGGCCAGGTTCATGGCGAGCTCCAGGTCGTCGAAGCGGTCGCCGGCCAGCTCGTACAGCTCGTCGAGCTTGGCGGCCAGCTGCTCCTCGGTGTATTGCGGGGGCACGCCGAGCGCGATCGTGTCGGCCTTGGCGGCGGCCAGCCCGAGCAGTCTCGTGCCGGCGGCGGCGACCAGGACGCGGACGTCCTTGACGGCCTCGATGGTCTCGGCGACGCGGTCGATGCGCTCGCCGGCGGTGCCGTACCAGACGCCCAGGTCGGCGGCGTCGCGTTCGGCGTCCGGGCGGCCGGCGCCGAGGCCGAGCTCGAACCGGCCGCCGCTGAGCGCCTGCAGGGTGGCCGTCTCCCACGCCACGGCGCGCGGTGTGCGGTTGGACACGCTCAGCACGTACGTGCCCACGCGCAGCCGCGTGGTGACGGCGGCCGCCGCGGCGGCGGCGCTGAACGGGGAGAAGGTGCCCAGCGTGTCGGGCACCAGCAGCGTGGAGTAGCCGAGGTCCTCGGCCCGTCGCGCGAGGCCGGTCCACGCGCCGGCGTCGGGTGCATGTCCGGCGACCGTGCCGAACCTGAACAGGTGATCCGTCATGCCCCCACGATCGCCGACGGGCACCCGGCGTGCATCGTCCCGCGGACCGGTCACCGGCTACACCCGGGGGCGCACGACCTCTCCCGCGCTCTACTCTCCGAGGAGTATCCGGGTGAAGTCGTTGGCGAACGTGCCGCCGGGGTCGAACCGCCGGACGAGCGCGCGGAAGGAGTCGGGACAGGCCGGCCACCGGGTGAAGAGCTTGCCCCAGTGCGGCCGTGGCCCGAACGGCGCCAGCGTCTCCTCCACCAGCTTCAGCACCGGCAGCACGCCGGCGGGGTCCTTCTTCCAGGTGAAGTGGATGCCGACGCTGTCGCGGCCGTTGAAGGGGCTGAGCCACAGGTCGTCGGCGGCGATCGTCCTGACCTCCGAGATGTGCAGCACCGGCCGGATCCGGTCGCCGATCGCGTACAGCTCGCGCAGCGCCTTGACCGCGTGCGCACGCGGCAGGATCAGTTCCGACTGCAGCTCGTCGCCCGCGCCGCTGGGCGGGACGTCGGGGCGGAAGTGCGGCAGCCGCTCGTGCCACGGGCCCGGGACGCCGAGCTGCACCGTGCAGTTGTCGGCGGGCATGCCCGGCAGCGGGTGCAGCGGCCGGTGGGCGGGACGGGTGCCGTGCCAGTCGCCGGCCGGGTCGTCACCCGGGTCGCCGGCCGGCCCGCCGACGCGTTTGAGCCAGACGCGGGTGTCGCGCCAGTCGGTGAACAGGCTGACGCTGTACCCGCCGGCCGTGATCTCGTCGAAGTCGGCCAGGGCGTCGAGGGTCAGGCCCTCGCGGACGTACTGGCGTACCTCGAAGGCGGGCACCAGGTCCAGGGTCAGCGACGTCACGACGCCGAGCGCGCCGAGCGCCACCACCGCGCCGGGGAAGTCGGCGTCGCCGCGCGACAGCGTCAGCAAGGAGCCGTCGGCCGTGACCAGGTCGAGCGAGGCGACGGCGGAGGCGAGGCCCTGGACGGCGTCGCCGGAGCCGTGCGTGGCGGTGGCGACGGAGCCGGCCACGGAGATGTGCGGCAGCGAGGCCAGGTTCGCCAGCGCGAGGCCGCGCTCGTGCAGCAGGGGCGCCAGCCGCGCGTACGTGGTGCGGGCCGGCACCCGCGCCAGGGCGGCGGCGGTGTCGATCTCGACGGCGTCCGGCATCCGGTCGAGGACGACGAGGTCGCCGGCGGTGTCCGCGACGTCGTTGAACGAATGGCCGCTCCCCAGCGCCCGGATCCGGGTGGCGGTCGCCACGATCCGCCGCAAGTCGTCCAGCGACGTCGGGCGATGGACCTTCCGTGCCCGATATACGGTGTTTCCCGCCCAGTTGGTCAGCTTCACGGCCCTACCTTCCCACAGTCCGTCACTTGCCAGCCCGGCCGCGTACCGCTACCTTCGACCCGCTGACGGAGGTGTACGGTGCTCTACCTGTCCCAGGCCATCGGCCTGGCCACGCTCGTGCTCTGGCTCTACTGCCTCTTCGACGCGCTCACCACGCCCGACGCGGCCTGCAGAAACCTGCCCAAGATCCTTTGGGTGGTGGTCGTGCTGCTGTTCCCGCTGATCGGCTCGATCGCGTGGCTGGTGGCCGGCCGTCCGGAGCGGGCGCCGCGGGCCCCGGCACGGCCGGGCGCCTTCCCCGAGGACGGCCGCCCGGGCCGGTCCGCCGCCACCCACCCCGACGACGACGAGGAGTTCCTGCGCCGCTGCCGCGAACGCGCCGAGGAACAGCGCAGGAACGCGCCCAAGAAACCCCCCGAAGACTAGAGGCCCCGGGCCAGCCGGTAGTACGCCTGGTTCCAGCGCAGCTCCTTGGCGAACCGCTCGGTCGTCGTGCCGGCGTCGATGATCACCAGCTCGACGCCCAGCATCTCCGCCAGGTCGGTCAGCTCCTCGCGGCCGACGGCCGTGGTCAGCACCGTGTGGTGCGGCGCGCCCGCGGTGAGCCACGACTCCGTCGACGTGCGCAGGTCGGGCCGGGGGCTCCAGACCGCGCGGGCCACCGGCAGCCTGGGCAGCGGCTCCGGCGGCGCCACGAGGTCGATCTCGTTGGCCACCAGCCGGAAGCGGTCACCCATGTCGGCCAGGCCGGCCACGATGCCCGGCCCCGGCTCGGCGTCGAACACCAGCCGCACCGGGTCCTCGCGGTTACCGATGCTCAGCGGGTGGATCTCGCACGACGGCGTGCCGGCCGCGATCGACGGGCACACCTCCAGCATGTGGGCGCCGAGGATGAGCTCCCGGCCCGGCGTCAGGTGGTAGGTGTAGTCCTCCATGAACGACGTCCCGCCCGGGGCGCCCTCGTCCGACATCGCCTTCAGCGTGCGCAGCAGCACCGACGTCTTCCAGTCGCCCTCGCCGCCGAAGCCGTAGCCGTCGGCCATGAGCCGCTGCACGGCCAGGCCGGGGAGCTGGCGCAGGCCGCCGAGGTCCTCGAAGTTCGTGGTGAACGCCCGGTAGCCGCCCCCCTCCAGGAACGCCCGCAGGCCCAGCTCGATCCTGGCCGCGTACCGCAGCGACTCGTGGCGCTCGCCGAGCAGCTCGGCGGCCATCGTGTACTGCTCGGCGTACTCCTTGACCAGCGCCGTCACGTCCGCGTCGGAGGCCGCGTCCACGGCCGCGACCAGGTCGTTGACGCCGTAGGTGTTGACCGAGACGCCGAACCGCAGCTGCGCCTCCACCTTGTCGCCCTCGGTGACGGCCACGTCGCGCATGTTGTCGCCGAACCGGACGAGCTTGAGCGTGCGCACCTCGGCCAGGCCCGTGGCGGCGCGCACCCACGCCCGGATGCGCCCGCCCACCGACGGGTCGGTGACGTGCCCGGCCACGGTCTTGCGCGGCACGCCGAGGCGGGTCTGCACGAACCCGAACTCGCGGTCGCCGTGGGCGGCCTGGTTGAGGTTCATGAAGTCCATGTCGATGGTGCTCCACGGCAGCTCCACGTTGGCCTGGGTGTGCAGGTGGAGCAGCGGCTTGCGGAGCGCGTCGAGGCCGGCGATCCACATCTTGGCCGGCGAGAACGTGTGCATCCAGGCGATCACGCCGGCGCAGGAGTCGTCCGCGTTGGCCTCCAGCATCACCCGCCGGATCGCGGCGGCGTCGGTGAGCACGGGCTTCCACTCGACGGGGACGGGCAGCTGCTCGGCGATGCGCCGCGACTGCCCGGCCACCTGCCGCAGCGTGTCCTCGCCGTACAGTCCCTGGCTGCCGGTCAGAAACCAGATCTTCAACGCGGGCTCCTCTGTCCGTAGACGTTCTGATAGCGGTCGTACAGGCGGTCGATGTCGTCCTGCGCGATGGGCAGCGGGGTGCCGAGCTGGCGGGCCACGTGCACCGTACGCGCCACGTCCTCGCACATCACGGCCGCCTTCACCGCGGCCTTCGGGTCCTTGCCGATGGTGAACACCCCGTGGTTGCGCATCAGCACGGCCTTGGACCGGTGGCCCTTGAGGGTCTCGACGATGCCCTGGCCGATGGAGTCGTCGCCGATCAGCGCGAACGGGCCGATCGGGATCTCGCCGCCGAACTCGTCGGCCATCGCGGTCAGCACGCACGGGATCGCCTCGCCGCGGGCGGCCCAGGCGGAGGCGTACGTCGAGTGGGTGTGCACGACGCCGCCGACCTCGGGCATGGTGCGGTAGACGTAGGCGTGCGCGGCGGTGTCGCTGGACGGCGCGTGGTCGCCCTCCACCAGGTTGCCGGCCAGGTCGCACAC
>DASUCK010000137.1:0-4971 GCA_036276095.1 Nonomuraea sp. | reverse complement strand
GCGGCACCCAGTGGGGGTGGCCGGCGTGGAGGCGGTAGGGCAGGTCGAGGAACCGCGCCAGGTCGCGACGCGTGCGGACCGGCTCGACGCGCACGCCCGCCGCGCGGGCCGGCGCCCTGCTCACCACGTCCATCGCGCCCCCTGTGACCCCTGATTCTCACGAACAGTAGTTGACAGACTACGCTAAGTGTCATGTTCCGGCCGAGCCAGGGAGACAAGCGATGATCGACGTGTTCACCAGATGCCGGGCTCACGAGGCGTACGAGCACGGCCGCCGCATCGGGATCATCCCCCACTACCGGGTGGTCCAGGAGCGGCCGGCGGCCGGCGAGGTGATCGTCGACGGGCGTCCGCTGGTCATGGCCGGATCCGGCGACTACCTCGGGTTGTCGGCCGACCCGCGGGTGCGCGAGGCGGCCTGCCGGGCGATCGCCGACTGGGGGCTCAGCACCGGCGGGGCGCGCGTCAGTAGCGGCTCCACCGCGCTGCACGAGGAGCTGGAGGCCCGGCTCGCGGCCTTCCTCGGCCGGCCCGCGGTCATGGTGCTGGCCGGCGGCTACCTCGCCAACCTCACCCTGGCCGCCCTGGTCGAGCGGGACGACCAGGTGTTCGCCGACGCGCTGATCCACGCCTCGCTGGTCGACGCGCTGGTCGCGGGCCGGGCCCGGCTGCGCCGCTACCGCCACGACGACGCCGGCCACCTGGAGGCGCTGCTGGCCGGCGCCGACCCCGACCGGGGCGCGCTGATCGTGACCGAGGGCCTGTTCTCGCCCACGGGGGCGCTCTGCGACCTGCCGGGCATCGCCAAGGCGGCCGCCCGCCACGGCGTGCGCGTGGTCATGGACAGCGCCCACGACGTGGGCCTGCTCGGCGCCCACGGCCGCGGCGCGGCCGAGCACTACGGCCTGGAGTCGGCCGTCGACGTGCTGACCGTGCCGTTCTCCAAGAGCTTCGGCACGGTCGGCGGCGCCGTGGCCGGGCCCGAGGAGGTCATCCTCCACCTGCGCCACCACGCGCGGGCGATGTTGTTCTCGGCCGCGCTGCCGCCGCCGTCGGCCGCCGCCACGCTGGCCGCGCTCGACATCATCACCGCCGAGCCCGAACGCCGCCACCGCGTGCTCGACCTCGCCGCGCGGGTCGGCGCCGAGCTGGGCCGGCTCGGGTTCCGCGTGCTCCACTCCGGCAGCCCGATCGTGGCCCTGCACGTCGGCGACGCCCTGCGGTGCTGCCTGCTCTGGCAGCGGCTGTTCGAGCACGGGGTGTTCGCCACCGCCATGATCCCGCCGTCCGTCCCGGCCGGGCAGGCGCTCGTCCGGCTCAGCCTCACCGCGGCCCACACCGACGCCCAGGCCGACCGTATCGTCTCCGCCGCCGCCGCGGCCGCCCGCGCGCTGGATCTCATGCCCTGACCCCGCCCGAAGGAGGACATGGCCTCATGTCGCGCTGCTGGATCGTGCTGGCGCTCGCCGCCGCGGTGTTCGTGCCGGCCCTGCTGGCCGGCCACGACGTCCACCGCCACCTGGTCCTGTCCGGCACCGTCCCGTCCGACGCCCAGTCCGAGCGCGCTGAGGAGCTGCTGGAGGAGTTCTTCGGCGCGGGCGCCCCCCACCTCGTCCTCCTCGCCAGCGGCACGCCGTCCGTCGACCATCCGCGCACCGCCGCGGCCGGGAGGCGGCTGGCCGGTCGCCTGGCGGCCGATCCGGCGGTCGTGCGGGTGGCCTCCTACTGGGACGGCGGCGACCCGGCGCTGCGGGCCCGCGACGGCCACGGCGCCCTGGTCGCCGCCCGCCTGGCCGGCGACGACCGGCAGCGCGTCGAGGCCGCCCGGCGGCTGGCCGGCGAGCTGGCCGGCCGCCACGGGCCGCTGACCGTCCGGGCGACCGGCGAGTCGCAGGTGCGCGTCGAGATCCAGGACCGCAGCGACGCCGACCTGCGGACCGCCGAGCTGATCGCCGCCCCGCTGACCCTGGTCATCCTGCTGCTGGCGTTCGGGAGCGTGGTCGCGGCCCTGCTGCCGGTGCTGGTCGGCGGCCTGGCCGTGGTCGGCGCGATGGCGGCGCTGCGGCTGCTGTGCGAGGTCACCGAGGTGTCGGTGTTCGCGATGAGCATCGCGAGCCTGCTCGGGTTCGCGCTGGCGGTCGACTTCAGCCTGTTCGTGCTCACCCGGTTCAGGGAGGAGCTGACGGCGACGCGCGACCCGCGGGCGGCCGTGGCCGTCACCATGCGTACGACCGGCCGCGCCATGGCCTACTCCGCGGCCACCGTGACGCTGTCGCTGAGCGCGTTGCTGCTGTTCCCCTTCACGATGCTGCGCTCCATCGCGTTCGGCGGCATCGCGATCACCGTCATGGCGGCGGCCTGCAGCCTCGTCGTGCTGCCGGCGGTGCTGGCGCTGCTCGGCCGGCGGGTCGACGCCCTGGCCGTGCCGTGGCGGCGCGGCGAGCGGCGGCGGCGGGGGGCGGGATGGTTCCGGGTGGCGGTGGCGGTGATGCGGCGGCCGCTGCTGGTGGCCGTGCCGACCGCGCTGCTGCTGGCGGTGCTGGCCAGCCCGTTCCTCGGCGCCCGGTTCGGCACGTTCGACGACCGGGTGCTGCCGCCGCAGGCCCCGGCCGCGCAGGCGGCCCGGCAACTGCGCCAGGAGTTCGACGTGCCCGGCGGCGTGGGGGCCGGGTTCGTCGTCCTGCCCGGGTTCCACGACCGCGGCGCGCTCGACCGGTACGCGCGCCACCTCGCCGTCGTGCCCGGCGTGGCGCAGGTGCGCACCGCGACCGGCGTCTACACCGGTGACGCGGCCGTCCGGCCCGACCCGCGGGCCGCCGCCCGGTTCGCCGGCGACTCCGGGGCGTGGCTGTCGGTGGCCGGCGTCCACGAGCCGTACTCGGTGGCCAACGCCGAGCTGGCGAGGGCCCTGCGCGAGGTGCCCGCGCCCGGCCCGGCCCTGGTCGGCGGGCCGGGGGCGGAGCTGGCCGACCTGCGGCAGGGCATCGCCGGCCCGCTGCCGGCCGCGCTGGCGGTGGTCGCGGCGGCCACGTTCGCGCTGGTCACGGCCCTGACCCGGCGGGTGGTGCTGGCCGCCAAGGCGCTGCTGATGAACGTCCTCAGCCTCGGCGCCACCTTCGGCATGCTCGTGTACGTCTTCCAGGACGGCCACCTGCGCTCGGTCGTCGGCGACTTCGCCGTCACCGGCAGCATCGACGCCCTCGTGCCCGTGATGATCTTCTGCGTGGCGTTCGGGCTGTCGATGGACTACGAGATCTTCCTGCTGTCCCGCATCGCCGAGGAGCACCGCCGCACCGGCGACACGGTGACCGCCGTGGCCGGCGGCCTGCAGCACACCGGGCGGCTGTTCACCTCGGCGGCCCTGATCTTCGCGGTGGTCATGGGGGCCATGACGACCTCCAGCCTGGCCCCGCTGAAGATGCTCGGCGCGGGCCTCGCGGTGGCCGTCCTGCTCGACGCCACCCTCATCCGCACGCTGCTCGTCCCTGCCGTCATGCGCCTGGCCGGCCGCGCCAACTGGTGGACGCCCCGCACGGCGTCCGGCGCCCACCGCCGTGCTCAGCCGCTGCGGCCGCGGGTCGCGCGGTGGGCGATGACGGCCACCAGGAGGCCGAGGACGACGTCGGAGACGTAGTGGTAGCGGGTGTAGACGACGGCGACGGTGAGGCCGGCGGTGACGACGTACATGATCAGGCGGGCGGGGCGGGGCAGGAAACGGCGCAGGCTCAGGGTGGCGGCCCAGGCGACGGCCACGTGCGAGGACGGCACGCACGTGCCGGCCGGGTCGAACCGGGCCATCAGGAAGTCCTGGACCGGTGTGACGACGTAGCCGGCCAGCCGGCTCGACGCGAACTCCTCCCGCAACGCCCACACCGGCCCGTTGACCGGCACCAGCACGAACCCGAGATAGCAGACCAGCCCCGCCGCCACCATCGCGAACGCGCACCGCTCGGCCGCTTCCCGCCGCCCCCGCGCGTAGAGGAACAACGGCAGGACGAAATACGCGTAGAACGACGAGTAGAAGCAGGTCAGCACTTCGGTGAGCGGCGGCGACGCGATCCACTCCAGCGCCACGTTGGGATGCACCCCGAACGCGGCCCGCTCCCACGCCGTCACCAGGTCGTCGAGCGGCCGCCCGTGCACCATGAACGCCGCCTGCCCGGCCGCCTCGAACGCCACCGGCAACACCATCACCGGGTACGCGAACCGCAGGAACCCCGGCCGGAGCACCGCAGGCGGGAGCGTCAACGCCGCGTACCCGGCGACCAGGAGCGGCCACCGGTCCACGGCGTCCCTGAACACCACGACGAGCACGATCATGACCGTCAGATAGCCGAGCACGAACCTCTCGACCGGACGCAGCCCTGCGAACCTCTCGACCGGACGCAGCCCCAGAAAGGCCCTTTCGGCCGGACGCAGCCCCACGAAGATCCAAGGCTACTCTCCGTAACCGCCGGAGTGCGGTAGCCGCGCCTGATGCGGCGCCCGCGGCAGCGCGGCGATCACCACCAGCCCGCCGCCCTCACGCGGCCACGCCCGCACGTCGCCCCCGTGCGCGACCGCCACCGACCGCACGATCGACAGCCCCAGCCCGGCGCTGCGCGCCGTCACCACCCGTTCGGCGCCCACTCGGTGGAAGGGCTTGAACAGCAGCGGCACGTCGTACGGCGCCACGACCGGCCCGGTGTTGCTGACCTCGACCTCGACCTTCCCGCCCGACACCGTCCGGCTCACCACCCGCACCCACCCGGTCCCGTCCTCCAGGTTGTACCGGATGCCGTTCTCGACCAGGTTGTGCACGAGCCGTTCGAGCAGCAGCGCGTCCCCCGTGGTGGGCGCCTGGGCGGCGACCTCGTACAGCGTGATCGTGGCGTCCTCGGCGTCCCGGGCGCTCTGCCGGACCACGTGGGTCACCACGTCGGCGAGGTCCACCGGCGACCGGTCCGCGATGTCCTGCTCGGACCTGGCCAG
>DASUCK010000136.1:0-4361 GCA_036276095.1 Nonomuraea sp. | reverse complement strand
GCTGTCGGCCGCGTACGGGATGCCCCAGGAGCCCGGGCTGGAGACCGCCTTCGACTTCGTGCCGCTGGAGCCCGGCTCGTACGAGATCGGGCCGTTCACCCTCACCGCCGGGCTGGTCAACCACCCGGTCGAGGCGTACGGCTTCCGCGTGGCCGGCGGCGGCCGGGTCGTGGCCTACTCCGGCGACACCGGCGAGTGCCACGAGCTCGTCAAACTCGCCGCGAGCGCCGACCTGCTGCTGTGCGAGGCGTCCTTCGTCGAGCAGCCCGACCTGCCCACCGGGCTCCACCTGACCGGCCGCCAGGCCGCCGAGCACGCCGCCAAGGCCGGCGTCGGCCGGCTCGTGCTCACCCACCTCGTTCCCTGGAACGACCAGGCGACCGTGCTCGCCGACGCCTCACGAGGCGGCTACGCCGGGCCGGTCGAGCTGGCCCGCAGCGGCACCGTCTACGACCTGGCCTGAACCTCGCCGAACTCCCTGATGCGGGGCAGCGGCGAGAACAGCAGCGGCACGAACGCCAACGCCCGGCCGGCCAGGAGCATCCACAGCGTCTGGCGCACCCCGACCTGCTGGGCGACGATGCCGCCGAGCAGCGCGCCGAGCGGCATCGTCCCCCACGACACGAACCGCACCGAGGCGCTGACCCGGCCGAGCAGGTGCTCGGGCGTCACCGTCTGCCGGTAGGTGTTCTGGCCCACGCTCACCAGCGCGGCGCTCCACGTCAACATGATCGAGGTGAGCGCGAAGCAGACCACCCGCCAGTCGGCCTCCGTCAACGGCAGCAGCAGCCCGAACGGCCCGCCCACGGAGGCGGCCAGCCACGTCATCCTGGCGGTGCCGTACTTCCTGGCCAGCAGGCCACCGGTCAGGCCGCCGACGATGCCGCCGACGCCGCCCGACATGAGCAGCAGGCCGATCGGGCCGGGTGCCAGCTTGACCTCCTCGGTCAGGAACAGCACCGACAGCCCCAGCACGCCGCTGACGCAGAGGTTGCCGAGCGCCGTCCACGCCACGAACATGCGCATCAGCCGGTCTCGCCAGACCGTGGCCAGCCCCTCGCCGATGCCGCGCAGGAGCGGCGGGTGCTCGGTGGCGGGAGGCGGCTCGTCCGGCGCCCTGATCGACCTCAGCAGGAGCGACGAGACGAGCGCGCTCAGCGCCGTCGCGACCAGCGTGCGGGAGGCGCCCAGCAGCTGCACCAGCACGCCGCCGACCGCCGGCCCGGCCAGGAACGATCCCGAGCGGATGACCTCCACCTTGGCGTTGCCGTCGCTGAGCTGCCCGCTGCTGACCAGCTTGGGCAGGTAGGACTGGTCGGCCACGTCGTTGAAGACCTGCGCCGTGCCCACGAGCAACGCCACCGTCAACATCATCTCGATGGACAACAGGCCCAGCTCGGCCGCCAGCGGGATGCTCCCGAGCAGCGCGAACCTGGCCGTGTCGGCCACCATCATGACGCGCCGCCTGCGCAACCGATCGACCCACACCCCCGCGGGCAGGCCGATCAGGAGGTACGCGGCCGTCTGCAGCGAAGCGAGTAAGCCGACCTCCACCGGGCTGGCATGCAGCACCAGCACAGCCACCAGCGGGAGCGCAACTCGGGAGATGTTCGCCCCGAGTTCGCTGGCAAGATGCGAGCTGAGGAACCGGAGGAAGTCAGGGTTTCGCAACACCCCCGTTGTCATTGCGTAAGGATCCATGTGACCGACACATTTGGTCAAGAGCGTTGTGCCGCGGAGATAGGGTGATCTGCATGTCCCGACAGGATGGCCGCAACCCTGACCAGCTCCGTCCCATCACGATCACCCGGCACTGGCTGGCCCATGCCGAGGGGTCCGTGCTGGTCGAATTCGGTGGCACCAGGGTTCTGTGCGCGGCCTCGGTCCAGGACAGCGTGCCGCGGTGGCGGCGGGGCAGCGGGCAGGGCTGGGTTACGGCCGAATACGCCATGCTGCCGCGGGCGACCAATACTCGTAACGATCGTGAATCGGTCCGCGGCAAAATCGGCGGTCGCACTCACGAGATCTCCCGGTTGATCGGGCGTTCGCTGCGGGCGTGCGTGGACTACAAGGCGCTGGGGGAGAACTCCGTCGTGCTCGACTGCGACGTCCTGCAGGCCGACGGCGGCACCAGAACCGCCGCGATCACCGGCGCCTACGTCGCCCTGGCCGACGCGATCGCCTGGATGCGCGAGCGCCGCATGTGCGCGGGCGACCCGCTGATCGGGTCCGTCTCCGCGGTGTCCGTCGGGGTGGTCGGCGCGGTGCCGATGCTCGACCTGTGCTACGCCGAGGACGTCGCCGCCGAGACGGACATGAACGTGGTCATGACGGGGGAGGGCAGCTTCGTGGAGGTGCAGGGCACCGCCGAGGGCGCCCCGTTCGACCGCGCCGTGCTCGACCGGCTCCTCGACCTGGCGGTGGGCGGCTGCGAGGAGCTGACGCTGATCCAGCAGGAGGCCCTGGAGTCGTGAAGATCGTGCTCGCCACCCGCAACCCCGGCAAGATCGCGGAGCTTCGCCGCATCCTGTCGGGGTTCGACGTCGTCGGGCTCGAAGCGTTCCCCTCGATCGGCGAGGTCGCCGAGACCGGAGTCACGTTCGAGGACAACGCCCTGCTCAAGGCCCACGCCGTCGCCCAGGGCGCCGGGCTGCCCGCGGTCGCCGACGACTCCGGCATCTGCGTCGACGTGCTGGGCGGCATGCCCGGCGTCTTCTCCGCCCGCTGGTCCGGGCGCCACGGCGACGACCAGGCCAACCTCGACCTGCTGCTCGCGCAGCTCTCCGACGTGCCGGCCGACAGGCTCACCGCCCACTTCGCCTGCGCGGCCGCGCTCGCGCTGCCCTCGGGCGAGGCGCACGTGGTCGAGGGCCGCCTGGAAGGCCGCCTGGTCACCCCGCCGCGCGGCGCCAACGGGTTCGGCTACGACCCGATCTTCGTGCCCGACGGCCACGACCGCACCACGGCCGAGATGTCGCCCGAGGAGAAAGACGCGATCAGCCACCGGGGGCGGGCCTTCCGCGCGCTGGCCCCCATCGTCCGCGAACTGCTGACCTCGTAACCATCGCGTAAGAACCCCTTGGCAGACGGCGGCGTAGCGTCGCACGTGTGGACAGGAATGAGACGGTGCCCGCCTGGGCGGGCGCCTTGGTGGGATTGGTCTCCGGGGGCGTGGCCCTCGGGATCGCGCAGCTCGTGGCCGGGCTCTCGGGGCCCGAGACGTTTCCCGTGGTCGCGGTGGGCGACGTCACGGTCGACCTGACGCCCGCCCCGGTCAAAGACTTCGCGATCAACACGTTCGGCGAGAGCGACAAGACGGTGCTCTTCTGGGGCGTGCTGGTGGTGCTCGCCGGGGTGGCGGCGGTCATCGGCGTCCTGGCCCGCCGGCGGCTCGCCTACGGTCTCGCCGGCCTGGCCGGGTTCGGGGTGATCGGCGTACTCGCGGTGGTGACCCGCCCGGACGCGGCCGCCTGGGACGTCCTCCCGACGGTGGTCGGCACGGTGGCCGCCGCCTGCGCGCTCTCCTGGCTCCTCCACCGCGCCACCCCGGTGACGCCGTCCGACCGGCCGATTGCGTCGCGCCTCCCGCTCACCGAGGAAGGCGCCCCCACCGGCCCTGCCGGTCCCACCGGCGGCTCCACTGGCGGCCCCACCGGTCCCCCCACCGGTCCCGCCGGCGGTCGTGAGCGCGGGCGGGATGGTGTGGAGCGGCCGGGGGTCATGCGGGCCGGGGGTGAGGTGCGTACGTTCGATCGGCGGCGGCTGCTGACCGGGGCTGCCGGGGGTGTGGTGGTCGCGGGGGCGGCGGCGGTGCTCGGGCAGCAGTTGGCCGGGCGGCGCTCGGTGGACGCGGCCCGGGTGGGCGTGGCGCTGCCGCGGCCGGCGATGCCCGCCAAGCCCATTCCCGCCGGTGCGGATTTCCGGATCCCGGGCCTGTCGCCGTTCGTCACGAAGAACGCGGACTTCTACCGGGTCGACACGGCTCTCGTCGTCCCCCAGGTCAACCCGAACGATTGGACGCTGCGCATTCACGGCCTGGTCGAGCGCCCCGTCGAGCTCACCTACGCCGACCTGCTGAGGATGCCGCTCGTCGAGGCCGACGTCACGCTCGCGTGCGTGTCCAACCCGGTCGGCGGCCCGTACGTCGGCAACGCCCGCTGGCTCGGCGTGCGCATGGCCGAGGTGCTGCGCCAGTCCGGTCTCCGTACGGACGCCGACATGCTGCTGTCCACCTCCGCCGACGGCTTCACCTGCGGCACCCCGGTCGACGTGGTCATGGACGGCCGCGACGCGCTGTTCGCGGTGGCCATGAACGGCGAGCCGCTCCCCGTGGAGCACGGCTTCCCGGTACGCCAGGTGGT
>DASUCK010000135.1:0-6433 GCA_036276095.1 Nonomuraea sp. | reverse complement strand
CCACGTCGAGGAGACGGGAGTGGAGTTCGTCGTGGCTGGCGCGCTCACCCAGGAGGTAGGCGCCCTGCAGCCCCAGAGGCGCCGAGGTCATGAGACCTCCTTCGTGGCCAAGGACCGCTCTGTCCTGGTGACCTCACGCTGTTCGGTCACGGGGCCCACGCCTTTCTAGATCGGGGGCCCGCCGCGCTGGAGACCCGCACCCGATGACTTAGCCAAGGCGGAGATCCCTCAAACCACTCCGCATGGTAAACATCCCGAATTAGGTCTACTTCTGTTACATCGTGGGTATACACCGGTGCTTGTACTTAACGGTGACCGCTGGTGAGGCTCTTGTGCATCGTGGTGTAATTCCCCGATCTTAGGCTTGGCATAACGTCGAGGTATGGACGTGCGTACCTTCTGGCTGGCCGGCCGCCCCGCGACCGGAGACTCCGAGCTCTCTGTGACCAACCCGCACGACGGCCGGGAGGTCGGCCGGTCATCCGTGCCCACCGAAGCCCAGGTCGAGGAGGCCGTCGCGGCCGCCGTCACGGTGGCGCGGCAGGCCGCGGCCCTGCCCGTGCACGTACGCGCCGAGGCCCTCGCCCACGTCTCCCGGCGCATCGCCGAGCGGGCCGACGAGACCGCCCACCTGATCATGGCCGAGAACGGCAAGCCGATCCTCTGGGCGCGCGGCGAGGTCTCCCGGGCCGTCGCCACGTTCCGCTTCGCCGCCGAGGAGACCCGCCGCTGGTCGGGCGGGGTGCAGCGGCTCGACACCGAGCCGGCCGCGGCCGGGCGGCTGGCGTACGTGTCGCGCGTGCCCCGCGGCCCCGTGCTGGCGATCACCCCGTTCAACTTCCCGCTGAACCTGGTCGCCCACAAGGTCGCCCCCGCCATCGCCGTCGGCGCCCCGATCGTCGTCAAGCCCGCCCCCGCCACGCCGCTGTCGGCGCTCCTGCTCGGCGAACTGCTGGCCGAGACCGACCTGCCGGCCGGGATGTTCTCCGTCCTGCCCGTCCCGAACGAGCGCGCCGCCACCCTGGTCCAGGACCCGCGGCTGCCCGTGGTGTCGTTCACCGGCTCCGCGCCCGTCGGGTACGCCATCGCCGACCAGGTGCCGCGCAAGCACGTGACCCTGGAACTCGGCGGCAACGCCGCGGCCGTCGTGCTGGCCGACGCCGACCTCGACTGGGCCGTCCAGCGCATCGCCCTCTACTCCAACTACCAGGCCGGCCAGAGCTGCATCGCCGTACAGCGCGTGATCGTCGAGGAGGCGGTCTACGACGCCTTCGTCGAACGCCTCCTCCCGGCCGTGAACGCGCTGGTCACCGGCGACCCGGCGGACGAGAAGACCCAGGTCGGCCCGCTCGTCTCCGCCGCCGCCGCCGACCGCGTCGAGCAGTGGCTGCAGGAGGCCGTGGCGGCGGGCGCCCGCGTGCTGGCCGGAGGCGTCCGCGAGGGCGCGACGATCGCGCCGACCGTGCTCGCCGACGTGCCGCAGGACGCCAAGGTGGCCTGCGAGGAGGTCTTCGGGCCCGTCATGATCGTCCAGCGGGCCGGCTCGATCGACGAGGCGTACGCGCTGGTCAACGACTCCAGGTACGGGCTGCAGGCCGGGGTGTTCACGCGCTCGCTGGACGCCGCGTTCCGGGCCAACCGGGAGCTGGAGGTGGGTGGCGTCATCATCGGCGACGTGCCGTCGTACCGGGCCGACCAGATGCCGTACGGCGGGGTCAAGGACTCCGGGATCGGGCGCGAGGGGCTGCGCTCGGCCATGGAGGACCTGACGTACGAGAAGGTCATGGTGCTGACCGGCCTGACCCTGTGAGCACCCGGTGAAGCACGCTGGGAATCACCGTGTGCGGACCCGGTGAGGCCTGAGGGGCCCGCGGGACCGGTTGGACCCGCGGGGTGGGTCAGGCGCGTTCGGCGGCGGCGAAGAGTGCCTTCGCGGCGTCGCCCAGGTACGGGCCGTACATCGTGCGGGGGTCGTCGCTGTACTTGAAGCTGCTCAGCGACGTGATCGTGCCCTTGCCGGTGGCCAGGTCGAACCCGGTCAGCCACGGCCCGCCGCTCGACCCGGCCGTCATGTCGCAGCCGAGCCCCTGGTCGCGGGTCTGGCCGTACGGGTCGTCGCGCAGCCGCCCGGCGCAGTAGACGAGGTGGCCGCCGTTGTACGGCGGGTCGGCCGGGTAGCCGAAGCTGAACGCCTGGCCGCCGCGCGGCGCGTTGAAGGCGATCTCCTGGGTGCCCACGGCGTCGGCCACGTGCCGGCCGTGCGAGGTGGCCAGCGTCACCATGGCGACGTCGTAGTCGTCGTCGGCGCGGCGGGACCACGGCTCGGCCACGAACATGCGGCGCGCGGCGTACCGGCCGTACGGTTGCGCGCCCTGGGTGCCGTAACCGGGTACGAACGTCCAGTTGGCGGCCCATTCGCCGGTGCCGTCCTTGACGCAGTGGCCGGCGGTGACCACGACGTCGCGGTTGGCGCTCCTGACCGTGCTGGCCGAGCAGACGAAGTCGGCGCCGCCGACGGTCATGAACACCCGGCCGGTGGTCCTGGCCACGGCGCCGCCGGCGTCCCAGCGGGAGCCGACCGTGGTCGCCTTCGGCTTGGCGGCGGTCTGGGGGCGGGGCATGGGGAGCTTGGTGGCGGCCACGCCGTACGGCTGGAGGAGGCCGGCGGCGGTGGTGTCGCGGGCGGCGGTGGTGTCGCGGGGGACCGCGTTCGGGGCGACGAGCGCGGCGAGCGCGGCCCGCGTCCGCGGCGCCGCCGGGGCGAGCCCCGGGCCGCCGGGAGCGGTGCTGCCGCCCGGCGCGGGGGCAGGGCTCGCGGGACCGCCCGGCGCGGGGGCAGGGCTCACGGGACCGCCCGGCGCGGGGGCCGGGGTCCGGGGGCCGGGGACGCCGTCCGGCTCGGGGGCCGGGGTGAGGGGGGCGGTGAGGCCGTCCAGCAGGCCGGTGGTGCTCGTCACGAGGTCGGGCAGGGTGACCGGCAGGGCGCGGGCCATGCGGTCGGGAGTCCAGTAGTCGAGCACGCGCCGCTGGTCGGCGGTGGTGCGGGCGGCGACGTGCTCGACGACGCGAACGCCCCCGCCCGCAGGCCCGGCCGCCCCGGCGGGCGCGTCAGCGGGTACGTCGGAAGGGACGCGGACGGACGTGCCGGCGGGCGGCGCGGCCGGGGTGTGGACGGACGTGCCGGCGGGTTGGTCGGCGGGGGTGTGGATGGACGTGGTGACGGGCCGGTCGGCCTGCCGCGGGCCGGGGGGCGCGCCGATGAGGGCGGGCCCCAGCAGCCCCGCCAGGAGCGGGGCGGCCGCAAGCAGGGGGGTGCTCAGGGTCATGCCCCCCGAGTGTGCACCACAACGTGTGTCCTTGTGGCTACTTTCCGTGAAATCCCTCAGAGTGCGCCGGTGGTTTGCGCGGCCTGGTAGAGGGCCTGAGCCTCATTCCCGAAATAGGGCCCGAACATCCAGTCGGGGGCGAAGCCGTATTTGAAGCTGTTGACGGAATTAAGAGTGCCGAGACCGGTGGACTCGGAGAAATTCTGCAGCCACGGACCGCCACTCGAACCGCCAGTCATGTTACAGGTCAGGCCGAGATCGTCGGACACCAGATAGTCGTCGAACGTCCGCCCGCCGCAGTGGATGAGCCGTGACCCGTCGTACGGCGCCGCCGCCGGGTAGCCGAAGGCGTGCATCCGCTGCCGGCGCTGCTGGTTGAACGCCACGCCCTGCCCGCCCACGACGTCCACCAGCGTCTTGCCGTCAAGGGGCGCGACCACGGCGGCGGCGACGTCGAAGTTGACGTCCTCCCCGGCGTTCCACTGCGGGGTGGTCAGCAGGCGCGTGGCCGCCCAGGTGCCGAAGGGGCGGGCGCCCTTGTCGTAGCCGGGCACGAACACCCAGTTGGCGTGGAATGCGCCGTTCATCTTCACGCAGTGGCCGGCGGTGACCACGGTGCTGTTGTTCGCGCTGGTCACGGCGGAGCCGGAGCAGGAGGCGTTGCGGCCCTGGGCGGTGGTGAAGAAGATCCGGCCGGTGGTGCGCACGACCGCGCCGCCGCCGGTCCACGGCTCGCCGCCGCTCCGCGCCGCCTGCCCGGCCTGCGCGGTAAGTGGGGTCGGCGCGGTCTGACCTGCCTGCGCCGCCTGCGCCGCCTGCGCGGACGAGGTCGGCGCGGCCGTCCACGGGGCGCCGGCGTCCGCCGCGGAGAGCTTGGCGCCCTTCCTGGGGCCGGGGGCGGCCAGGGGCGCGGCGGCCTCCATCTTCCGCTCGGTCCAGTACCGGAGGACCTGCCGCTGCTCGGTGGCCGAGTCGGCGGCCGGGTGCTGGGCGGGTCTCGGCCGCGGGCGGGCCTCGGTGCCGGTCTGGGCTTGGGGGCCTGTCTGGGCTTGGGAGCGGGGCTGAGCGTGGGGGCGGGGCTGGGCTTGGAGGCGGGGCTGGGCCTCGGCGCCCGTCGCGGGGAACAGGGCGGCGCTCCCGGCGGCGAAGACGAGAGTGGAGAGCAGAGCGGCTCTGCGGCGCATTACGTACCTCCCGAAAACCGGACGTGGAGTTCGGAAGGTAGCCGCCGCAATATCCAGATTTCTCAAGATATGCGCACACCGATATACCGATAATCCGTCGTAAATTGACTCTGTTATCTGGCGTCACATTAGTGTGCCGATTTCGGTACACCCGCCACCGTGTGCCCGGACGCGCCCCGCAGCGGGGACAATGGACGGGTGCATGCAGAGACCACCCGTCCGGCCCCCCGCCCGGCCTCCCCCCCGCCCCTGCGTTCCACGCTCCGCTCCGTCGTCGTCCTCGGCTCCACCGGCTCGATCGGCACCCAGGCCCTCGACGTCATCGCCGCCAACCCGGCCGGCTTCAGGGTCGCGGCGCTCGCGTCGGGCGGCGGCCGCGTCGGGCTGCTGGCCAGGCAGGCGGCCGAGTTCGGGGTCGAGGCGGTGGCCGTGGCCGACGCGGCGGCCGTCCCCGCGCTGAGGGAGGCGCTGGCCGCGCACGGCGTCAAGCCGGCCGTGCTGGCCGGCCCCGAAGGCGTCGCGGAGGTGGCGGCGTGGCCGTGCGACACGGTGCTCAACGGCATCACCGGCGCGCTCGGCCTGACCTCCACGCTGGTCGCCCTCGAAGCGGGGCGCACGCTCGCGCTGGCCAACAAGGAGTCGCTGATCATCGGCGGGCCGCTGGTCAAGCGGCTGGCCGCGCCGGGTCGGATCCTGCCGGTCGACTCCGAGCACTCGGCGCTGCAGCAGTGCCTGTGGGCCTCTGGACCGGGCTCGTACGACGCCGGAAGCGTCCGGCGGCTGGTGGTGACCGCCAGCGGCGGGCCGTTCCGCGGCCTGCGGCGCGAGGAGATGCGCGACGTCACGCCCGAGATGGCGCTGGCCCACCCCACCTGGTCGATGGGGCCGGTCATCACGATCAACTCCGCGACGCTGGTCAACAAGGGGTTGGAGGTGATCGAGGCACACCTGCTGTTCGACCTCGACTTCGACCGCATCGAGGTCGTGGTGCACCCGCAGTCGATCATCCACTCCATGGTCGAATACGTCGACGGCTCCACCATGGCCCAGGCCAGCCCGCCCGACATGCGCCTGCCCATCGCGCTCGCCCTCGGCCACCCCCACCGGGTCCCCGGTGCGGCCCGCCCGATCGACTGGACCAAAGCCCACACCTGGACCTTCGAGCCGCTCGACGACGTGGCGTTCCCGTCCGTGGCGCTGGCCAGGCACGTCGGCGCCGTGGGCGGCACCGCGCCGGCCGTCTACAACGCCGCCAACGAAGCCTGCGTCGAGGCGTTCACCAGGGGTGAGCTGCCGTTCCTCGCCATCGTCGACACCGTCGCCAAGGTCGTCGGGGAGCACCGGGCGACCCCCGCCGGCTCCGTCGAGGAGGTGCTGGCCGCCGACGCCTGGGCCCGTGCCCGTGCGGCGGAGCTCACAGCCGTACAGTCCCGCTAGCCACATAAACTTGACAGCGTCGTCACAGTAAGGGTGGAAATGTCTTCCGTAGCTCTCGGCATCCCGTCGGTACGCCCCAAGCCGCTCGCCGAACGCCGCCGATCCCGCCAGATCATGGTCGGCAACGTCCCCGTGGGCGGCGACGCGCCGGTCTCGGTGCAGTCGATGACCACCACGGTCACGGCCGACGTCAACGCCACGCTGCAGCAGATCGCCGAGCTGACGGCCTCCGGCTGCCAGATCGTCAGGGTCGCCGTCCCGTCCCAGGACGACGCCGACGCGCTGCCCGTCATCGCGAAGAAGTCGCAGATCCCGGTCATCGCCGACATCCATTTCCAGCCGAAATACGTGTTCGCGGCCATCGAGGCGGGCTGCGCGGCGGTCCGCGTCAATCCGGGCAACATCAAGAAGTTCGACGACAAGGTGGGCGAGATCGCCAGGGCGGCGGCCGACCACGGCGTGCCGATCCGCATCGGGGTCAACGCC
>DASUCK010000134.1:0-6581 GCA_036276095.1 Nonomuraea sp. | reverse complement strand
TGGAGAGTGGCTCTCAGCGTGGCTGTGGGTGATCTCGGTGGGCGCCGATGTGAGTACGGCTCGACATCGCCTCGCATTCTGTCCTCCTACGGGCGGCCTTGTCCTCAAAAACCGCCCGATACCTGGAGTCCCAAGTCGACGAATCGTGATATATCTCGGTAAACCCCCATGCGGGTCACCAGCAGCGGTGCGTTAGCACTGCGCGGGCTTCAGCCACGAACACTCCAGGTCACCCGCCGCGCCGGCGTCCTCGGCACGCAACCGGGCCGGGGCGTCCACCGGGTTGGCCCGGGAGAACTGCGCGAGCCGTACGGCGATCTTGTCCTCGATGTCCTTCGGCGAGGCCGACAGGTACTGGTTCAGCATGATCGAGAAGATCAGCGGCTCGCCGTCGGCGCTGGTCACGTACCCGGACAACGACGTCACCCCGGTCAGCGAGCCGGTCTTGGCGTGCACGTTGTCCGCGGCCGGGGTGTCCCGCATGCGGCTGCGCAAGGTGCCGCCCACGAAGCGCTCGGCGTTGCCGGCGATCGGCAGCGACGCGTACCAGATCGGGAACCACGGCTTGCCGCGTACGGCGCCGAGCAGCTGCACGATCGACCCCGGCGAGAACCCGTCGCGCCGCGACAGCCCCGACCCGTCCCGCATGCTGATCACCTGCGCGCCGTTGGCCCTGGCGAAGTCCGTGCTGACCTTGAGCCCGGCCGCCCACGTGCCCTGGTTCGCGACCGCGCGCCCCATGGCCTTGGTGAGGATCTCGGCGTGGATGTTGTTGCTCAGCTTCATGAACGGCACCAGCAACTCGCCCAGCGTCATCGACTCCCGCCTGGCCAGCTCCTTCGCGCCGGCGGGCGCCGCCCCGGACGAGGTCGGCCCGAGCACCTTGACCCCGTGCCCGGCCAGCGCCGCGCGGAAGAGCGAGGACGCGTACGCGGCCGGGTCGTCCACGGCCACCCACTCCCGGTACGGGTCGGCCACCGTCCCGGTGACGATCACGGTGCGGGTGCCGTGCTGCCGCTCGATGAGCACGTCCGTCTCCGCGCCGACGGTGGCCCGGTTGACGATCTTGAGGTAGTCGGTGTCCGGCGTCGTGGTCACCTTGACCTTGCCGCCGTCCGCGGTCACCGCGACGATGACGGAGCCGGCGTCGTAGTCGCGGTCGGGCGAGGCGGTCAGCGCGGAGATCGGGGCCGCGTAGTAGGCGGTCTCGTCGTCCCAGGACCAGTCGTTGCCGAGGCGCTGGGAGTCGAACCAGGTGTCGTCGGCCACCAGCCGTCCCGTGACGACCTTGATGCCGGCCGCCGCGACCTTCGCCGCCAGCGCGTCGTAGTCCTCGGCCAGCATGGTCGGGTCGCCGGTGCCGCGCAGCACCAGGTCGCCGACCAGCATCGAGCCGGTCCTGCGCCCGGCGCCCAGCACCGACGTGGTGAAGCGGTAGTCGAGGCCGAGCGTCTCGACCGCCGCGGCGGAGGTGAACAGCTTGGTGTTGGAGGCAGGGACGAGCAGCTTGCCGGCGTCGGTCGCGTACAGCTCCTCGCCGGTCCTGGCGCTCTTGACCACCACGCCGGCCCTGGCGATCGTGAGCCGGGAGTCGCTGAGGAGCTGGTTGAGGTCCTGCGTCAGGTCGGCCACGCCGGCCGAGGGATCGAGGGCGACGGCGGGCGAGGAGGGGCCGGACGCCCACGCGAGGGCCGCGACGAGCGCGCCCGCGAGGAGTGAGGCAGAGGTGCGCCGCATGGGATCTCCAAGAGGACTGGGGAATCGCCTGAGAGCATGGAGCACCGCGTACACCGTGTAATCCGCAAATCTCCGTATTTATCGGCGATTGCGACCGTCAGGAGGGCTGGCCCGACGTCACCAGAAATTCGCAGTCGCCGAAGGAGATCTCGTCACCCGACTTCACCCGGGCCGGCCCCACGAGCCGCCACCCGTTGAGCCGCGTGCCGTTGAGCGACCCCAGGTCGACCAGTATCCACCCGCCGCCGTCCACCCGGCGTAACTCGGCGTGCACCCGGGACACGGTCAGGTCGGACAGCACGAGATCGCAGGCCGACCCCCGGCCCACCACGTAACGCAGCCGGTCGTCGTCGGGCAGCGCGAGCCGGGGCAGCCGCGGCCGCCGCCAGGCCGCCTGCACGCGGGTGGTGAACTCCGACACCGCCGCCACCGCGTCGGTGAGCCGCTGCCGGAGCGTGGGCCGCCGCGGCAGGTCGGCCACGAGCTCGTCGAGCTCCGACCGGTTGCGCGCCCGCAGCGCCTGGTCCACGCGGCCGACGAAGGTGTCGTGGGAGATCCGGCCCTCTACGGCGCGGTCTTTGAGCTCGTCGATCGCACGGTCACGTTCCCCGTCGGATGCGCGAAAGGGCGGATGGGTCGAGCTCATGTAGCGAGTATCGGCCCAACCCCGGTCCCTGTCCAGAATCCGGCGATCAGTCGCCCGCGTCCGGCGCGGCTACGGCGGGCGGCCTGAGCCGGTACTTCAGCGTGATCAGCACCGAGGCGAAGATGATCAGCGCCGGGACCGCGGTCTGCCCGATGAGGACCGCGGTGACCGCGCTGTCCGGCTGCTGGACCGGCCGGCTCGGCTCGGACTCGATGAACCCGCCGGTCGACAGGATCACGCCGAAGATCAGCGCGCCGAACGAGCTGAACCCGCTCTCGATGGCCGTCCACAGCCCGGTCAGCACGCCCGCCCGCCGCTTGCCGGTCTCGGCCGCGTCCGCCGCGATCACGTCCGCCAGCATCGAGAACTGCATGAGCTGCACGCCCGCGTACCCGACCCCCACCAGGAGGATCATCAGGTGCGCCCACAGGGGGCCGAGCACCGGCGTCGCCGTGGCGGCCGTCGTGCCGCCGCCGAACAGCAGCGCCGCCACGATCATGGCGCCGCGCTTGTCGAACCGCCGGGCCAGCCGCACCCACAGCGGCATCGCCAGCAGGATCGGCCCCACCAGCGCGGCGAACAGCGTCTGCGTGGCCTGCGGCGTGCCCAGCGTGTACGTGGCGAAGTACGGCGCCGCCGCCAGCATCATGCTCACGGCCAGCATCTGCGTGCAGGCCAGCACGGTCAGCCACAGGAACGCCGAATTGCCCCTGATCGCCGCGAACTGCCCGCGCCACGTCCCCCGGTCGGCCTCCGGCGCCCCGGTCATGGGCGCCCGCGCGGTGCCGAGGAACGCCCCCAGCATCGCCGCCAGCAGGACGACCGCGATCGTGAGCCCCATCAGCCGGTAGCTGCCCAGCGTGCCGTCGCCGCCCTCGCCGGTGGCGATGGCCGGCGCCAGCACGCCGCTGATCGCGGTCGCCACCCCGATGAACACCATGCGCCACTGCAGCAGCGACGTGCGCTCGTGGTAGTCGTGCGTCATCTCCCCGGGCATCGCCTTGTACGGCACCTCGAACAACGCGTACGCGGTCGCCGTCGCGAGGAAGCACACCCCCACGTACGCCGCCGCCGCGTACCCGGTCAGCGGCGGCCCGGCGAACACCAGGAAGAACGCGACCGGCAGCGTGCACGCCCCGGCCAGCAGCCACGGCCGCCGCGGTCCCCAGCGCGAGACGGTGCGGTCCGACCAGCGCCCGACCAGCGGATTGATCACCAGGTCCCACACCTTGGGCGCGGTGACCACGACGCCGGCCAGCCAGGCGGGCACGGCCAGGAAGTTCGTCATGTAGAAGAGCAGCAGCAGCCCGGGGACGGCGTTGACCGTGGCGGTGCAGAAGGAGCCCACTCCGTAGCCGAGGCGCACGCCCCTGGGGACCGTGGGCGCGCTCACCTCAGGTGCGATCATGTCCTCATTGAAGCCGAGCGAGAGCTTGTTTGTGGAGGCCCGGTTTTCCGGGCCTCGCGGCGATCGCCCCAGCCGGATGGCCGTCCCCCAGGCGCGTGGCGGCCACCGCGCGGGCGGCCGGGCCGTTCAGTCGCGTACGTCGGCGCAGACCACGTGGGCGCCGATCTCGATCATGCGCCGCTCGCTGCGCGCGTCCGCCACCCTGGCCATGAGGATCGGCGCGCCGCTGGCCGCGAACTGCGGGAGCCGGGCGCGCACGAGCCGGTGCAGGTCGCGGACGACGTCCTCGGCGGCCGACATGTGCACCTTCACGTGCAGCATGATCCCCAGAGCCCCGGACGCGGTGCGGGCCTCGGAGATCCACACGTGGTGCACGAGCGGGAAGTCCGTGAGCAGCTGCCCGATCGCCCTGCGCAGCGCGGGCAGGATCGGGTGGGAGCACCGCCGGTAGCCGGGGTCGACCTGCTGCATCGGCCCGGACAGGTGCGGCCGCGGCGCGGGCACCCACGGGAACGCCGGCGCCTCCGGGCTCGGCGGCGCCACCTGGGCCAGCGCGGCACCGCGCGACACGGTCGCCATCGCGCCCGTCGCGTAGGCGGCCGGGACCGCTCCCGACAGGACAGGCGTGGGTCCGCTGCGCGTCGTGGTGAGGAAGCGCTGGAGGTCGTCGATGGGCACGGCCGCGGCGGCTGGTCCGGCCGCGTCGATCACGATCTCCCGCACGCCGGTGACGCGCTGGATGTCCAGGATGGTGTCGGCGTCGCAGGCCGACAGGGAATGGCTGCCGCGGTGCCGGGCGTAGGTCGCGGCGCTGGTGTAGCCGAGCAACACGCGGTCACCGGCCTGTGTCGTCCCGAGGACGACCGAACGATCTGGTCGCACTGCCACCAGGACACCGCCGTCGGCGAGAGCGCTCAGCAGACGGTGGGGCGTGCCATGCTGTGCGAGCACGTCGGCAAGCGCAGAGTTCCCGATGCTCATATGACGAACCATAGGTAGTTGGCCACGGCTTATCAGGCTAATGGCGAATAAATCTCCCGATCAAGACAAAGATGGCCGCAGGATGGATGAGTTTGCCGCCGATGGGTACGGCGGAGCTGTCTCACATCGTGAGTTCCTCGTGAAAGCGTTCACAAGCGGCCGTTAGACTCGGTGGGACAGCAGGGGGATCCGTGGACGTGTCCCCCCGAAGACCCGCCGCAAAGCCCCTAAGGATCCACACCTGTGAACAAGCCCGTCGTTCTGGTTGCAGAGGAGCTGTCCGAGGCCGGCCTCGCCGTGCTCGGCGCCGATTTCGAGGTCCGCCACACCGACGGCGCCGACCGTTCCCAGCTGCTGCCCGCCCTCGCCGACGTGGACGCCCTGATCGTCCGCTCCGCCACGCAGGTCGACGCCGAGGCCATCGCCGCGGCGCCCAGGCTGCGGGTGGTCGCGCGGGCCGGCGTCGGCCTCGACAACGTCGACGTCGCGGCCGCCACCAAGGCCGGCGTCATGGTGGTCAACGCGCCGACCTCCAACATCACCAGCGCCGCCGAGCAGACCGTCGCCCTCATCCTGGCCAGCGCGCGCAACACGGCCCAGGCCCACGCCGCGCTGAAGAACGGCGAGTGGAAGCGGTCGAAGTACACCGGCGTCGAGCTGGACGAGAAGGTCGTCGGCATCCTGGGCCTGGGCAAGATCGGCCAGTTGGTGGCCCAGAGGCTGCAGCCGTTCGGCGTCGAGCTGATCGCCTACGACCCCTACCTGCCGCCGGCCCGCGCCGCGCAGATGGGCGTCAAGCTGGTCAGCCTCGACGAGGTGCTCCGGCAGGCCGACTTCATCACCGTCCACCTGCCCAAGACCAAGGAGACGCTCGGCCTGATCGGCGACGCGGAGCTGCACAAGGTCAAGCCGTCGGTCCGCATCGTCAACGTGGCACGCGGGGGCATCGTCGACGAGGCCGCCCTCTACTCGGCGATCAAGGAGGGGCGCGTGGCGGGGGCGGGCCTCGACGTGTTCGCCAAGGAGCCGTGCACCGACAGCCCGCTGTTCGACCTCGACCAGGTCGTCGTCACGCCCCACCTCGGCGCCTCCACGCACGAGGCCCAGGAGAAGGCCGGCACCCAGGTCGCGCGGAGCGTGAAGCTGGCGCTGGCCGGCGAGTTCGTGCCCGACGCGGTCAACGTCCAGGGCGGCGCGGTGGCCGAGGACGTCAAGCCGGGCCTGCCGCTGGCCGAGAAGCTGGGCCGGGTGTTCACCGCCCTGGCCGGCGAGGTGGCCACCAAGCTCGACGTCGAGGTGCGCGGCGAGATCGCCTCCCACGACGTCAGGGTGATCGAGCTGGCCGCGCTCAAGGGCGTGTTCGCCGACGTGATCGAGGAGCAGGTCACCTACGTCAACGCCCCGCTGCTGGCCAAGGACCGCGGCATCGCCGTGGAGCTGGTGACCAGCTCCGAGAGCCCCGACTGGCGCAACGTGGTGACCGTGCGGGGCGTCCTGGCCGACGGCCGCCAGGTCTCGGTGTCGGGCACGCTGTCCGGCCCGCGCCAGCTCACCAAGATCGTCGAGGTCAACGGCTTCGAGATGGAGATCGAGCCGACGGCCCACCTGGCGTTCTTCACCTACACCGACCGTCCCGGCATCGTCGGCGTGGTCGGCCGGCTGCTCGGCGAGCACACCGTCAACATCGCCTCCATGCAGGTGGCCCGTGACGTCAAGGGCGGCAAGGCGCTCATCGCGCTCACCGTCGACTCGGCGATCCCGGCCGACGTGACCGAGCAGATCATGACCGAGATCGGCGCCGAGAGCGGC
>DASUCK010000133.1:0-41780 GCA_036276095.1 Nonomuraea sp. | reverse complement strand
GAAGGTCGTCCGCAAGGGCCGCCTCCAGCCCGGCCGGATGTTCCTGGTCGACACCTCGCGCGGCAAGATCATCGAGGATGACGAGATCAAGGCCGAGCTCGCGGCGGCGGAGCCGTACGCCGCCTGGCTGCACGCGGGCCTGGTCCGCTTCGAGGAGCTGCCCGCGCGCGAGCACGAGCACCCGACGCACGAGGCGCTCGTCAAGCGGCAGCAGACCTTCGGCTACACCGAGGAGGAGCTGCGCGTCCTCCTGTCCCCGATGGCCAGGGCCGGTGTCGAGCCGATCGGCTCTATGGGCACCGACACGCCGGTGGCGGTCCTGAGCGAGAAGCCGCGGCTGCTGTTCGACTACTTCACGCAGCTGTTCGCCCAGGTCACCAACCCGCCGCTGGACGCCATCCGCGAGGAGCTGGTCACCTCGCTGGCCACCACGATCGGCCCCGAGGGCAACCTGCTGGACCCCGGCCCGAGCTCGTGCCGCCAGCTCGTGCTGCCGTACCCGGTGATCGACAACGACGAGCTCGCCAAGATCATCCACATCAACGACGAGCGCGACCTCCCGGGCTTCCACCCCCACGTCATCAGCGGCCTGTACGAGGTCGCCGGGGGCGGCAAGGCGCTGCTGGCCCGCCTGGAGGAGATCAGGGCCGAGGCGTCCCAGGCGATCGCCGACGGCGCGCGCATCCTCGTGCTGACCGACCGCGGCTCGTCGGAGGCCCTGGCCCCGATCCCGTCGCTGCTGCTGACCGGTGCGGTGCACCACCACCTGATCAAGGAGAAGACCCGCACCAAGATCGGGCTGGTGGTCGAGACGGCCGAGGCCCGCGAGTGCCACCACATGGCGCTGCTCATCGGGTACGGCGCCGGCGCGATCAACCCGTACCTGGCCATCGAGACCGTCGAGGACCTCGTCGACTCCGGCGCGCTCCGGCTCGACAAGCGCAAGGCCGTCCGCAACCTGATCAAGGCGTACGGCAAGGGCGTCATCAAGATCATGTCCAAGATGGGCGTGTCGACGGTCGCCTCCTACACCGGCGCGCAGATCTTCGAGGCGCTCGGCCTGAGCCAGGAGGTCATCGACTCCTGCTTCACCGGCACCACCTCGCGCCTCGGCGGCGTCGGCTTCGACGTGCTGGCCGAGGAGATCGCGCAGCGGCACCGGCACGCGTACCCGCGGGTGGACAACCCGCACCGCAGGCTCCAGGTCGGCGGCGAGTACCAGTGGCGGCGCGAGGGCGAGCCGCACCTGTTCAACCCCGAGACGGTGTTCAAGCTCCAGCACGCCACCAGGACCCGCCGGTACGAGATCTTCAAGGAGTACACGAACCTCGTCGACTCCCAGGCGGAGCGGCTGATGACCCTGCGCGGGCTCTTCAGGCTGCGCAAGGGCAACCCGATCCCGATCGAGGAGGTCGAGCCGGTCGAGAGCATCGTCAGGCGGTTCTCCACCGGCGCGATGTCGTACGGCTCCATCTCGATGGAGGCGCACGAGACGCTCGCCATCGCCATGAACCGGCTGGGCGGCAAGTCCAACACCGGCGAGGGCGGCGAGGACCCCGAGCGGCTCCACGACCAGGACCGCCGGTCGGCGATCAAGCAGGTGGCCTCCGGCCGGTTCGGCGTCACCAGCGAATACCTGGTCAACGCCGACGACCTGCAGATCAAGATGGCCCAGGGCGCCAAGCCCGGCGAGGGCGGCCAGCTGCCGGGCCACAAGGTCTACCCGTGGATCGCCAAGACCCGTCACTCCACGCCCGGCGTCGGCCTCATCTCGCCGCCGCCGCACCACGACATCTACTCGATCGAGGACCTCGCCCAGCTCATCCACGACCTGAAGAACGCAAACCCGCAGGCCAGGGTCCACGTGAAGCTGGTCGCCGAGGTCGGCGTCGGCACAGTCGCCGCGGGCGTGTCGAAGGCGCACGCCGACGTGGTGCTCATCTCCGGGCACGACGGCGGCACCGGCGCCTCGCCGCTGACGTCGCTCAAGCACGCCGGCGCGCCGTGGGAGCTCGGCCTGGCCGAGACCCAGCAGACGCTGCTGCTCAACGACCTGCGCGACCGCATCGTCGTCCAGGTCGACGGCCAGCTCAAGACCGGACGCGACGTCGTCATCGCCGCGCTGCTCGGCGCCGAGGAGTACGGCTTCGCCACCGCGCCCCTCGTCGTCAGCGGCTGCGTGATGATGCGGGTCTGCCACCTCGACACCTGCCCGGTGGGGGTGGCCACGCAGAACCCGGAGCTGCGCAAGCGCTTCACCGGCAAGCCCGAGTTCGTGGTCACCTTCTTCGAGTTCATCGCGGAGGAGATCCGCGAGTACCTGGCCGAGCTGGGCTTCCGCTCGCTCGACGAGGCCATCGGGCACGTGGAGCTGCTCGACACCACCGCCGCCGAGGAGCACTGGAAGGCCAACGGCCTCGACCTGTCGCCGATCCTGCACATGCCGGACGTGCCCGCGGGCGCGGCCCGGCGCAGGACCGTCGAGCAGGACCACGGGCTCCAGCACGCCCTGGACAACACCCTCATCCAGCTCGCCGAGGGCGCGATCAACGACGGCACCCCGGTCACGCTGGAGCTGCCCATCCGCAACGTCAACCGCACCGTCGGCACCATGCTCGGCTACCAGGTGACCAAGCGGTACGGCGGCCAGGGCCTGCCCGACAACACCGTCGACATCTCCTTCGCCGGCTCGGCCGGCAACTCGTTCGGCGCGTTCGTGCCCCGCGGGATCACGCTGCGCCTGACCGGAGACGCCAACGACTACCTCGGCAAGGGCCTGTCCGGCGGCCGGATCACCGTCCGACCGCACGACCTGGCCCCGCTCGACGGCCACATCATCGCCGGCAACGTCGCCCTGTACGGCGCCACGTCCGGCGAAGTGTTCGTCCGCGGCGTCGTCGGCGAGCGGTTCTGCGTACGCAACTCCGGCGCCACGGCGGTCGTCGAGGGCGTGGGCGACCACGGCTGCGAGTACATGACGGGGGGCCAGGTCGTCGTGCTCGGCCCGGTAGGGCGCAACTTCGCCGCCGGCATGTCGGGCGGCATCGCGTACCTGCTGGACCTCAGGCCCGAGCGGGTCAACCGCGAGATGGTCGCCATCGAGGAGCTCACCGCGCGGGACGCCGAGTTCCTCAAGGAGACCGTGGAGAAGCACTTCGCCGAGACCGGCTCGCCGGTGGCCAAGCAGCTGCTGGCCGAGTGGGACATCGCGGCGCGCCGGTTCAGCAAGATCATGCCGACCGACTACAGGAGGGTGCTGGAGGCCGCCGAGGCCGCCCGCATCGCAGGCAAGGACATCGACGAGGCCGTCATGGCGGCCGCGGTTCAGGGTTGAGGGAGGCGTACCGATGGCTGACCCGAAGGGGTTTCTCACGCATGGCCGGGAGTTGCCGGCACGCCGTCCGGTAGACGTGCGCATCAGCGACTGGCAGGAGGTCTACGAGGACTTCGCGCCGGAGAAGCTGACCAGGCAGGCGGCCCGCTGCATGGACTGCGGCATCCCGTTCTGCCACAACGGCTGCCCGCTGGGCAACCTCATCCCGGAGTGGAACGACCTCGTTCACCGCACCGACTGGCGCGAGGCGGTCGAGCGGCTGCACGCCACGAACAACTTCCCGGAGTTCACCGGGCGGCTGTGCCCGGCGCCGTGCGAGGCGGCGTGCGTGCTCGGCATCAACTCCGACCCGGTGACGATCAAGCGGGTCGAGGTCGAGATCATCGACCGGGCGTTCGCCGAGGGGTGGGTGACCCCGCGGCCCGCGGCCGCCAGGACCGGCAAGAAGGTCGCGGTCGTCGGCTCGGGCCCGGCGGGCCTGGCCGCCGCCCAGCAGCTCACCAGGGCCGGGCACGACGTCGTCGTGTTCGAGCGCGCCGACCGCGTCGGCGGGCTGCTGCGGTACGGCATCCCCGAGTTCAAGATGGAGAAGCGGCACATAGACCGGCGGCTCGCGCAGATGCGGGCCGAGGGCACCGAGTTCCGCACCGGCGTCAACGTGGGGGTCGACCTCACCGCCGCCCAGCTGCGGGCCAGGTTCGACGCCGTGGTGCTGTCCGGCGGCGCCACCCGGTGGCGCGACCTGCCGGTGCCCGGCCGCGAGCTCAGGGGCGTCCACCAGGCGATGGAGTACCTCCCGCTGTCCAACAAGGTCCAGGAGGGCGACTACGCCACCTCGCCCATCTCGGCCGAGGGCAAGCACGTCGTGGTGATCGGCGGCGGCGACACCGGCGCCGACTGCCTCGGCACCGCGATCCGGCAGGGCGCCGCGTCGGTCACCCAGCTGGAGATCATGCCGGTGCCGCCGAGGACGCGGCCGGCCGGGCAGCCGTGGCCGACGTACCCGATGCTGTTCAAGATGGAGAGCGCGCACGAGGAACTCCAGGACGGCGGCGGGCAGCGCGTGTACGCGGTGTCCACCACCGAGTTCGTCGGCGACGCCCACGGCCACGTGCGGGCGCTGCGCCTGGTCGAGGTCGAGGGGCCGCAGGCCGGGTTCAAGCCGATTCCCGGCACCGAGCGGGAGATCCCCGCGGAGCTGGTCACGCTGTCCATGGGCTTCCTCGGGCCGGAGAAGGGCCCGCTGCTGCTCGACCTGGCCGAGGCCGCGGGCGGCGACGACTTCTTCGACAGGCGGGGCAACGTCGCCCGGGACAAGACGTACATGTCGAAGGTGGACGGCGTGTTCGTGGCCGGTGACATGGGGCGCGGGCAGTCGCTCATCGTGTGGGCCATCGCCGAGGGGCGCGCCGCCGCCGCGGGCGTGGACCGGTACCTGACCGGGGAGACGGCGCTGCCGTACCCGATCCCGCCGACCGCGCGGCCGCTGGTCTGACCGGGTCGTGAGCCGGGTGCGCCGCGGCGCACCCGGCTTCGATCGCAGGCCACCCCATTTGGCCTGACTTACGCCGAAATTTCATGGCTAAGTTGCATCAGCTGGACTATGCCGGGAAGATGCAGGTTCCGGCGGCGAGTCGGTGGATGGGGGAAGAATGCGGCGAGTCCTCTCGGTCGTGATGGCATTGTCCGCCGCCCTCGGACTCGCCGCCTGCACGCCCGCGGCGCCAGGACCGGTCCGGCAGACGGGGCCGTCCGCCGAATACCTCGTCTTCTACGCTGCCGGCGCCTACAGCAGCGCCCTGGCCGCCGTCGAGCGCGCCGGCGGCAGCATCGCGGGGCGGGATCTCAAGCTGGGCTACCTGCTGGCCACGGGGCGCGGTGACGCGTTCGCCGAGGCCGTCGGGGCGGACCCGGCCGTCGTCGGCGTCTCGGCCGACCGGGCCATCGGCCACGCCACCGCCCGCGGCCACGCCGCCCCGCCCCGCGCCGGCTTCCCCGACGCGTCGGCGTTCACCAAGGACGGCGACACCGCCGAGCCGCTGGCCGGCCGCCAGTGGGACATGCGCATGATCGGCGCCGACCGCGCCCACGCCAAGGCCTCCGGCACCAAACAGGTCCTCGTCGGCGTCATCGACACCGGCATCGACGGCACCCACCCCGACATCGCCCCGAACTTCGACCGCGCGCTCAGCCGCAACTTCGTCACCGACAAGCCCAAGGACGAGCACGGCGAGACCCTCGACGGCCCCTGCGAGGCCAAGGACTGCAAGGACCCCGTCGACGCCGACGACGACGGCCACGGCACCCACGTCGCCAGCACCATCGCCTCCCCGATCAACGGCATCGGCATCGCCGGCGTCGCCCCCGGCGTGCGCCTGGTGAACATCAGGGCCGGGCAGGACTCGGGCTTCTTCTTCCTCAAGCCCAGCATGGACGCCCTCACCTACGCCGGCGACATCGGCGTCGACGTCGCCAACCTGAGCTACTTCGTCGACCCCTGGCTGTTCAACTGCGCCAACAACAGCTCCGACACCAAGAAGCAGCAGCTCGAACAGCAGGCCATCATCACCGGCATGCAGCGGGCCATCGACTACGCCCGCGGCAAGGGCGTCACGATCGTCTCCGCGCTCGGCAACGGCGCCACCGACCTCGGCCGCCCCACCGTCGACGACAAGAGCCCCGGCTACCCGGAAGGCGACCAGAAGGTCCGCCGGGTCGACAACTCCTGCATCAACGTGCCCGCCGAGTCGAACGGCGTCATCTCCGTCTCCGCGCTCGGCCCCTCCGGCCGCAAGGCCATCTACAGCGACTACGGCCTGGAGCAGACCGACGTGTCCGCCCCCGGCGGCGACGTGCTGGACGGCCCCGGCGCCAAGGCCACCCGGTCGATCCTGGCCGCCGTGCCCGAACGCGTGCTGCGCGCCACCGGCCGGATCGACGCCTCGGGCACGCCCAAGGGCGCCGACGTCGTCCGCGACTGCACCGGCGGCGGCTGCTCCTACTACCAGTATCTCGACGGCACCTCGATGGCCTCCCCGCACGCCGCCGGCGTTGCCGCCCTCCTCGTCAGCCGCTTCGGCAAGCCCGCCCCCGGCGGGCTCTCCCTGGCCCCCGCCACCACCGAGGACCTGCTCTACAAGACCGCCACCCACAAGCCGTGCCCCACCCCGCGCGAGTACGTCTACAAGGCCTACGGCCAGACCACCAAACACGACTGCGAAGGCGACACGGCCCGCAACGGCTTCTACGGCAGGGGCATCGTGGACGCCTGGAAGGCCGCCACCTTCGAACCCTGAGGCGCCGCGCCGTCTGCCCCGAGCAGTACACGAACTTGGCGCGATCCGGGGTCGCCGTTCTCGTGCTGTTCTCCTACGCCGGGTACGTTCTCCGTCGTCGGTGACCGCCAAGTGGTCTGTACCAATTAAGGTGTTACCCGTGACTCGTCGCGCGAAAATCGTCTGCACCCTCGGTCCTGCCACATCCTCGGAAGAACGCCTCCGCGAGCTCATCGCCGCGGGCATGGACGTGGCCCGGTTCAACCTCAGCCACGGTAACCACGATCTCCACCGCGAGATCTACGACCGGGTGCGGAAGGTGGCGGCCGAGCTCGGCCGCGGCGTAGGCGTGCTCGCCGACCTGCAGGGTCCCAAGATCCGGGTGGGCAGGTTCGAGGAGGGGCCGGTCCGGCTCGGGTTCGGCGACGTCTTCGCCATCACCACCGAAGACGTGCCGGGCGACCGGGAGCAGGTCTCCACCACCTACAAGGGCCTGCCCAATGACGTGCGGCCCGGCGACACGATCCTGGTCGACGACGGCCGCCTGGTGCTCGAGGTGACCCGCGTCGACGGCGACCGCGTCGTCACCCGCGTCGTCATCGGCGGCATGATCTCCGACAACAAGGGTCTCAACCTGCCCGGGGTCAATGTCAGCGCCCCCGCGCTCACCGACAAGGACGAAGCCGACCTGCGCTGGGCGCTGCGCACCGGCTTCGACATGATCGCGCTGTCCTTCGTCCGCCGCCCGTCCGACGCCGACGTGGTGCGCAACATCATGGAGCAGGAGGCCGTCCGGCTGCCGCTGCTCGCCAAGATCGAGAAGCCGCAGGCCGTCGACCGCCTCCCCGAGATCGTCGAGGCCTTCGACGGCATCATGGTCGCCCGCGGCGACCTCGGCGTCGAGCTGCCCCTGGAGCAGGTGCCGATCGTGCAGCGGCGCATCATCGAGCTGTGCCGCGAGAAGGCCCGTCCGGTCATCGTGGCCACGCAGATGCTCGACTCGATGATGAACTCCCCGCGCCCCACCCGCGCCGAGGCCTCCGACGTCGCCTACGCGGTCATGGACGGCGCCGACGCGGTCATGCTGTCCGGCGAGACCTCGGTCGGAAACTACCCGATCGAGGCCGTCTCCACGATGGACCGCATCGCCACCACCGCCGAGAAGACGTCCCTGCAGGCCACCCACACGCTGGAACGCATGCCCGAGACCACCGGCGGCGCCATCGCGCGGGCCGCGGCCGAGGTGGGCGCCATCGTGGGCGCGAAGGCGCTGGTGGCGTTCACGATGTCGGGCGAGACGGCGCGGCGCCTGGCCCGCTACCGCTCGCCGATCCCGCTGCTGGCCTTCACCTCGGCGCCCCACGTGCGGGGGCAGCTGTCGCTGACGTGGGGGGTGGAGACGTTCCACGTGCCGTTCGTGCACCACACCGACGACATGGTGCGGCAGGTGGAGGCGTCGCTGCTGTCGCTCGGGCGGCTGGAGAAGGGCGACAAGGTCGTCATCGTGGCCGGATCGCCTCCCGGCACCCCCGGCTCCACCAACGCCCTCCGCGTCCACACGATCGGCTCCGCGGTCTCCCACGCGAGCTGAACCTTCCTAGATCTTCACGGCGGTCTCGCCGCGGCCTCCGTCCGCGCGGCTGCCGGGCGCGTCACGCGCCATACCCTGTGGGTATGGAGACGCGAGAGCTGGCCTATTTCCTCGCGGTCGCCGAGGAACTGCACTTCGGGCGGGCCGCGACGCGCCTGGGGATGGCGCAGCCGCCGTTGTCGCGGGCGATCCAGAAGCTGGAGCGGCGGGTCGGGGTGCGGCTGTTCGACCGGTCCGGGCGGCGGGTGTCGCTCACGCCGGCGGGGGAGGTGCTGGCCACGGAGGCGGCCAAGGTGCTCGACGCGGTGGCGGCTGCGACGGCTCGCACCCGGCGGGCGGCCCACGACGAACCGCGCCTCGTCGTCGCGCTCGAACCCGGCGGCGACGGCGGGCTGCTGCCGGCCATCCTGGAGGCGTACCGGGCGCAGCCGGAGGCCGTCGAGGTGGAGCTGGTGCTGTGCGGGCTCGCCGAGCGGGCCGGGCTGCTGCGCGACGGCACGGCCGACGTGGCGTTCCTGCGCACGCCGTACGAGGACCTGACGGGGCTCGACAGCGAGCCGCTGCGGGTGGAGCGCAGCGTGGCGATCATGTCGCGGGGACATCGGCTCGCCGGGCGCGAGGCCGTCCGCCTGGCCGAGCTGGAAGCCGATCCGACGCCCTGCTGGCCGCGGGAGCAAGCCGGCGTCGCCGACCCGTCGGCGCTCACGCCGCTGATCGTCCGCGGGCGGCTGATCGCGGTCGTCCCCGAGTCGGTCAAGCACCAGACGCGGCGCGACCTGGCGAGCGTGCCGGTGCCTGACGGGCCGCCCGCCGCCGTCGTGCTGGCCTGGCCGGAGGAGAGCCGGTCGCGGGCGCTGGCGGCGTTCGTGCGCACCGCGACGGCCGTCGCCCGGCGACCCGCCGTCGCGGCCCGGTGAGGGCCGGTTCGAGGGGGCTCCCACCGGGAATAGCCGTCTCAAGATCGATGCATACGGGGGGTGGGCGGGATGTCGCTGAACGTGGTGGAGCGGGAGGCGTTCCTGGCGGAGGCGCACATCGCGGCACTCGCCGTCGACGCCGGCGCGGAACGCGCGCCGCTGACCGTGCCCGTCTGGTACGACTACAGCCCCGGCGGCGACCTCCGCTTCCTGACCGACGGCGACTCGGTCAAGGCCCGGCTGATCGCCAAGGCGGGCCGGTTCTCGCTGCTCGTGCAGCGGGTGAGCCCGACCTACCGGTACGTCTCCGTGGAAGGCCCGCTCGTCCGCTCTGGCCCCACGACCGTGGACGAGCTGACCCGCATCGCCGCCCGCTACCTCCCGCCGGACGCCGTGCCCGGCTACGTCCTCGGCTCCGACCTGAACGTGCTGCAGACGTTCAGGATGCGGCCGGAACACTGGCTGTCGGCCGACCTCGGCTCCCTCGGCTGAACCCGCCCGCGGCGAAACGGTATTTTTGGCCCCGTGACTGCTTTCGATCCCACCTCGACCGGCGCGTTCGGTGTCGGCCTCGCCACCATCGCCGTCGACGGCACCATACTCGACACCTGGTTTCCCGCGCCCGAGCTGGGCGAGGCGCCCGGCAAGGGCACCGAGCGGCTGACGGCCGACGAGGCGGGTGAGCTGGCCGCGCTGACCGGCGCCGACGCGGCCCGGGGCGTGGCGGTGGTGGCGGTGCGCACCAGCATCGCCAAGCTCTCCGAGGCCCCTGTCGACGCCCACGACGTCTACCTGCGGCTCCACCTGCTGTCCGCGCGCCTGATCAGGCCCCACGACGCCAACCTCGACGGCGTCTTCGGCCTGCTGGCCAACGTCGTGTGGACCAACCACGGCCCGTGCCCGGTGCCCGACTTCGAACGCACCCGCCTGCGGCTGCGGGCCAGGGGCCCGGTGACGGTGTACGGCGTGGACAAGTTCCCGCGGATGGTGGACTACGTGCTGCCGTCGGGGGTGCGGATCGCCGACGCCGACCGCGTACGCCTCGGTGCCCACCTCGCCGCCGGCACCACCGTCATGCACGAGGGTTTCGTGAACTTCAACGCCGGCACGCTCGGGTCGTCCATGATCGAAGGCCGGGTCTCGGCGGGCGTGGTCGTCGGCGACGGCACCGACGTCGGCGGCGGCGCGTCCATCATGGGCACGCTGTCCGGCGGCGGCAAGCAGATCATCTCCGTCGGCGAACGCTGCCTGCTCGGGGCGAACGCCGGCATCGGCATCTCGCTGGGCGACGACTGTGTGGTCGAGGCGGGCCTCTACGTCACCGCCGGCACGAAGGTCGCCCTGCCCGACGGGGCCGTGGTCAAGGCGGCGGAGCTGTCCGGCGCCGACGGCATCCTGCTGCGGCGCAACTCCCAGTCGGGCGCCGTCGAGGCCGTGCCCCGCACCGGCGCCGCCATCGAGCTGAACTCCGCCCTCCACGCCAACTGACCCGCCGAAGCGGACCGACGTCGCAGGCGGCCACCGGCCTCAGGCCATGGAGCCGCCAGACTGAGCCACCAGACCGAGCCACCAGGTCACGGCCGCCTGCGACGCGGAACCGGGCACACGCCGCCGGACGCGGGAGTGTTACGGGTGCGGGGGCGGCGCTGAGGGGTGCCGGAAGCGGGATTCGAACCCGCACGCCCTTTCGAGCAGACGCTTTTGAGGCGTCCATGTCTGCCATTCCATCATTCCGGCTGGTATATCCGAACATGTCCGGATGGTGCGACACCTTACCGCCGACGATGATCGGCTGCAGGGGGCCAGCGTGGATCCAATGTACCGGACATCGGTACTCTTCTGCTCGTGAGTACGCAGCGGCGAGTAGTGATCGCGGAAGACGAGGCCCTGATCCGTCTCGACCTCAAGGAGATGCTCCAGGAAGACGGCTACATCGTCGTGGGCGAGGCCGCGGACGGTGAGCAGGCGATCCAGCTGGCCGCCGACCTGAGGCCCGACCTCGTCATCCTCGACGTCAAGATGCCCGTGCTCGACGGCATCTCGGCGGCGGAGCGGATCGTGGCCGATCGGATCGCCCCGTGCCTGATCCTGACCGCGTTCTCCCAGCGTGACCTGGTCGAGCGGGCCCGAGACGCGGGGGCGATGGCCTATCTGGTCAAGCCGTTCACGAAGGCGGACCTCGTGCCGGCGATCGAGATGGCGGTCAGCCGGCACGAGGAGATGGTCGCGTTGGCCCAGGAGGTCTCCAGCCTGTCGGAGCGGCTGGAGACCAGGAAGCTGGTCGAGCGGGCCAAGGGCCAGCTGATGACCCAGCACGGCTGGACCGAGCCGCAGGCGTTCCGGTGGATCCAGAAGGCGTCGATGGACCGGCGGCTGAGCATGCGCGAGGTGGCCCAGATCGTCATCGACGACGCGGCCAGGCAGTCGTAGCGCGGCCTCGCCCACAGGGGCCGCGAGTGCCCCGGCAAGGCGCTGGAGTGCCGCACCGGCGACATCGCGGGCTGATGAGTCAGCCGAGCCCGCACGCCTCCAGCGCGTAGGCGAGGAGGCGATCTCGCAGCGGCTCGGGCGGCGTCACGATGACCACGCGTTCCTCGCCCCCGTCGATGCCGGCCCGTACCGGGAACAGGAAGGCCTTCTTGGCCTCGGCGAACGCGTGCGGGTCGCAGCGGCCGGGGGTGATCGCGACCGGTGCCTCCAACCGCTGCGTGGCGGCGTCCAGCACCGCGAGCGGCGTGCGCTCCGCCGTGACGATGTAGTGCGTGGTGCCGCCCACGTTCCGCACCGTCACGGCGCCGGGGCCGCGCCGCGTGATCACCAGCTTTCCCTTCATGGCCTTGCCGCCCACGTTCCAGTCCGGCCCGAACTCGATGCTCACCGCCTGCTTGATCAGGAACTCCGAGCACTCGTCACGCAGCAGCCGGGCCAGCAGCGGGTCGGGGTGCGGCACCGGGAAGACCACCCGGCGCGGCGGCTCGGCGCCGACGCGCACGTTCGCCACCACGGTCGCCGGCCGCACCTCGGGCAGGCCGCCGGGGGAGCAGGTGGCGGCGCCGTACGGGATGGGCAGGTCGGTGCGCTCGGTCCGCTTGATGGTGGCGTCGGCCCGTTCCGGCGGGAGCGTTCTGAAGGACGGCGTGACGAGCTGGACGTCGGCGAAGTGGACGGGCGTGTCGGTGGCATTGCGGACGGCCACCTGCATGCGGTGCACGGGCTCGTCGGAACGCCATTGCCCCAGCGACACCGACACGCCGGGGGGAGGGGCGGCGGAAGGCGGCGGCGACGGTGCGGATGTGCCGCAACCGGCGAGCACGGCCGCCATCGCGACGGGGAGCGTTACGCGCTTCACCTGCCGCACATTAGGCGTGCTTGCCCTGGTCCGTAAGTTGAGGACTGATTACGACTCCGCATCCAAGTGCCGACAGTTCACCACCGCATCTGGTTCCGGCCGCCGACGGTTTTGTACGTTTCCAGCATTCGATCGGGAACGCTCGGCGGTGCTGACGGATCCCGGCCTGGATTGAAGGAGACACTTCATGATCCGCATTGCTCCCGTGGGGCGGGCGCTGGCTGTCGTGGCTGCCACCAGCCTGGCCCTGACAGCCTGCGGCGGTGGCGACAGCAACACCGCCACGCAGGCCTCGCCATCGGCGCCGGCATCCTCGGCGGCACCCGCCACGAAGGGCGACGGCACTCTTACTCTCGGCACCCTGCTGCCCCAGACCGGTTCGCTCGCCTTCCTCGGCCCGCCCGAGTTCGCCGGGGTCGACCTGGCCCTCAAGGAGATCAACGAGGCCGGTGGCGTGCTCGGCAAGCAGGTGGTCAAGCACGACACCGACTCCGGTGACACCACCACGAACATCGCCTCGCAGTCGGTGGACAAGCTGCTGGCGCAGAAGGCCGACGCCGTCATCGGCGCGGCGTCCTCGTCGGTGTCGGAGTCGGTCATCGACAAGATCACCGGGGCCGGCGTGGTGCACTTCTCGCCCGCCAACACCTCCGACAAGTTCACCACGATCAACGACAAGGGCCTCTACTTCCGCACCTCCCCGCCGGACAAGCTGCAGGGCCGGGTGCTGGGCGACCTGGTCGTGTCCGACGGCAACGACACCGTCGGCATCATGGCGATGCAGGACTCCTACGGCACCGGCCTGGCCGACCAGGTGCAGAAGACGGTCACCGACGCCGGCGCCCAGGTCGTCGAGCGGGTCGACTACGACCCCAAGGCCGCCGACTTCTCCGCCGACATCACCCGCATCAAGGCCGCCAACCCCAAGGCGATCGTCCTGATCGGCTTCGAGGAGACCGCCAAGGTCATCCAGGAGCTGGTCAAGCAGGGCCTGCCGGCCAGCAAGCACGACTGGTACATGGTGGACGGCAACACCTCCAACACCAACTACGTGAAGATGCCCAAGGGCACGCTGACCGGCGTCAAGGGCACCATCCCCGGCGCCGCTGCCCCCGAGGAGTTCCAGCAGAAGCTGCTCGGGGTCAACAAGGACCTTGAGGACTTCAGCTACGCCCCCGAGTCGTACGACGCGGCGAACCTGATCGCGCTGGCCGCCGAGGCCGCCAAGAGCGACGCGGGCGTCGACATCGCGGCCAAGCTGGCCGAGGTCAGCAAGGGCGGCGAGAAGTGCAAGAGCTTCAAGGAGTGCGTCGACCTGCTGAAGGCCGGCAAGGACATCGACTACGACGGCGTCAGCGGCCCGGTCGAGTTCAACGAGGCCGGTGACCCGGCGGTCGCCACGATCGGCATCTACCAGTACGGCGACGACAACAAGTACGCCACCAAGGCGCTGGAGTACCGCACCGGCAACATCGCCGGCTGATCGGCTCACCCGACGCTGCGCGCAAGGGCCCGGCCACCGGCCGGGCCCTTGCCGCGTGCGCGGCGGCCGTCAGGCGCAGCCGGCCACGATCGCGTCGGCGGCCATCCGGTACTGTCTCAGGAGCTCCACCTGCCGCGCTCGCGGCACGTCATTCCTGGACAACCCGGCGGTCGTCGTCCTGACGGTCTCCACGGCCTCCTTGAGCGAGGCCGGCAGCCGGTCGCCGAACTGCAGCGTGATCCCGCGGGCCTCGGCCAGCCGGCCGATCACCGCGTCCTCGAAGTTCTGGTGGTCCTCGCGGCCCTTCGGCTCCAGCATCAGGCCGGCGTACCCGAGGGCCGACACCACGCGGGTGCACGGGCTGTCGGCGGCGTCGCCGCCGGTGCTGTACTGCTGCGCCGCGCTCCGTTCCGGCTGCGGCCGCTCGGCCGCCTGGCAGCCGGCGAGCAGGACGGGAACGATGAGCGCGACTGTCGCCAAACGTTTCACGACAGTCATTAAAGAACGGCGGCGGGGCTCTTGGGGAGCCCCGCCGCCGTTCCGATCGCGCCGCTAGGCCTTGGCCAGCGTGCCGAGGTAGAGCTCGATGACCTTGGGGTCGTTGGCGAGCTGCCGCCCGGTGCCGGTGTAGGCGTTGCGCCCCTGGTCGAGGACGTATCCGCGGTGGCAGATCTGCAGGCAGCGACGGGCGTTCTGCTCGACCATGATGACGGTGACGCCGGCCTTGTTGATCTGCTGGGCCTGGATGAACACCAGGTCCTGCAGCTTGGGCGACAGGCCCGCGGACGGCTCGTCCAGCAGCAGCACCGACGGCTCGGTCATCAGCGCCCTCGCCATCGCCACCATCTGCCGCTCGCCGCCGGACAGCGACCCGGCGCGCTGCTTGCGCCGCTCCTTCAGCGCCGGGAACAGCTCGGTGACGAACTCGAAGCGCTCCTTGAACTTCCCGGGCGTCTGGAAGGCGCCCATCTCGAGGTTCTCCTCGATGGTGAGGCTGGGGAAGACGTTGTTGGTCTGCGGGACGTAGCCGACGCCCCGCGAGACCAGCGAGTGCGCCTTCATGTTCGTGATGTCCTCGCCCTTCAGCAGCACCGTGCCGCTGCGGATGGTGACCAGCCCGAACATGGCCTTGAGCAGGGTCGACTTCCCGGCGCCGTTGGGGCCGATGATGCCGATCAGCTCGCCTTCCTCGACGTACAGGTCGGAGCCGTTGAGGATGTTGACGCCCGGCAGGTAGCCGGCGATCAGCTCGTCGCACCGCAGGATCGCGTCCTCGGCGCCCGCCAGGTGCGCGCTGCGGTCGGTGACGGCCGCGTGGGAATCCGGGACGGTCACTTCTGCGTCTCCTCCTCGATCTCGGCCTCCAGCGCCGCCTCCGCCTCGTGCAGCTGCCGCTCCAGCTCGCTGTCCGACAGGGGAGCGTCGTGGTGGGCGCCCAGGTACGCGTCGATCACCCGCTCGTCGGACATGATCGTCGACGGCGGACCCTCGGCGATGACCGCGCCCTGCGCCATGACGATCACCCAGTCGCTGATGTCGCGCACCATGTCCATGTCGTGCTCGACGAACAGCACGGTCATGCCCTGCTCGCGCAGGTCCTTGACGTGGCCCAGCAGCGACTGCGTCAGCGCCGGGTTGACGCCCGCCATCGGCTCGTCGAGCATGACCAGCTCGGGCCGCACCATGAGCGCGCGGGCCATCTCCAGCAGCTTGCGCTGGCCGCCCGACAGGGAGCCGGCGAAGTCGTCGCGCTTGGCGTCGAGCTTGAACCGGGCCAGCAGTTCCTCGGCCCGCGCGGTGATCTCGTCCTCCTGACGGCGCCAGAACGCCGGCACCAGGGCCCGCCAGAAGCTCTCGCCCTTCTGCTGCTGGGCGCCGAGGCGCATGTTCTCCATGACGGTCAGGCGGGACAGCGCCTTGGTGAGCTGGAAGGTGCGCACCATCCCGGAGCGGGCGACCTTGTGGGCCGGCACGCCGTTCATGGCGCGCCCGTTGAACGTCCACGACCCGGAGTCGGCCGTGTCGAACCCGGTGAGCTGGTTGAAGAACGTGGTCTTGCCCGCGCCGTTGGGGCCGATCAGCGCGGTGATGGAGCCGCGCTGGATCTCGACGTGGCCGACGTCGACGGCGGTCAGGCCGCCGAAGCGGCGCACCACGTTGTCCACGGTGAGGATGGGGTCCGGTTTGGGCACGCCGGGCTCGCGGGCCAGGTCCTTGAAGACGGCCAGGGCCGCGGCCTTGCGCTCGGTGGTGGTGGTTTCAGCGTGCATCGATAGCTATCTCCCTCTTGTCACCGAAGATGCCCTGTGGCCGGAAGACGAGCAACAGGATGAGGCCGAGACCGACGAAGACGTACCGCATCGCACCGGCCTGGCTGGTGTCGATGAACGTGATGACCCCGGCGCCGACCGCCTCGGCCAGCGTGCCGTTGAGCAGGACGAGCAGCACCCAGAAGATCATCGCGCCGATGACCGGGCCGAGCACCCGGGCGGCGCCGCCGAGGATGACCATCGTGTACAGGTAGAACGTCGTCTCGGTGCCGAAGATGTCCGGCTGCACCGACCCGGCGGCCAGGCCGTAGACGAAGCCGCCGAGGCAGCCGATGACGCCGCCGAGGATGAGCGACTGCATCTTGTACGAGAACACGTTCTTGCCCAGGCTGCGCACGGCGTCCTCGTCCTCGCGGATGGCCTTGAGCACGCGTCCCCACGGGCTCTTCATCAGCAGGTAGACGATGCCGCAGCAGAGGGCGATCAGCACCCAGCCGACCAGCATCACCCACAGCTGCCAGTGGGGGAAGAAGATCGGGATGGGGCCGAGGTTGAAGCCGTATTCGCCTTCGGGGAAGGGGTTGAGGGCGTAGAAGCCGTCGGTGAAGCCGCGCCGCCCGTCGGAGCCGCCGAAGACGCCCTTGAACGCCACCGAGCGGTAGATCAGCCGGATGATCTCGGCCACCGCGATGGTGACGATGGCCAGGTAGTCGGCCCGCAGGTGCAGCGTCGGGATGCCCATGATGACCGCCAGGATCACCGCGGCCACCAGGCCCACGCCGATGCCCACCCAGAAGGGCAGGCCGAGCACGGTCACGGTGATGGCCAGGCCGTAGCCGGCCACGCCCATGAACGCGGCCTGGCCGAAGTTGAGCAGGCCGGTGTAGCCGAAGTGGATGTTGATGCCGATGGCGGCGAGCGCGTACAGCACGGTCTCGACGCCGATCGCGGCCTCGATGGTGGTGCTGAGAATCGTGATCCAGTCCATGTGATCCCCCGGTCAGCCGATTCGCTCGCGGCGGCCCAGGATGCCCTGGGGCCGGACGAGGAGCACGATGATGAGCACCGCCAGGGCGCCGACGCTCTTGAGCTCCGGCGGCACCCACAGCGTGGACACCTGGATGAACAGGCCGACGACCAGCGAGCCGACCAGCGCGCCGAAGGCGGTGCCGAGCCCGCCGAGCGTGACGCCGGCGAAGATGAGCAGCAGGATGTCCTGGCCCATCGTGAACTTCAGGTTCTGGGAGAGGCCGAGCATGATGCCGGCCAGCGCGGCGATCGCGGCGCCCATCGTCCAGATGATCCTGATCACCCGGTCGACGTTGATGCCGGACGACGCCGCCAGCGCGGGATTGTCGGCCACGGCCCTGGCCGCCTTGCCGGTGCGGGTGCGCAGCAGCGCGAACCCGACGAGGACCAGCACGGCCAGCTCGATGCCCATGGCCACGAAGTTCTTCGGCGCGGCGGAGATCGGGCCGATCTGCACGCCCGGCTGCGCGGTGTACTGCGCGTAGGACTCGGTCTGGGCGCCGAACACGATCTGGATGACGTACCGCATGAAGAGCGCGACGCCGATCGAGATGATCATCATGGCGATGATGCCGGTGCCGCGCCGGCGCAGCTGGCCCCAGAAGAAGCGGTCCTGGCCGTAGCCGAGGGCGCCGGCCACGATCACCGCGAGCGCCGCCGCGGGAATCAGGTGGATGCCCATGCCCACGTTGAAGCCGTAGGCGAGGACCGCGCCGAGCGTGACGAGCTCGCCGTGGGCGAAGTTGGTCAGGCCGGTGGTGCCGTAGATGAGTGAGAGCCCGAGCGCGGCCAGGGCGATGATGAGGCCGAGGTTGAGGCCCTCGAAGGCGAGCTGGGCGGCCTGGGTCCAGAACGAGCTCTGGCCGCCGCCGGCGTCCTGCTGCTCGCCGGCGGCGCCCTTGGGCTGGAGCGCGAACAGGACCGTGCTGCAGTTGCCCTCGTACACCGTCGGGGTGCGGACGTTGTTACCGCCGCGGATCTCGGCGTTCTGCGGGAGTGTGCCGACGTCCAGGGTGACCTTGTACTTTCCGGGTTGGTCGACCTGAACGCCCCAGGTGCCTTGAGCGTTGGTGGTGGCCTCCTCGACGGGTTGTCCGCCTTCGGTGGTCACCGCGATTTTGGCGCCGTTCACTGGCTGGCCTTGGAGTCGGAGTGTCCCCCTCAGCCCCTGCTCACAACCGGCGGGACCGGCATGGGCCGGCCCGGCGAGCAGGAAGACGAGTCCACCCAGGAAGGCCGTGAACGCGATCACGGCTCTGCGCAATGGTGCTCCCTCAAAGTTAGGTCAAGGCGGGGTCGTGCCCCTCCATCTCGACACGCGCGCATCGCAGGCACAACTGGGATGCAATGGCGGGAGCTTATTCCGGAGTCGCCCGGTTCAGTATGGTTCGTCACCAATTAGTGACAACTGCGTGTCACTCATGTGAGCAAACAATACGCCAGGTCAGGGGCTAAATCGAAGGAGACGCCTGGCGTTTGAAAGGAACGAATCAATAACAATAACGCTGGAACGTGGACGAGCCCGCGGGGTGGCCTTTGGGGCCGTGTGGAGCTACCCCGCACTGCGCGGGGCCGGCACACGCGTTGGCTACGGGCCTCCCCGCGGGCTCGCAGGGAGATCCCCCGCACATGCGGGGAGCGACACACGTTATCTACTGGGCCTCCCCGCAGGCTCGCCGTTCGGACAACCGTAGCGACCCATGGGGGCGGTGTGCAAAGGATCCGCAAAAGTGACCCATGTTCACCGGTCGCGCAGCACGCACGTGAGCCGCGACGTGCACACCCGCCGGCCCTCCTCGTCGCTGACCGCGATCTCGTACGTGGCCAGCGTGCGCCCGCCGTGCACCCGGGTCGCGACGCCCGTGACGTACCCCGAGGACGCGGACCGGTGGTGGGTGGCGTTGATCTCGATGCCCAGCGCGAGCCGGTCGGGACCGGCGTGGATGGCCGCCGCCACCGAGCCGAGCGTCTCGGCGAGCACCACAGAGGCGCCGCCGTGCAGCAGCCCGTACGGCTGCGTGTTGCCCTCGACCGGCATCCGGCCCACGACCCTGTCCGGGCCCGCCTCGACGAACTCGATCCCCATCCGGCCGGCCAGCGTGCCCTCGTGCATGGCGCTCACGGACAGGAGATCCAGGGGATTGGTCTGCGTCAAAGGGACGTCTCCACTCTTCCGAGCTCGGGTTTTCTGTCGCAGACGCAGACTAGGCTGCGGGTGTGCCGAAGAGTGAAGTGACCCCCGCCCGCCCGTGCCTGTTGCTGCTCGACGGGCATTCCCTGGCCTATCGCGCCTTCTACGCGCTGAAGGACGCCAACCTGATGACCACCGACGGTCAGCACACCGAGGCGGTCTACGGGTTCACCTCGATGCTGACCAACGTCCTGCGAGACGAGCAGCCCACGCACGTGGCCGTGGCCTTCGACCGGTCGGAGCCGACGTTCCGCCACGAGGAATACGCCGACTACAAGGCCAACCGCGCCGAGACGCCCGAGGATTTCCGCGGCCAGATGCAGCTCATCTTCGAGCTGCTCGACATCCTGCGCATCCCGCGCCTGTCCAAGCCCGGCTTCGAGGCCGACGACCTCATCGCCACCCTGGCCACCCGCGCCTCCGCGCAGGGGATGAACGTCCTGGTCGTCAGCGGCGACCGCGACACGCTGCAGCTGGTCGACGACAAGGTCACCGTCCTGATGACCCGGCGGGGCATCAGCGACATGACGAGGTTCACGCCCGAGGCCGTCGAGGAGAAATACGGCCTGACCCCGGCCCAGTACCCCGACTTCGCGGCCCTGCGCGGCGACCCCAGCGACAACCTGATGAGCATCCCCGGCGTGGGGGAGAAGACCGCGGCCAAGTGGGTGCGCGAGTTCGGCTCGCTGACCGCGCTGGTCGACCGGGTCGACGAGGTCAAGGGCAAGGTCGGCGACAAGCTGCGCGAGCACGTCGCCCAGGTGCTGATGAACCGGCGGCTCACCCAGCTGCTCCGCGACGTCCCGATCGACGTCGAGCTCGACGACCTCACGCAGGGCGCGTGGGACCGCGAGGAGGTCAACAAGCTGTTCGACAGCCTGCAGATCCGCGGCGAGCTGCGCGAGCGCGTCTTCAAGGTGCTCGGCACCGCCGAGCAGGAGCCCGACCAGGGCTTCGAGGTCGAGACCGTGATCCTCGGCCCCGACCGGGTGGCCGGCTGGCTGGCCGCCCTGCCCGAGGGCCGCGCCGGCCTGGCCTTCAAGGGCTCCTACGGCAGCGGCACCGGCCGCGTCGACGCCATCGCCGTCGCCCCGCCGGGCGGGGCCGCCGCCTACATCGACCCGGTCAAGCTCACCGAGGCCGACGAGGCCGCCCTGCGGGCCTGGCTGGGCGACGCCGGCCGGCCCAAGGCCGTCCACGACGCCAAGGGGCCCATCCTGGCGCTGTGGGCGCAGGGCATGGAGCTGCGCGGGCTCGGCTGCGACACCGCGCTGGCCGCCTACCTCGCGATGCCGGGGCAGCGCACGTTCGCCCTGGAAGACCTCGCCCGCCGCTACCTCCACCGCGACCTGCGCGCCGAGGAGGAAGACACCGGGCAGGCCGCGTTGTTCGGCGACGACGAGGACGCCCCGGCGAAAGACCTCGCGCTGCGCGCCCACGTCGTGCGCGAGCTGGCCGAGGCCCTTGAGCGCTTCCTGGCCGGCCGCGGCGGCACCCAACTGCTCGGCGACGTCGAGCTGCCGCTCCTGCACGTGCTGGCCCGGATGGAGCGCGCCGGCATCGCCGTCGACAGCGAATACTTCACCGGCCTGGAGGCCGAGTTCGGGGCCGCGGTCAAGCACGCCGTGGAGGAGGCCCACCGGGTCGTCGGCGAGCAGTTCAACCTCGGCTCGCCCAAGCAGCTGCAGGAGATCCTCTTCACCAGGCTCAACCTGCCGAAGACGAAGAAGATCAAGACGGGCTACAGCACCGACGCCGACCAGCTCGCCTGGCTGGCCACCCAGACCGACCACGAGCTGCCCACGATCATGCTGCGCCACCGCGACCAGCAGAAGCTGCGCACCACGGTCGAGGGCCTGATCAAGGAGATCGGCGACGACGGCCGCATCCACACCACGTTCAACCAGATCATCGCCGCCACCGGCCGGCTGTCCTCGGAGAAGCCCAATCTCCAGAACATCCCGATCCGCACCGCCGAGGGCCGCCGCATCCGGCAGGGCTTCGTGGTCGGCGAGGGCTACGAAACGCTGCTGACGGCCGACTACAGCCAGATCGAGCTGCGCATCATGGCCCACCTGTCGGGCGACGAGTCGCTCATCGCGGCGTTCGAGTCGGGCCACGACTTCCACCAGGCCACCGCGGCGCGGGTGTTCGACCTGCCGCCCGAGCAGATCGACGGCGAGCTGCGGGCCCGCATCAAGGCGATGAACTACGGCCTGGCCTACGGCCTGTCCGACTTCGGCCTGGCCGGGCAGCTCAACATCGCGGTGTCGGAGGCGCGGGCGCTGAAGGAGGAATACTTCCAGGAGTTCGGCGGCGTACGCGACTTCCTGCACGCCATCGTCTCCCAGGCGCGAAGCGACGGCTACACCGAGACGATCATGGGCCGCCGCCGCTACCTGCCCGACCTCACCAGCGACAACCGGCAGCGCCGCGAGATGGCCGAGCGCATGGCGCTCAACGCGCCCATCCAGGGCTCGGCCGCCGACATCATCAAGGTCGCCATGCTTCACGTGCACCGGGCCATCCGCGAGGAGGGGCTGGCCTCCCGGATGCTGCTGCAGGTCCACGACGAGCTGGTGTTCGAGGTGGCGCCCGGGGAACTGGAGCGGCTCACCCAGCTGGTGTGCGACCAGATGAACGCCGCCTACCACCTGCGCGTCCCGCTGGAGGTCTCCGTGGGCGTCGGGCGCACCTGGGAGGACGCCGGCCACTGAGGGCACCGCAGCGGATCTTGGGGCGGGACGCGTGATAATCTCGCCGAGGTGTTCCTCGCAGGGAGCCGTGCCGCCGCTTTCGCCGTACGCGAAAATATCGATCCGGGCACGATCCGGCCGACGCAGGGCAACGGCGCGCGGGACGAACGCCGTCGGCCGTGCTCGCCGCTCCGGCCGGAATGGCTGGGCAAATACCCTGGCGAGTGGAATGTCGCCGGCGGTCACCCGCCCCCGATCCCCATGCCGGGGGAGCTTCGGGGTAACATCGGGGCAAAGCGAGGGCTCCAGGTCGTCGCCTCCTTGGATTGACCCCGTGCCCCGGGTCTCATATGCTGATCGCTGCGCTGTGGGCTCGCGCGCGCCTCAGACGGAGCGGGCTCGCGCTCGGTCACGTCGACGTCGTAATTCCTCGGCTTGATGCGGAAGAGGGCCTGCCGCGCATCCGCCACATCGACATCCTGTCCGCGTTCGGAGCAATTCCACACATGACGTCCAGCACTGAGGCCACCTCGAGCACCCCGCAGGTAGCGGTCAACGACATCGGGTCCGAGGAAGCCTTCCTCGCCGCGATCGACGAGACCATCAAGTACTTCAACGACGGCGACATCGTCGAGGGCACCGTCGTCAAGGTCGATCGAGACGAGGTCCTTCTCGATATCGGCTACAAGACCGAGGGAGTCATCCCCTCGCGCGAGCTTTCGATCAAGCACGATGTCGACCCTGCTGACGTCGTGGAGGTCGGCGAACACGTCGAGGCCCTGGTTCTCCAGAAGGAGGACAAGGAGGGTCGCCTGATCCTGTCCAAGAAGCGGGCTCAGTACGAGCGCGCCTGGGGCACGATCGAGAAGATCAAGGACGAGGACGGCATCGTCACCGGCACCGTCATCGAGGTCGTCAAGGGCGGCCTCATCCTCGACATCGGCCTGCGTGGCTTCCTGCCCGCGTCCCTCGTCGAGATGCGCCGGGTCCGCGACCTTCAGCCGTACGTCGGCCGCGAGCTCGAAGCCAAGATCATCGAGCTTGACAAGAACCGCAACAACGTGGTCCTGTCGCGCCGCGCCTGGCTGGAGCAGACGCAGTCCGAGGTGCGCCAGACGTTCCTCAACACCCTGCAGAAGGGTCAGGTCCGCAAGGGCGTCGTCTCCTCGATCGTCAACTTCGGCGCCTTCGTCGACCTCGGCGGGGTCGACGGCCTGGTCCACGTGTCCGAGCTGTCCTGGAAGCACATCGACCACCCGTCCGAGGTCGTCGAGGTCGGCCAGGAGGTCACGGTCGAGGTCCTCGACGTCGACATGGAGCGCGAGCGCGTCTCCCTGTCGCTCAAGGCCACCCAGGAAGACCCGTGGCAGCAGTTCGCCCGCACCCACCAGATCGGCCAGGTCGTGCCGGGCCGCGTCACCAAGCTGGTGCCGTTCGGCGCGTTCGTCCGGGTCGAGGAGGGCATCGAGGGCCTGGTCCACATCTCCGAGCTGGCCGAGCGTCACGTGGAGATCCCCGAGCAGGTCGTCCAGGTCGGCGACGAGATCTTCGTGAAGATCATCGACATCGACCTCGACCGGCGCCGCATCAGCCTCTCGCTCAAGCAGGCCAACGAGGGCGTGGGCACCGAGGTCGAGTTCGACCCGACGCTCTACGGCATGGCGGCCACCTACGACGAGCACGGCAACTACATCTACCCCGAGGGCTTCGACCCGGAGACCGGGGAGTGGCTCGAAGGCTTCGACAAGCAGCGCGAGGAGTGGGAGCGGCAGTACGCCGAGGCCCAGCAGCGTTTCGAGGCCCACAGGAAGCAGATCGAGGAGGCCCGCAAGGCGGAGGCCGAGGCCGGCGACGGCGCCCCGTCGTCCTACGGCGGCGAGGCCCCGGCCCAGCCGGGCACCTCCGCGTCGGCTCCCGCCAGCGGCGCGCTCGCCTCCGACGAGGCGCTCGCGGCTCTGCGCGAGAAGCTCGCGGGCGGCCAGAGCTGAGCCGGTGAGCACGCGGTAACCCGAGAAGCCCCGCACGGAGACGTGCGGGGCTTCTCGCGTTTCTGGGCGGAGGGGCGGCGCGGGGCGGATAGGGTGCTGCGCGTGACGATCGAGCGGGCGGTGGCGGCGGACGCGGGGGAGATCCTCACCGTGCAGCGGGCGGCTTACGTGGCCGAGGCCCAGCTCTACGGGGATCCGTACATCCCGCCGCTGGTCGAGTCGCTGGAGCAGGTACGCAAGGTGGTCGAGGGCGCCGTCGTGCTCAAGGCGGTCGAGGGCGGGCGGATCGTCGGCGCGGTGCGCGGGCAGCTGTCGGGTACCACCTGCCGGGTCGGCCGCCACGTCGTCGCGCCCGACCGGCAGCGGCAGGGGCTCGGCACGGCGCTGCTGGCCGCGCTGCACGAGCACGTGCCGGAGGCGACGGCGTTCGACCTGTTCACCGGGCATCTGTCGGAGGGCAATCTGCGGCTCTACCGGCGCATGGGGTACCGGGAGACGCGGCGCGAGCGCATGGACGATCACCTCACGCTGGTTCACCTGCGCAGGCTGCCGGATCGGTCCTTTCCGCAACGGTGATCATGGCTGCGGGGCCCGGCGCCGGGTCCGGCGAACACCTTGGGGGGAGGCCGGCCGGGCGCGGCGATGGTGGGTAGGCTGCTCCGGTGCTGAAGATTGGGCTCACCGGTGGCATCGGCTCCGGCAAGAGTGAGGTGTCCAGGCGGCTCGCGGCCCGGGGAGCCGTCGTGATCGACGCCGACAAGATCGCGCGTGAGGTGGTCGAGCCCGGCACGGCCGGGCTGGCTCGGGTGGTGGCGGCGTTCGGCGACGACGTGCTCCATCCGGACGGCTCGCTCAACCGGGAGAAGCTGGGCTCGATCGTCTTCACCGACTCCGAGAAGCTGGCGACGCTCAACTCGATCGTCCATCCGCTGGTGGGAGAGCGGGTGGCCCGCCTCCAGGCCGAGGCGGCCGACGACGCCGTCGTGGTCTACGACGTGCCGCTCCTGGCGGAGAACAACCTGGCCCCCATGTACGACGTGGTCATCGTCGTGGACGCGGCCGACGACGTACGCATCCGGCGGCTGGCTGAGCACCGGGGCATGGCCGAGTCCGACGCCGAGGCCCGCATCGCAGCCCAGGCGAGGCGGGAGGACCGGCTGGCGGTCGCGGATCTCGTGATCCCCAACGAAGGGTCGCTGGAGGAACTGGACGCGCGGGTGAGTGACGTCTGGGACGAACTGGTACAGCGCGCCGGCCGCGGCTGATCCGCCAGGATCGAGCGAGGGCGAGGCGACGCATCGGGTCGAGGGCGCGGCGGGGTCGGGCGGGTGCCTGGTTTCGTGTTCTGGGGCGCTCAGAGCGGCCGTGGCGGGGTTCCGGCGGGTGACTGGTGGGATTTGTCAGGCATTTCGCGAAAGGGCTCACGTGGGCTTGTCAGGCCGTCGTGGGTGGGTGGGGCTAGTTCGTCGTGGCACCGGTGTCACCCGGGGTCATTCCGGGTTGCTCGTTCGGCGTCTGGGCCAGGTCGGTCTGGACGGGTGGGGCGGTGGCCGGCGCGCCTGCGGTGGACGACGGCACAGGCGTGGGCTTGGCGGCCGTGCCGGCCTTGAGACGGGCGACGACGGAGCGCTTCCTGGGGCGGACCGCCCGCGGGCGTACGGACCGCGGCCGCGGCTCCCCCGTACGCGTCGCCTGCGCCCCCTGCGGCCGGATCGCGCCGGGAGCGGTCGGTGCGCCGGCGGCCGTCGGCGTGGCGGCGGGCGGAGCGGCGGTGGTGGCGGGGGCGCTGGAGACCGGACTGCTGGAGATCGGGACGCTCGGGATCGGCGCGGCCGGGTCGGTGACGTCGGAGGTCGCGGTCGGAGAGGCCGGAGCGGCGGCGGGGCTGCGGCTGAGGGCCGCCGCCGGACGCCTGGCCGGCTCGACGGCCGGGCCCGGAACGGGATCCAGCGTGGTGCGGAACCCGGGCACCCCGATCAGCACCCCGGCCACGGCCAGGTTGACCACACCCAGAAGCAGGACGACCGCCTTGACGGCCCGCCCCCGCCCTTCCACGACCGGCTCGCCCGCCCGCGACCCACGCCGGACGACCGGCTCGCCCGACGGTGCTGCCGGGTGTGCGACTCGCCGGCCCGCCCGCGGCCCCGACCCGGCGTCCGGCTCGTTCACCCGCGGTTCCGGGGCGGCGGCCGGTGCGAGCGGGTTCGGCCGGTGCTCGGTGTCCCGTTCGACGGTCATGGGTGATACCCCCGGCAGGCAGTCATACCTGATCCCTTCCGCGATGCCACCGAAACGATCTAGGCATGGATCTTTCCACAGTCATTGAGGCCCCCAGGCCGTTGACGGGAGTGACATCCTTACCTAACCATCGGAAAGATCAATCGACAGGACGGGAAGGACCCCGATGCCCCGTTTATCGCGGTGGTGCGCCCTCGTGGCCATCGCTCTGACCACGCTCGCCACGCTGACCGTGCCCGCGCCCGCGGGTGCCGCCCAGCTTGCGACGACCTTCAGGAACCCGGTCAACTCGAGCGCCGACCCCAGCCTCATGTACTACAACGGCAACTACTACGTGGCCACGACCAGAGGCGACCGGATCGGCATCTGGAAGTCACCCAGCTTGGCCACCCTGCTGGGTACCTCCGAGCAGGTGGTCTGGCGTGACACCGACGCCAGCCGCAACAAGCAGATGTGGGCGCCGGCCTTCCGCCACGTCGGATCCCGCTGGTACATCTACTACACCGCCTCCGACGGCGTGGACGCCAACCACCGCATGTACGTCCTGGAGTCCGCGGGCGACGACCCGATGGGGCCGTACACGTTCAAGGCCAAGATCGCGGACTTCGGCCAGTACGCCATCGACGGCGAGCCGATCACCCACAACGGCCTGTCCTACTTCGTGTGGAGCGGCCCCGGACGCGGTCTGGGCGGTCCGGCGCAGCTCTACATCGCCCGCATGAGCAACCCGTGGACGGTCACCGGCGGCCGGGTGGCCATCCCGGCGAGCGGCGGCTGCACCGAGGTACGCGAGGGGCCGACGCCGCTCTACCGCAACGGCCGGACGTTCCTGACGTACTCCACCTGCGACACCGGCAAGCCCGACTACCAGCTGTGGATGAAGAGCATCGCCAACGGCGCCGACCCGATGGTGGCGGCCAACTGGGTGCAGCACGCCGGCCCGGTGTTCGCGCGTTACGACGCCGCCGGCGTGTGGGGCCCCGGCCACCACTCGTTCTTCCGCTCCCCGGACGGCACCCAGGACTGGATCGCCTACCACGCCAAGAACACCAGCACCTACACCTACGACTTCCGCACCACCCGCGTGCAGAGGTTCACCTGGAACACCGACGGCACGCCCAATTTCGGCCGACCGCGGGGCGCCGGCGCCTCCCAGACGTTGCCCGCCGGCGATCCCGGCGCGGCCACATCGGTGTTCAACGACTTCGACGCGCAGGTCACGTACTCGGGCACGTGGCAGTCCGGCTCCGCCTGTGGCGTCCAGTGCTTCTGGGGCAACGACCACTGGAGCGGCCAGGCGGGCGCCACCGCCACGATCACCTTCACCGGCACCCGGGTCGCGCTGCTGAGCGTGCGCGACGTCGGTAACGGCATCGCCGCGATCTCCGTCGACGGCGGCACCGAGCGGCGCGTGGACTACTACAGCAGCATCCGCGTCGGTGAGCATCTGAACTACTTGAGCCCGGTCCTCCCGTACGGCACGCACACGCTGCGCGTACGGGTCACCGGCGAGAAGAACGCGGCCTCGGGCAGCACCATCATCAGCATGGACCGCATCGAGGTGTTCTAGCAGGCGGCGGCGCGTGCCCCGGGTCGAGGGCCGGCACCGGCGACCGGCCGGGGCCACGCGCCGCCGTAGGCGGGCAGCCGGCCGGCGGGTGCCCGGGAGGCCGATGACCGGGCCGGTCAGAAGGGGGAGTCGAGGGGCACCTGGCGGACACCCGTCAGGTACGGGTCCAGTTCGCCCAGCTCGAACCGGGACATCCCGATCACGTGCCAGAACTGCCCGCCCGGCTCCCCGTGGATCTTGTAGCGGCCGTCGGGGGCCAGCGCCGCCCAGCCCTCGGGCAGCCCGAGCAGGGTGGCGCGGCGTTCGCCGCCCGCCCAGAGGATCACCACGCCGTCGTCGCCGGCGCTGGCCAGCAGGTCGGCGGCCGGGCTGAAGGCGACCGACCACACCCGGCGGGCGTGTCCGGCGAGGGCCTGCAGCCGCCGCCCGGTCGCGGTGTCCCATACCGACACGACCAGGTCGTCGCCTCCGGTGGCCAGGCGGTCGCCGGAGGCGTCGAAGGCCACGCTCCACAGCCGGCCGCCGTCGCCGTGGAGGGTGTGCGCCAGGCGCGGCTGCCACGGCTCGCCGGGACGCAGCTCCCACACCAGGGCGCGGCCGTCGTGGCTGGCGCTGGCCAGCCGGCGTCCGGTGGGGGAGAAGGCCACGGAGTGGACCCGGTCGGTGTGGCCCTCCAGGGTGGCCACGCGCCCGCCGGAGGTCACGTGCCAGATGCGGACGAGCCGGTCGTCGCAGCCGGTGGCGACGTACTCGCCGTCGGGGCTGAACGAGATCGACCGGACCCGGCCGCGGTGGTCCATGAGACCGGCCACCATCCGCCCGGTGGGGCGGTACCAGACGCGCACGCTGTCGTCGTCGTTGGCCGTGGCCAGCAGGTCGCCGCCGGGGCTGAGCGCCTCGGCCCAGACGTGGTCGGTCTCGGCGTGGAGCTCGCGCTCGTAGTCGCCGGTGGTGGCGTTCCAGAAGTGGACGCCGCCGTCGTTGCTGGAGGCGGCCAGCACCGGCCCGGCGGGGGAGAACAGGGCGGAGATCAGCCGGTCGGAGGTGCGGGTGAACTCCCGCAGCCGGCGGCCCGTGCGCGGCTCCCACACCCGGACGACGCCGTCGTTGCCACTGGTGGCCAGCATGGAGCCGTCGGCGCTGAAGCGTACGGAGGAGATGCGGCGGCCGTGCCCGCGCAGCACCCGCTGGCACCGGCCGGTGGCCGGGTCCCACAGCCGGACGGTGCCGTCGTTGCTGCTGGTGGCCAGCTGCCGGCCGTCGGGGCGGAACACGAACGGCCACACCGAGCTGCGGTGGCCGGTCAGCTCCACCCGCTGCCCGCCGCCGACCGGCTGGAGGCGTACGAGGCCGCCGGAGTCGCCGCTGGCCAGGGTCTCGCCGTCGGGGCTGAAGGTCACCTGGTAGACGGTCGCGGCGTGGGTGGTGTGCGTGCCGAGCGAGCGGCCCTCGCGGTCCCACAGGCGTACGGCGCCGGCGGTGTCGCCGCTGGCCAGCGTCGCGCCGTCGGGTGAGAACGCCACGCAGTAGACGCTGCCGGTGTGGCCGGTGAGGGTGTGGAGCAGCGTCCACGTGCCGGTGTCCCACAGGCGTACGGCACCGGCCTCGTCGCCGGTGGCCAGCAGCCGGCCGTCGGGGCTGGGCACGGCCCGGTAGACGCTGCCCCGGTGGGCGTCGAGCGTGTGCCGCGGCGCGCCGGTGCGCAGGTCCCATACGCGTACCACGCCGGCCGCGTCGCCGGTCACCAGATTCGACCGGCCGAACGCCGCGGTGTAGACGGGCGCCTGGTGCCCGGCCAGCTCGTGCACGGGTCGCCCGGTGGCCGTCTCCCAGACCCGGACGACGCCGTCGCCGCCGCCGGCCGCCACCAGGTCGCCGTCGGGGCTCAGGAGCACCGGCCAGACGCCGTCGGCGTGGCCGGTCAGGGTGTGCAGGCGCCGGCCGGTCAGGGAGTCCCACAGGAGCACGACGCCGTCGCTCGCGCCCGTGGCCAGCAGGTCGCGGGTGCGCGCGAAGGTGACGGCGTAGACGCGCCCCCGGTGGCCCTGCAGGGTGCGTACGGGCGCGCCGCCCGCGCACAGGAGCACGCCGCCGTCCTCGTTGCCGATGGCGATGGTGGCGCCGTCGGGGCTGTAGGCGATCGGCTCCGGCAGGCGGCTGGTCTGGAAGTGGTACCCGTACGGGACGCCGATCCCGGCCGGGGCGAACTCCACCTCCACCTCCTGCCCGGGCACCACGGCCGCGCCGGGCAGGTGCGGCAGCGTGCCGGTCACGTTGATCAGCGAGGCGCGGTGCCAGCGGGCGCCCTCGACGGTCGCGTCGCTCAGGTCGACCTGTGCCAGCCGGGCCCCCGACAGGTCGGCCCCGGTCAGGTCGGCCCCGGTCAGCACGGCGCCGTCGAGCCTCGCCCCGGCGAGCACGGCGTCGCGGAGCACGGCTCTGGACAGGTTGGTGCCGGCCAGCGTGGCCTCCGACAGGTCGGCCCCGGTGAGGTCGACCTCGCGCAGGTCCCTGGCCGACAGGTCCTCGCCTTTGAGGTTCGCGCCCCGCAGGTCGGCGCGGGCGGGCGTGCGCAACCTGGCGGCGATCTTGACGGCGTTCGCCCTGGACACGTCGTCGGCCGGCGGGTCGGCCACCCACGCCCGCAGCGCCCGCACGTCGGCCAGGTCGCACAGGAACTCCACGGTGAGCGCCGACAGCGGCCGCCGCGACAGCGGCGAGAGGTCGTCCCTGGCGATGTGCCGGGCGATCAGCCACTCCATCACCGACGCGTGGATGAACCCGAACATGCCCTCCTCGGTGCGGACGAGCAGGCTGCCCGAGCCCATCGCGTGGGCGGCGTGCGCGGCCGACAGCTGCCCGCCGGCCAGGTCGCTCAGGGTCTCGCCGATCTCGGTCAGCTCGTCCACGCCCAGCAGCGCCTCCCCGGACTCCCACAGGCGCACCGCCAGGGCCGTCACCACCTGCCACAGCTCGGCCGTGGTGAGCGCGGCGGGCGAGCCCGGGACCTTGGCCCGCCGCTCCTCGAACGCCAGCCAGGAGCCGAGGATCTCCTCGTACAGCAGCGCGGGGCTGAGGGTGTGGCGGGCGCCGGCCACGGTGCGGAGGCGGTCGGCGTCGAGGTCGGCGATGAAGCTCAGCATGCGCGGGTTCTGTGCCAGCGCCAGGAGATCCTTGATCTCGCCCATCAGCGACATGCGGGCCCGCGCCTCGTCGCCGTCGTCGAACCGGTTGGCCAGGTACGACCGGATCTGGTCGGGCGTGAAGTCCTCCACGCTGAGCACCCGCCGCTGCGGCAGCACCCCCACCATCTCGCCGAGCGAGGTCAGCACCTGGCTGTGGGACTTGAAGTGCTGGGTGCGGCTGGCCACCACGATCTTGGATTTGTCCTCGGCGGCGGCCAGCAGCGTCGCCAGGTGGTCGGCGGCCCGGTCGTAGGTGAGCCGGGTCACCAGCTCGTCGAACCCGTCGAACAGCAGCACGATCCGCCCCTGCCTGAGCAGGTAGCGGAACGCCTTCAGGTCGATGTACTCCTCGCCGTGGCTCGCCAGGTGCGCCGCCACCAGCGCGTCGACCGAGTGCGCCTTGTCCAGGGCGCGCAGCTCGATGAGGATCGGCGTCAGGTGCGGCAGCTCGGCCGGGATGCGGCGGGCCAGCTCGCGCAGCGCGAACGTCTTGCCGTGGCCGAAGTCGCCGAGCAGCAGCAGGAACCGGCCGTGGTCGGTGGCCAGCAGGCGCATCAGCTCGTCGGTCAGGCCGTGTCTGACCTGGCTGCCGGGGCGGTCCAGCTCGCGGTAGCGCTGGGGCACGTACAGGCCGGGCGGGTAGCGGCGGTCGGTCGTCAGCCTGGCCGTCTGGTCGGTGACGTAGCCGGTCAGGTCGAGCAGGCCCTGGAACTCGGTGAAGCTGCGCACGCGTACGCCCTTGCGCATCAGGTCGTCGCGGACCGCCCGCGGGGCCGGCACGGCGCTCTGGTAGACCAGCTCGGCGGGCAGGCCGGTGGCGTGCGCCTGGCGGACGAAGGCGTCGCCGACTTCGTCGCTCAGCTCGCCCGCGTGGGCGCCGATCATCGTCTGGCGGACGAAGCCGTCCTCCGGGTGGGTGACCACCAGGTGGGAGGCGAACCTGCGGATCCTGGCCCGCTCGTGCCTGGCCTCGCACACCTCGGAGATGCGGTCGAGCAGCAGTTCGAGCGGGCTGGGCGCGCGTTCGTCCGGCTTGGGGCCGGGCGGCGGCGCGGCCTCGCCGGTGAACGTCGCCCGCGCGGCCCGCCACCTGCCCGGCACCGGTTCTGGTACGCCCTCGCCGGGCCGCCACACGCGCAGGCCGTCGGGGGTGATCTCGACGACCTGGTGGCGGCCGGCCCGCGGCGCGGCGATGCGGCCCTCGGCCGGCTCGGCGGGGCCGCCGTGGAAGAGCACGTTGAGCCGGTGGGCCAGCAGCCGGTCGAACGCCGGCGCGTCTCGAAGCCGCGCCGGCGGATGGCCGATCGCGCCCAGCCGCAGCCACGCGGACTCCTCGTACGGCCGCAGCCGCTCGGCGAACCAGGCCGCCTGCGCCTCGCCCAGCAGGGCGTACGCGTCGCGCTCCAGGTGGCTCATCGCCATCGTCGAGTTGAGGCCCGCCACGACCACCTTCAGGTCGGACATCTCGAACAGCGTCCACGGCTGCCCGCCGTCGAACACCCGGTCGTCGAGCCCCTGGAACACCTCGCCGAACAACCCCGCGAAATGCCGCCATTTCGGCCAGTACGGCGGCTGCGGGCTCACGTCGTCGGCCTCGCAGGTCATGAAGTACGCGCTGGCCGCCGCCTTGGTCACGTCGCGCGGCCCCGGCAGCAGCACCAGCCGGTGCGGTTCGAGCCCGAGCAGCAGCCGCAGGTCGGTCACGAACCGCGCGGCCTGCCCGAACTGCCGCAGGCTGCCGGACTCGGTCAGGTCGCCGCTGACCACCATCAGGTCGGGCCGCGGCATGCCCCGGTCGTACATGGCGGTCAGGTCGGCCCAGATGCGCGCCTGCATGTCCTCCGGCGTGAACGGGTCGCCGGGGTCGGGCAGCGCCCGGCCGAACCGCGGGCCGCCGACGTGCAGCACGCTGATCGACTGCCGCCCGCCGCCCGAGGCGGCCGCCCGCGGGAACCTCGGCGCCGTGGCCGGGGTGCGGCGGGTCCTGGCGGGCTCTCCGGTCGGCGGCGGCAGCGTCGGCGCGGCCGCCGCGGGCCCGCCCGCCGCGTCGGGGAACGCGGGCGCCGACTCCGGCTTGGCCCGCCCCGCCAGCGCCTCTCTGACCCGGCCCAGCAGCAGCGCCCTGGCCTGGCCGGGGTCGGTGACGCCGAGCAGGTCGACCCAGGTGATCGTGGACAGCAGCCCGTCCAGCTGCACGTCCTCCAGCCGGATCGTGACCAGCCGGCTGGAGGGGTTGTCCGGCGCCGCCCGCAGCGCCGCCTGCCACTCCAGGCGCCCGTACCGGGAGGTGAGGTAGGTGTGCGAGAGCACGGCCACGACGAGCTGCGCCTCGCTGACCCCGCGGTCCATGAAGTCGATGAAGTTGGTGCCGGGCACGAAGTCCCACGCCTGGATCATGGTCCGGTAGCCGGCGGCCTCCAGCTCCCAGGCGATCCATGTCGCCCAGGCCGTGTCGGCGGGGGAGTAGCTGACGAAGATGTCGGTGGGCCTGCCGTCACGCGCCATGCCGCCAAGTATCCCCCGGTATCGCTTCCGAGGCAGCGCCGTAGTCACGACTGGTACGGCCGGGGTGGCGGGATTTTCCGCGGCCGGGACGCCCTCGCTCGGGGGCGGCGGTCAGGCCGCGGGGTGTGCGATCATCGTCGGGTGTTGCGGCGTGTGGGCGTGCTCGATGGGATCCGGGTCGGGTTGCTCGGCCTGGGTCTGGTCTTCGTCGCGACGGGGCTGCTGCCGTGGGAGGACGCGGCGGCGAGCATCGACGACATCGGGCCGTTGCTGATCTTCCTGGTCGCGATCATCGTGCTGGCCGAGCTCACCAAGGAGGCCCAGGTCTTCGACGCCATCGCGGCGCGGGTGGCGGTGCTCGGCCGCGGCAACTACGCCGCCCTCTTCTTTCTTTGTACGCTTTTCGCGTCATTTGTCACGATATTTCTGAACCTGGACACCACCGCCGTCCTCCTCACCCCCGTCATGCTCGCCCTGGCCCCCAAGGCCCGCATCACCGCCCTCCCGCTCGCCATGACCACGATCTGGCTGGCCAACACGGCGAGCCTGCTCCTGCCGGTCTCCAACCTCACCAACCTCCTCGGCATGGAGAAGATCGGGCTCGACGCCCAGGAGTTCGCCGCCCGCATGTGGGCCCCGCAGCTCGCCGCCATCGCGGTGACGATGGCGTTCCTGTGGGTGTTCTACTGGCGCCGGGGCGAGCGCCGCGACCTGCGCTACACGCCGCCGGTGCTGGAACCGGTGGCCGACCGCGTGCTGTTCACGGTCGCCTCCGGCGGCTGCCTGCTGTTCATCGTCCTGCTGCTCCTGGAGGCCCACGTCGCCGTGGCCGCCACGGCGGCCGCCGCCATCGTCGTCGCCGCCTTCGTGCTGCGCGCCCGCGAGCGGCTGACCTGGAGCCTGATCCCGTGGCAGCTCGTGGTGCTGGTGACCGGGCTGTTCCTCGTGGTGCCCACGCTCAGCCGGCTCGGCCTGGCCGACCTGATGACCTGGCTGATCGGCGACGACGGCGACCCCTACCGCACGGCCGCCGTGGGCGCCGGCCTGTCCAACGCGATCAACAATCTGCCCGCCTACCAGGCCGTCGAGGCCGTCATCCCGGCCGACGACCGCGACCGCCTGCTGGCCCTGCTGACCGGCACCAACATCGGTCCCGTCGTCACGCCCTGGGCGTCGCTGGCCACGCTGCTGTGGTTCGAGTCGTGCCGCCGCCACGCGGTGCAGGTGCCGATGCGCCGCTTCCTGCTCACCGGCCTGGGCCTGGCCGTCGTCGGCCTGGCCGCCACCGTGTGGACCCTGGTCGAGTTATCCTGACGCCCTGCCCGGGGCTTCGTGACGGTCAGGCGGCGGCCGGCGCCGGCTCGCCGCCGCACACGAGGACACGCCAAACGTGCGGATTCCTCCTCAGCGGAGCAGATCGAGGAGGCCGGGGACGGCCCGCGGGTGAGCGGCGACGAAGCTGCGTTCCTCGGCGGGGGCGTCGATGCACGCCTCGAACGGGCGGCCGTCCAGGGTGGTGATCTCGATGCCGGACTCCTGGGCGAGCAGCGCGCCCGCCGGCAGGTCGACCAGCTCGGCCCGGTAGCCCACGATGCCGTCGATGTCGCCGCGCGCCAGCATCGCCCACGCCAGCAGCGGCGCCCACAGCTGCAGCACCCGCCGCGCGTGCAGGTCCAGCGCCTGCTTCAGCGCCCGCACGGTCGCGTCGCCCCTGCTCACGCCGTGCCCCTGCGTCCAGGCCAGCAGCGGCCCGTGGGGGCTCGGCGCGTACGGCGCCGCCAGCCGCACCCCCTCCGACGAGCGCGCCCCGCTCCCCCTGACGGCCGACCACGTCCGGTCGGAGACCGGGTCGTGCACCACGCCCACCACCGGCAGCCCGTCCCGGCACAGCGCCACCCCCACCACGAACGCGGGCAGCCCGATCGCCACGTTGTTGGTGCCGTCGAGCGGGTCGACCAGCCACGTCCACTCGCCGCCCGAGCCGCCGACCAGCCCCGACTCCTCGGCGATCACCGAGTGCGACGGGTAGGCCGTCAGGATGCGCTCCAGCAGCAGCTTCTCCGAGGCCAGGTCGAGATCGGTGACCACGTCGCCGGCGGCGCCCTTGGCCCGCACCCCGACCGCGCCCCGCGTGCCCTCCCTGAGCAGCGCCCCGGCCGCCTCGGCGGCTTCGACGGCGACCGTGCGAGCGTGGTGCAGGTCCATCAGGTGCCTCTCAGGTCAGGTGCGCGGTGATCAGTCGTACGGCCAGGGCGGTCTCGCCGGGGTCCAGCCGCTGCCTGGACACGTGGTGGGGGCCGGCGCCGAGCGGGCCGAGCGACAGGTCGCGGGCGCCGGGGCGGCCCCTGCCGAGCGCGATCGTGGCCGCCTCCCCGCCCTCGGGGACGACGCTGCTGTGGAAGCGGTCGGCCGCCAGCGTGTACGTCTCCCCGGCCCCGAACACCTCCACCAGCCCGGTCGCGTGCCGCACGGTGCGCCCGGTCGGCGAGATGCGGTCGCCGTCGGCCCCGCTGACCACCTCGAAAACCCGGTGCGTGGCGTCCGCCCCGGCGTCGGTGACCACCGCGTGCACGTTGCGCACCTGGCCGTAGAGCACGTGGCTGACGAGGTCCCAGCTGTGGCAGTGGATCTGCGAAGTGGTGGTCGCGGCGGGCGCGAGCGAGTCGGACCACAGGTGTACGCACACCCCTTCGCCGCCGTCGCGTTCCAGCGGCAGGCAGACGAACCCGAGCGGGTGGCGCACGGCCGTCACCGGGCCCGACAGCGCCTCCAGAGCCCACGCCCCCGCCTCCCCGTCGGCGACCCTCTGGTGCACGTCGCGGTAGCTCATGACCCGTGCTCACGCGTCGTCTCGTCGGAGCACCGCCGGACGCGGCTCACCATAGGGGTCGAGCGCGCGCAGGGCCTTGCGGGCGATGTCGACGACGTCGTGGCCGTTGTACGACTTCGGCAGGGGCATCCCGATCCGCTCGAACAGCTCCTGCACCTCCTCGATGGTGGGCTCGTCGCTCAGCGGCACCTTCTTGTACATCTCCAGCGGCACCCGCCGCGCCTGCTCGAAGCTGAGCCGCAGCTCGGTGTCGCAGTTCTCGTAGTAGAAGGTGCCCGCCAGCGCGGTCATCGCCATGTTCGGGTCCTCGACCGTCATGATCAGGCGGGTGGTCGACAGGTCCCAGCGGAACGTGGTCATCGTCTGCGACAGGCCGACCCCGATGTCGAGCAGGCCGTAGCGCTGGCGGTGCCAGAAGGCGGCCAGGATCGTCGCGTACGACTCCTTCCTGACCCGGTCGGTCGTCCACGTCTCGCCGGTGCCGTCGGGCACGTCCGACAGGGAGCGGCGGTAGTGGGCGTACGTCTCGCACACCTCGGCGTCGGTCGGGTCGATCACCTCGACGCGGACCGTGAGGTGGCGTTTGTCCCTGCGGGCCGCGGCGACGCAGAGCGGCAGCGTGACGGCGCGCAGGTAGGTGCCGGTGCCGCCCTTGAAGCTCCATCGGGTGGTGTCCTTGCGGGCCTCGGCGTGGGACTGGGCGATCTCCTGGCGGCTGCCCAGCACGCGTACGAGCTGGAGCGCGTCGAGGGCGCGGCGGGTGCTGTGGGCCAGGGACTCGATCTGCTCCATGCGGGCCAGGCGTACCGGGAGCTCGGCCAGCGCGCCCGAGGTGATCGTCTTCTCGACGGGGGCCTGGCGGGCGCGGTCGCGCAGCAGCGCGGTGGCCACCAGCGCCATGATGACCAGGGTCGTGGCGTTGACCAGCTGGGTCTGCACCTCCGGCGGCACGACCTCGTCGGGCATGATGCCGAGCACGCCGACCACGATGGCCAGCAGCAGCGCGATGGCGCCGTCGGCGTTACGCACCGCCCACGGGGCGACCCGCCGCACCGCCGCCATGAACCGTGCCATCGCTCGCCCCGCCGTTCGACGATCAGTTCCCGAGGTCATGGTAACGACCAGGCCATCCGACCACCAGAGAACGATCACGTGTCGAATCGGTAGGTTTCCCCGTCACGGTCGTGGATGTCGCATGAGCCGTCGCAGGGTCGTCGCAGGTCGCGGGGAGCGTCGCGGGAGCGCGCGGCCGTCGCGCCCCGCGATCCTCCGGCGTCTAGAACCAGCCGCGGTGGCGGGCCATCTGCTCCAGGCCGCGCTGCAGGGCCCCGTCCGCCGCGTGCGGCGGGTCGTCGTAGCGGATCGTGAAGCGGTTGTAGGCGTCGTGGCTGGAGGTCAGGAAGCCGCCGCGCTTGTCGGCCTCCAGGATGACGTCCATCTGCCGCGGCCCGGCGATGAACGTCAGCTCCAGCTCGTTGAAGTACCTCCGCCAGTCACCGCCGGCGTAGTACTCGATCTCCTGGAAGAACGGCATCGTGGAGCCGTACAGCGTGCCGCGTTCCAGGTCGGCCTTCTTGAAGTGGAAGCCCATCCGGTCGAGCGCGCCGATGACGTGCTCCTGCGCCGGCAGCGGGCTGACGAACAGCGGGTCGAGGTCGCCCTTGTCGAGCGCCCCGGCCAGCGCCAGCTCCGTCTGCACGCCCAGCTTCATCCCGTGCAGCGGGTGGCCGGCGATCGCGCTGATCGGCGTCTCCCACGGCACCAGGATCTCGAACGGCTGCTGGTGCTGCGCCCCCGCGGCCAGCTGGAACGTGCCCGCCACCTGCTGGCGCAGGAAGCTGTAGGACTGCTTGTACTCGTTGTCGCCGGACTCCACCTCGACCACGGCGGTCAGGTCGACGTGGATGCCCTCGACCTTGTAGTCGGAGTTGCCGCCGCGGAAGTGCACGACGCCGCGCAGCAGCTCGCCGGGCCGCACGCCCGTGTTGGTCAACACCGTGTCTACCTCGACGCCCGCGCCGAACGCGGCCATCAACTTGCGGAACACCATGGGGTTCTCCTAAGCGGAAGGTGTGTGGCCGTTCACTTGGCCGGTACCCGTGCCCGAGATGCGGGGGAGCATCTGGGCCAGGAGGAGGGTGGAGAGCGCGGAGTCCGCCTGACCCTGCTGGGTGCGTACGACCAGCGGCTGGGGGGCGCTCTCCGCCAGTTTGGCGCCCACGTCGAGGCGCCTGCGGGCCAGCTCGTACTGCAGCACGGCCCGGTTGTCCCGGTACGACTCGGCCAGCCGGCGCAGCGCCTTGGCCTCGTTCTCGGCGGCGGTCAGCTCGGCCCGGCCACGCGCCTCGATCTCCCACGTGACGCGCTGGGCCTCGGTCTCCTGCTCCTCCAGCATGCGCGCGACGTCCTTGCGCGCCTGGTTGTGGGCGGCCTTGACCTCGACCACGCGGGCGTCGCGGGTCTTCTTGGAGCGTTCGATCTCCATCAGCAGCGTGTCGATGCGGCGCTTGCGGGTCAGCTCCCACTCGCGCTCGTACGCCTGCAGCTCCTTGGCGACCTTCTCCCGGGTGGCCAGGTGCTGCTGGTACTGGTCGGGCAGTTGCACGTCGGGGATGTTGGCGCCGGTGATGCGGACGCCGTACCGGCCGAGCTGCCGGTTGAGGGCGTCCTGCATGTCGCCGACGTCGGAGCCGCGCAGGTCGTAGGCGCGCTCGGTGTTGACCCGGCGGCTGCGCTGCCGGATGGCGTCCTGCACGGCGCTGGACAGCACCAGGTCGAAGTTGCCCGCGCCGATCGTGCGGTGGAAGGCCACCGGGTCGACGATGCGGAACTTCAGGAAGAACTCGATCGCCTTCAGCGGTACGTTCTCCGCCGTCGGGCAGGCCACGATCGGCGCCGAGTACGGGATCTCGGTGGAGGTGTCGACGACCGCGTCCACCCGGTCCCACGGCAGCCACAGGTAGTGGCGGCCGGGCGGGAGGGTGCCGGTGATCGCGCCCCAGCGGCTGCGGATGCCGGTGGTGCCCTCCTCGATCTCGATGATCGCCTTCCGCCACATCGTGATCATGGCCAGCAGCAGGGAGACCAGCGCCAGGAGCGCCGCGATGAGCGTGAGGTCGGTGAGCGCGGCCATGCCGGCGAAGTAGACCGCCAGGAACACCAGCGACATCCACGCGAAGCCGCGCCGGTCCTTGGGGATGACGACGGGCACGAGCTGGCCCTGCTCCCCGCCGCGCAGCAGCTGGCGGATCTCGCTCCAGGACGCCAGCGACTCCTTGATCTTCGAGAACTCGCGTGCCATGTCAGTTCTCCCCCTTGCCGGGCAGCAGGCGTTCGACGGTGCGGTCCAGGTCGGGATCCGGAGCGGGCGGGTCCTGGGCCTGGGTGACGTCGGCCACGGCCTTCTTGAGCAGGGCGCCGATCTCGGCCTCGCGGCTCTGGACGCGGGCCCCGATCTCGTCGAGCCGGGCGCGGATGGCGGCCATGTCCTCGGCCGAGAACAACGCCGCCCCCCTGCCGCCCACGAGCTGCTGGGCCAGCGCCAGGAAGTCGATGTCGGTCTGCTCGCCCACCTGCACGACCTGCGGGAGCCGGGCGGCCACCGACTCCAGCTTGGCCAGCAGGTCCTGCTGGAAGCGGTAGTCGAGGATCTCCGGCGCCTCGGCGGCCGACAGCGCCCTGATGTCCAGCGCCTGCGCCTCCAGGAGCGCGGCGTTGGCGTTGGCCGTCGACTCGGCCTCGACCAGGCGCTGCCTGGCCTGCGCCTTGGCCTGGTGGGTGGCGCGTTCGAGCGCGGTGTCCATGCGGGCCTGGTAGCCGGCGATCTCGGCCTGGATGGCGCTCAGCGTCTCCTGCAGCCCGGCCAGTTCCTTGACCAGGTCGCCCTCGTTCTGCTCCTTGCGCAGCTGGAGCTCGTACTCGTAGGTGTAGGCCTCCTTGGCGACCCGGACCATCTCGGGGGCGGCCAGGTCCATGCGGTATTCCTGGCTGGACGGCTCGGCATGGGTGATGTTCACGTCGGTGAGGCGTACGGCGGGCAGGAACTGCTGGTTGAGGCTCTCCAGCATGCCGTGCGTGCTCTCGCCCACCAGGTCGTAGATCTCCTCGGCGCGCTGGGCGTAGATGAGGGAGCGGGTCACCTCGCTGATGGCGTTCTGCAGCTTGGACTGGAAGCCGCTGACCGAGCCGAGCACGAAGATGAACTCCGCCGGGTTCTCGATCCTGAACTGCAGGAACAGGTCGACGCTCGCCTTGACGCCCTGCTGCGTCGGCGCCTCGCGGATGGGCGCGTTGAACGGGTATTCGCGCGTGGTGTTGACGATGTAGCTGACCCGCTTCCACGGGTTGAACAGCGTCACCCGGCCCGGGTCGGCGATGTGCACCAGCTTGCCGAACTTGGTGATGAGCGCCTTGCAGCCCTCGGGCACCATCACCACGCTGCGCCGCCACCACAGGAACCCGGCGGCCAGGACCAGCACCACCCAGTAGTGCGGCCCGAAGACCAGATCGGTGCTGGGTATGACGTTGCCGAGCGCGCCGATCAGGCCGAGCACCACCAGGATGCCCAGCGGCACGATCACCTTCGCGGTGCTGCCCTTGGGGATCACCACCGGCGAGATGACGTGCATGCCGTTCTCGGCGAAGCTGCGGTTGACGATTTCGCCCGCCTCGTTCAGCGAGGCCGACCTGGCTTCAATGAGCGTGCCGACGGACTGGCCACCCTCGCGGGCCGCGGCGAAGTCGTGCGGATTGAGCGCGAAGCCCGGGGTCTGGGCTTGCGCCTGGCCGACGAACTGCCCCACGGCCTGCCCCATAGCCTGACGTACGTCACCCCCCCGGGCCACTGCTTGGGCTATGCCCTGACCTGCCTGGATCAGTGCCTCTCTGGGTCGCGACATGGAACCTCTCTTTTCCGCTACAGGCGAATCCGACCGTATCGGGTGAGACTTACTATTCGCTTGCAAAGGGGTATCACACGTCTATTTCACCCCGTAGTACGTATACTGTTTATGTAGTACCGGTACTACATAAGGGTGGAAGGGGGCGGCCCGGCCGCGCCGGCGGCGCGCGCTCCGGCGGATCGGCTGAGAAGATACGCGGTGATGAGCGAGACCGTCTACAACCGCATCGCGCTCCTGCGCGCGGAGCGGAACGTGACCCGCAGACACCTGGCCGAGGCCCTGGGCGTCCACTACCAGACCGTCGGCTACCTCGAACGCGGCGAGTACAGCCCGAGCCTGCACCTGGCCCTGAAGATCGCCGAATACTTCGAGGTGCCCGTCGAGGTCGTCTTCTCCACCACGCCCTTCCCGCGCATCGGGGAGAAGAC
>DASUCK010000132.1:0-3150 GCA_036276095.1 Nonomuraea sp. | reverse complement strand
TCGACCTGCCAGTCCAGGTTCGCCTTACCGATGTACCGGTCCTCGGAGTACATGTTGAGGCGGGTGTTGGTCAGGCCGCCGATGCCGCTCTCGAAGAACTGCAGATCGGCGCCGTCCGAGCCGCGATTGTAGAGGCCGTAGGCGTTGTTCCGGAAGGCGTCCACCGCGGCGTACTGCGGGCGGTTCTCCAGATCGAGGGGGGAGCGCCGGCTGCCGGCGATGTTGAGCCGGAAGTTGTTGATCAGCTCCTCGTTGATCGGGAAGTTGTCGAAGTCGAACAGGTGGTCCACCGCGCCGATCATGAAGCCGCCGAAGGGATCGCGAGTGTCGAGCTCGCTCTGCGGGGTCATGGGGCCACTGAGCGTGTTGTCCTGCTGGTAGGAGAGGTAGGTCTCCAGCGCCAGCGCCCGCTCCGCCGACTTGCTCAGGTTCTGGGTCCAGTTGAGCGTGGCGTTCCGGCTCCAGTTGCGGAACGCGAGCAGGCCCGCGGGGTTGTACAGGTTGCCGTAGGTGAGCACCTGGCCGATGAGGGCCCGGTTCTGCACGAAGGTGCGGCCCTGGAACTGGCTGGCCAGACCGGTCAGCGAGATCCGGGAGCCGGTGCCGTAGGTGTAGTTCAGCCGGCCCTGCATGTTGTAGGTGGTGCGGCCGGAGAACGGCGTCCGGATGCCCTGGCAGTCCAGGCCATAGTTGCTGGCGATGTCCGGGTTGGCGCTGCTCGCGAAGTCGTCGCAGTTGCCCCGGAAGATCGCGTGGTTGTAGACCGGCACCATGGTCGTGTCGGCCGTCGCGGAGCCCAGCTCGGAGGGCACGGCCACCACCGTGTCGATGCCCGCCTGCACGAACATCGGCGCCTGGTCGGCGTCGAAGCCGGTCACGACCGACTTCTGGCCCTCGAGCGCGCCGGAGACGAAGAACGACAGGTTCTGCCACAGCGGGCCGCCCACGCTGCCCTGGAAGCGGTTGAACCCGTAGCCGTTGGCGACGCCGAACGGCTCGTCGGTCTCGTACCCGAAGTTGCCGCTGTAGCGGCTGCCGCCGGTCCGGGTCTGCACCTGCACCACGCCCGACTGGGCATTGCCGAACTCGGCCGAGGACGAGCCGGTGGTCACCGAGGCCTCTTCCAGCCCATTGGTGCCGACCGCGATCTGGGTCCCCGCGGACGTGGCGAAGCCGAAGCCCCGGAAGCCCGGAGACACCGGCACGCCATCGACGTAGGTGACCGCCTCGTCGGTGCGCCCGCCGCGGATCGAGAGGGTATTGGTGGTGGTGCTCGCCACCACACCCGGCTGCAGCGCCAGCACGTTGTTGAGCCGGTCGACCGGCAGGTTGTCCGTGAAGACCCCGTCGATCCGCTGCTTGGAGGTCACCTCGTCCCGCGGCACCAGCGGCTGCTGCTGGGTGACGACGGTGATCTCCTCGATCTCGACCGCCGTCTGCTCCAGGGCGATGTCGACCGTACCGGTCTGGCCGCCCAGCACCCGGACGCCGTCCACCTGGGTCGACTTGTACCCGATGAACGCTCCGCGCACGGAGTACGTGCCGGCGGGCACGTTGTTGATGAAGTAGTAGCCCTGGGGATTGGTCAGGGCGTTGAACGCCGTACCCACGATGAGCACCTGGGCGTTGGCGATAGGTGCGCCGGCCTGATCGCGCACCCTGCCCTCGATCTTACCAGTCGTCTGCGCCAGGAGCGTCCCCGCCCCGAGCAACAGCACGACTGCCGCGAGCGCGCACTGGCGCGCCGCGCGTCCGAAGGCGCTGACACGGCTTTGCTTCATGAGTTCGTCCTCCGAAGACGTGAACCTGCTGGTACCGCGACCTGCTGTGGGGGGCGGCACACGCCTCCCCTCAATGGCGGAACCGCCTGCGCTGGGATGCAACTGCTTGGGAGAATTCTGCCAGCATTGAGGGGACGGTGATGTCCGACGACACCGGAAATGACATGCGACGACCGCGGCCCGGTCGGCTGCCTAATATGGAGTACCCCAAAAAGGGTGTCAAGCAAATGTCCTGTCGAAAGACCGGTCGCAGCGCCGCACGTAACTCCCTGAAACCGAGACGGTTGCCCGATGAAACGCCACCGGCGTCTCGGCGGCTGCGCGCTGGTCGAGGGAACGGACTCGAGTCGGAGCGATCTGATCGCGGGGCGGGCGACGCGTCGGGGCGGGCGGCGCCGCTCAGTCGTAGACCTCCGCCGCCGCCGTCCGCCACACGCATGCCTCGTCGCCGCGGCCGCGGCAGCGCTCGTGCAGCATCGCGCCCTCGAAGCCGGTGACCCGCCGCAGCAGCTCGCCGTACGCCGCCCCGTAGAAGTCGCAGGCTGCGCCGTCCGGGAGCGCCCTGACCGACAACGGCTCGTTCATGCGCACCTGTACGCCCTCGGGCGCAGGAGCCAGCTCGCCGCCGAAGGCCCGGCGCGCCAGGTGGGCCGCCGAGCGGTGGGCGATCCGGCGGGACAGGCCGCCCACACCGAGCTGCGCGAAGGTCCAGGCCGGCCGCGGGTGCACCCGGGTGGCGTAGCGCGCGGCGCGCCGGCCCCCATCGGCGAAGGCCAGCGGCGCGTCGGCCCGCCGGCCCACCAGCCGGAGCACCGAGACCGCCTCGTCCAGGTCCACCCCGCCGTCCTTCTCCGCCGCCCGCCGGTAGCGCTGGATCTGCGCCGCCACCGTGGGGCTCAGCCCCAGCCGGCGCACCACGATCTCCTCCGCCAGCTCGTCGAGCCCGTCCTCGACCGGGGTGTCGAGGTTGCGGATCGCCTCCAGCAGGCTGAGCGGAATGAGGGCGGGAACCGTCGCGGGTGTGGGCACGGGGGTCGGCGGGAACTTAGTGAGCCGCCAACTTGCTAACCAGGGGTCCTTGCGTCGGGCCGGGGGCTCCGGGACATTCCCGCATGGCCGAGCCCTCCGCGCCGTCCGTGCGCACGTTCGACGACGAAGCGCTGCCCCACCTCGATGCGCTCTATCGAGTGGCGCTCCGCCTCACGAGCGACCCGGCGCAGGCGGAGGATCTGGTGCAGGACACCATGCTCAAGGCCTACCGCTCCTGGCGGCAATACCGCCCGGGCACCAACGCCAAGGGCTGGCTCCTCACCATCCTCCGCAACACGTTCATCAATGCCTACCGGCGCCGCAAGCTGGAGCCGGTGGC
>DASUCK010000131.1:0-18347 GCA_036276095.1 Nonomuraea sp. | reverse complement strand
GCCCCGGCGCACTGCCCGGCCCGGGCGGCGGCGGAGGCAGCGGCGGGGGCGGAGCCGGCGCGCCCTCCTCGTACGGCAACGCCCCCGCCCCGAAGGCCCAGGTCGTCGACTGGATCAAGCAGGCGCTGACCGTCATCACCTCGCCCGAGATGGCCGACATCATGCGCGCGCGCGGCCTGGACGTGAGCGACCTGGACCCGAACGATCCCGCCGACATCCAGCGCATCTGGACGATCATCTACCACGAGTCCGGCGGCAACCCGAACGCGATCAACAACTGGGACGTCAACGCCCGCAACGGCGTGCCGTCCCAGGGCCTGATGCAGACGATCCCGCCGACGTTCAACGCGCACGCCCTGCCCGGATACGGCAGCATCAGGGAGCCGGTGGACAACATCATCGCCGGCGTCCTGTACACCTACAGCCGGTACGGCGACCTGGCCGGCCACCCCGGGATCGCCTCGCTGGAGCGCGGCGGCGGCTACCGCCCCTACTGAACTCGGGCGGCAGAACGTGAAAAGAATTCGCACATTATCCTTCAACTGGACAAAGTGGGATTCTTACGGCGACTCGCTTTGATAAAAAGATCACGTGTCGACCGATCGCCCAACCACCGGCCCGAGCCCGTACCCGTCGGGCAGCCCATCGCCGAGCACAACCTCGTCCCAGACCACGACGGCAACGCCCACCACGGCAACACCGACGACGCCCATCTCGAGCACCACCACGACTCCCGACACCACCACGACTCCCGACACCACCTCGCCTCCGACCACCACGACTCCCGACACCACGCCCCCGACCACCACGACCACACCCACAACCCCACCCTCGACCACCACGACGCCGACCTCGTCGCCACCGCCCAGCACCACGGGAACGCCCACTCAGGCCCCGACGTCGGTGGTCAGCCCGTGCCCGCACACCCCGGCGTGCCCGCCGCCCGTGTGCCTGCCGCCGTCGCTGCGGCCCACCGCCGAGCCCAGGATCGTCCCCAAGAAGTCCGGCGATCCCGCAGACGCCGGCGACAAGTCGAAGCTCCCCGGCTACGAGACCCACATCTCCTCGATCGACACGTTCACCGGTTCCATGAGCAGCGCCGCGCAGGGCGTGAACGCGATCAGGAACCACACCCCGCGCTTCGAGGGCTGGGACCTGGCCCCGATGGCCGGAGTGCCCATCGTCGGCCTGATGTTCATCGACCGTTTCAACCGCATCTCCGACACGTGGAAGGACAGCGCCGGCATCCTGCACAACCTGCTCAAAACCGACACCGACAAACTGGCCACGGCGGCGCGGAACTATCGGGCCGCCGAACGCCCGCCCGGCGCCAAGTGAGAAGGAATCCGATGTCGACCCCCTCCAACCCGCCGCCGAAGATCGTGCTCCCCGGCCAGACCACACCCCCGCCGGGAGGGCAGCAACTCTTCGTCGCCAACAGCAACGGAGCGGTCACCAAGACCGTCCCCGTCGCGCCCACGCGCACCGACCCCGGCTTCTTCCGGCGCGTCATCAGCCAGCTGAACGTGCTCCGGCAACCCACCCGGCAGGCCATGATGATGTCCGGCCTGGGCACCGCCGCCCTCGCCCTCGACGTCGCCGCAACGCTCAACGTGGGCAACCCGTTCCTGTTCTACAACCGGCGCGACACCTGGAAGGACATGTCCGGCGCGCTGGAGGGCAACCGGTCCGACCTGTGGCGCGGCTACTTCGACAACATCCCGCCCAACTGGAGCGGCCAGGCCGCCGAGATGCTCCAGCAGTACGTCCGATTCAACGTGAGCCCGCTGTTCAACGACCTCCTCAGGGTCAGCAACGACATGAGCCGCGCCATGCACGCCCAGTTCAAGGAGGTGGCCGAGTACGACCTGTCCGTCCTCGGCCTGTACGCCGGCTCCGCGCCGATCCTGCGCACCCTGGCCGGCATGAGCGCCAACCCGGTCGGCCGGGCGGCCCTGATGACCCAGCTCGGCGTCTTCACCGGCACCCTCGGCAACCTGCTCAAGCAGTTCGCTGACATCTACGTCACCAACGAAGGCGAGCTGAACAAGCTGGAGCTCAACATGAACGACGTGCGCGGCGCCTTCTACAACTCCGGCAACCCCGCCCTCGGGGCCCGTGACCTCAACCTCTCCAAGGGCATCGAGGACACGAGCGCCTGGGAGCCGGCGACGGAGGGGTGATGAAGGAGATCAACGCGTTCGCCGAGGGCCGCGAAGGCGACGTCGCCGGCCTGCTGCGCGAGGTCAACGCCTGGACCGGCGCGCTCACGAGCGCGCTGGAGGAGCTGGCCGGGGAACGTCTGGAGGGCACGGACGCGGCCGGCGTCGTACGCGCTCGCGTGTCCGGGACCGGCCGGCTGCTCGGCCTGAGCATCGACGCCCGCGGGCTGCGCGGCCTCGACCACGTCCAGCTGGCGCAGGCGGTGAAGGAGGCGGTCGGGGCCGCCCGCGTCGCGATGGGCGACCGGCTGACCGAGCTGACGACCGGCCTGGGCGGCCCCGGCGGGCTCACCCAGGACGGCGGCGACCCGCTGGCGCCGCACATCGAGCGCGTGCTGCGGGAGGGATGAGCCGTGCGTGAGATGGACGAGCTGATGGCCCGCCTGGAGGCGATCGCCGAGACCGCCCGGCGGGCCGAGGAGATGGCCGCCGAATGGAGTACCCGCCGTTTCGTCGGCCGCGCCGACGAGGGCCGCGTCATCGCCACGACGGACGCCCTCGGCACTCTCCTGGACCTCCAGATCAGCCCCCTGAGCCGGGCCCGCCTCGACCCCCGCCGCCTCGCCGACGAGATCACCACCGCCATCACGAAAGCCGAGGAGGCCGCCGCCACCGCCATGAAGGACCTTCTCCCCCAACCGGGCCGCCCAACCTCTGACGGCTGAACACCCCCGGCAGTGAGCGGAGGGCATCGCTGGACGCCCTCCGGCAGGTGGCGCATGTCCGCGGGGCACCGGCGGCCGCGGCGGCCGTCTCAGCCCTCGCCACCTCGGCCCGCGCTTCCCTCCGGCACACTGCCGGTGGCCGGGGGACGCGCGGGGTCAGCCGCAGTGGGACCAGTCGGTGGTGGTGCCGGACGAACCGACGGTGCCCGACACGCGGACGCACTGGCCCTTGGCGTACAGCTTCACGGGGCCGGCGTAGTAGCCGAAGGTGCCGGACATCGTCCTGCTGGCGCCGCCGAGGACCTCCAGCGTGGCGCCGACCCTGGTCGGCTTGCCGATGTCGGCGGTCTTCATGGTGACGACGCAGTTCTCACCGGTGGTCCTGTTGTACAGCTGGACCACCTGGCCGCCGGGGAACTCCTTGGCCCGCTGGACGAAGAAGCCCGGCCCGCAGACCGCCGACGGCGAGTGCGGGTTGACGGTCACCGGCGGGCTGCTCGGCGTCGCGGTGCCGTGGCGCGTGGGCGTCACCGTGGGAGTCGGGACGGCCGGGGACGGCGTCACCGTGACGGTGACCGTGGGGGCCGGCGTCCCGGTCGCCGTCGGCGTCGGCGACTCGCTCGGCCCGAGCGTGGCGACCTGCGACGACGACGGCGTGGGCGACGGCGTGGGCGCCTGGGTCGGCGTCTGGGTCACTGTCACGGTGGGCTGCGCGGGCGCGGTCTGGGTGACGGTCGGCCGCGTGACCGGCTGGGTGTTGACCGGCAGCGGCGTCGGCACGGTGCTGAGCTCGGGCGGCGTCGGCGTCTCGGACGTCCAGTCGTTCGGCAGCACCATGGGGCCGACGTCGTTCGGGTCGGCGTCGCGCGTGGCCGCCCACGGGACGGTCACCTCTCCCTGGCCCTGCTCGGGCTGCCCCTGGCCCTGGGCGGGCTGCGGGACCTGGTTCTCGGTGCCTTCGACGGCCGCCGCGGCGCCCCCGGTGGCCGGGTCCTCGGCGGCGGCGACGGGCTCGAAGCGCTGGGTGGAGGCGTACTGGTTGGCGCCCCACAGCCCCGCGCCGGACAGCAGCGCGAGCGCGCCCACGGCGGCGGCGAGCCCGAGCGGGAACTTGCGCGGCGCGCGGGGCGGGACGGTCTCCCCGCGCAGGGGCGCCTGCCGGACCTGCTCATGCGGCGCCTCCCACATGGGCCCGCCGGGCGGCGGCACCGGAACGCCCTCCATGGGCGCGGCCTCGACCCCCTGCCCGGGCCCCTGCGGCACCTCCGGCGGCCCCCAGCTCTGCTGCGGCGGCACGGGCGCCCCGCCCACGGGCATCCCGCCCAGCGGCGTCCCGGCCTCGGGTGCCCCGGCTCCGGGCACCGCACCCACCGGGGGCGGCACCGGAACGCCTTCGAGCGGCGCGCCCGGCTGTGCCGCGGCCTTCTGGGGCATGACGCCGCCGGCCGCCGCCCGCTTGTCGCCGAGGAGCTGCAGCAGCGCCATGTACGTCGTCGGACGCTGTGTGACGTCCTTGGACAGCGCCGACAGCACCACCCGCCGCAACGGCTCGGCGAGGTTCCCGATCTCGGGCTGCCCCTTCAGCACGGCGTCGGCATCCTGCCCGAACGGCGGCTGCCCGGTCGCGGCGAACACCACGGTCGCGGCCCAGGCGAACACGTCCGCGTACGGCCCGTACGCCAGCCCCCTGAGCTGCTCGGGCGCGCGGTAGTCGACGGCGCCGACCGGCTCGCCGAGGTCGATGTCGGTGACGCGGGGCCCGTCCGGCCCGACGATCACGTTGTGCGGCGTCAGCCCACGGTGGGTGATGCCGGCCAGGTGGACCGCGGTGAGCGCGGTGAGCACGCCGACGGCCACGCGTTCGAGCGCGTCGGCGTCCAGAGGCCCGTCCGCGGCCACGATCTCGGCCAGGCTGCGTCCCTCGACGTGCTCGCGTACCACGTAGGGGCGGTCGCCGTGCCTGCCGGCGTCGAGCGTCCTGGCGAGGTACGAGCTGGACACCCGCTGCGCGCCGGTGAGCCGGGCGATGTCGTCGCCGTCCGCTTCCGCGGCGGGGGACAGCACCTTCACCACGCGTAACGGCGCGTCGTCGGACTCCTTGCCGACGTAGGCCACGCCGCGGGGCCCGTCCGTCAGCCGTCCTGATATGGCGTACGCGCCCAGCTTCTCGGGATCACCCGGCCGTAGGGGGTGCATCTTCATCCCTTCAGTCAAAGCACGATGTCGAAGGGACATTCAACCAAATCCGCCACATTTGCATCACCAGTTTCACTGGCGGATTGACAATTCACCCAAACGATACGTTCAGGACGCCCGCCCGGCCCGCCAGCCGCGCCGCCGCCCCAGCGGCACGAGCAGCGCCAGCGCCCCCGCCACCATGATCACCATCAGCACGCCGGCCCCCACCGCCATCGCGATGCCCATGGCGGCCTCGTCCCTGGGGGGCACCTTGGCGACGGCGCCGGCGGGCAGCGCGGTGGGCGGCGGCTCGGCCACCACGGGCGTGTTGCCCCGCTCGTACGGGAGCACGGCCGTGACGGCGAGCACCGGGTTGACCATGCCGGCGCCGGTGCCCGCGCCGTTGGGGCCGTCGGCGGTGGCGACGATGCGGCGGCGTACCTGCTCCTGGTCGAGGTGCGGGAACCGGGCCCGCACGAGCGCGGCGGTGCCGGCGACGTACGGGGTGGCGAAGCTGGTGCCCTCCAGGCCCCGCATGTAGCCCTGGCCGGGCCAGGGCGCGGTGATGTCCGTGCCGGGGCCGAGCACGCCGACCGGGGTGGTGGCGTTGGAGGAGTCGGCGCGCCGCCCGTCGGGCGTGGCCGCGCCCACGGCGAGCACGCCCTCGTACGCCGCCGGATAGGCGGGGACGTCCTGGTCGTCCGGCCCGGTGACGTTGCCCGCGGCGGCCACCACGACGATGTCCCGGTCGAGCGCCCGCTGGATCGCGGCCCGCAGCTGCGGCTGGTCGGCGGCGCGCACGGAGATGTTGATCACCTCGGCCCTGGCCGACACGGCGTCGTCGATGGCGCTGACCAGCTTGCCGATCTCGCCGTCGGTGCGGTTGCTCTGCTTGACCATCACGATGCTGACGTCGGGCGCCACGCCGTGGAAGGGGACGCCGGACACGAACCGCGCCCCGATGATGCCCGACACGGCGGTGCCGTGGCCCACGCAGTCGCGGTGGCCGGTGTGGGTCTCATCGATGATCTTGGAGATCTGCACCTGCGGGTGGTAGTCGGCGCCGCTGTCGACGACCGCGACCGTCACACCCGCGCCCCTGGTCAGCCGCCAGGCGTTCTTGATGTCGAGCCGCCTCTGCGCCCACGGCTCGACGGCCGGCAGCTTCTGCGTTCCCTTCTTCGGGTTGCAGTCCTCGGGCGCGGCCGCCGCCGGGGCGGCGGCGACGTGCAGGACGAGCAGGCTCGCCATGAGAACGCGACCGATCATGGCCGGAAAGCCTAGCTTGCCCACCCGAACGGACAGAAGCCCCGGCACGCCGGCCAGGGCCCCACCCGTCGATCACTTCGTGGCGGACTCGATGTTCTGGCGGTAGGTGCCGATGACCCGCGAGGCCTCCTGCAACTCCTCGGTCATCCGCTGGAAGGCCGTGCGGTAGTTCTGCCAGGCCTGCTGGAAACGCTGGGCGCCGGGACCCGTCCACGCCGTGCCGACCTTGGCGGCCTCGCGGTCGAGCGCGGTCATCGTGGTGCGCACCGCCTCCGACTGCTGCGTGAACTGGCTGGCCATCTGCTGCATTTCGGCGGGATCGCCGCCGAGCATACTCTGGCTCATGCATACCTCCTGGACCGGGTGAAAGCGCCATCACACTAAGGGGACGCCACCGGCCGTCGTCGGGGTTATGCCGAGCGGCTATGGTCGTCCAGAGGAACATTCGGATCTCGTACGGGGTGCTCATGCGCGAGGTTGTGGCGAGCGGCCGCGGCCGGCTCACCGGAACGGGCATCAGGGCACGTGCGGAGAACACCCGCGCCGGCCGGCCTGGTATGCCTTCAGACATGGCCGATACCGTTCTGTTCCCCGCTTGGCCGGGAACGGGGCACGTCACCGGGCAGGTGGTCCACGTCGACGGCGGCGCGCGCCTCGGCCGCCGACCCGCCTCTGGAAGGCCGCTGACTCACTTCAGGAAGGACGGACGCCGGTGCGGAAGGTTCTGATCGCCAACCGCGGCGAGATCGCCGTACGGGTGGCCCGCGCGTGCAAGGACGCCGGGATCGGCAGCGTGGCCGTATACGCCGACCAGGACCTCGACGCCCTGCACGTCAGAGTGGCCGACGAGGCGTACGCGCTGGGCGGGGCCACTCCGGGCGAGACGTACCTGTCGATCGAGAAGATCATCGGGGTGGCCGCCCGCTCGGGTGCCGACGCCGTGCACCCCGGCTACGGCTTCCTCGCCGAGAACGCCGCCTTCGCGCAGGCCGTCATCGACGCGGGACTCAGCTGGATCGGCCCGCCGCCGGCCGCTATCGCCGCGCTCGGCGACAAGGTCCGGGCCAGGCACATCGCCCAGCAGGTCGGCGCGCCCCTGGTCGCCGGCACCCCCGACCCCGTGTCGGGGGTGGAGGAGGTGCTGGCGTTCGCCGAGGAGCACGGGCTGCCGATCGCGATCAAGGCGGCGTACGGCGGCGGCGGCCGTGGCATCAAGGTCGCCCGCCGCCCGGAGGAGGTCGCCGAGCTGTACGAGTCGGCCGTGCGCGAGGCGGTGGCCGCGTTCGGGCGCGGCGAGTGCTTCGTCGAGCGCTACCTCGACCGGCCCCGCCACGTCGAGACCCAGTGCCTGGCCGACCGCCACGGCACCGTGGTCGTGGTCAGCACGCGTGACTGCTCGCTCCAGCGCCGCCACCAGAAGCTGGTGGAGGAGGCCCCCGCGCCCTTCCTGACCGCCGAGCAGGAGACCCTGCTGCGCGAGTCGTCCAAGGCGATCCTGCGCGCGGCCGGCTACGTCGGGGCCGGCACCTGCGAGTTCCTCGTCGGCCAGGACGGCACGATCTCCTTCCTGGAGGTCAACACCCGCCTCCAGGTCGAGCACCCGGTGACCGAGGAGGTCGCCGGGCTCGACCTCGTCCGCGAGATGTTCCGCGTCGCCGACGGCGAGCCCCTCGGCTACGACGACCCGCCGCTGCGCGGCCACTCGATCGAGTTCCGGATCAACGCCGAGGACGCCGGCCGCGACTTCCTTCCCGCCCCCGGCACGCTGACGGTCATGCGGGCGCCGTCCGGCCCCGGCGTCCGGCTGGACGCGGGGTACGAGGCCGGGATGACGGTGCCGGGCGCGTTCGACTCGCTGATCGCCAAGCTGATCGTGACCGGGCGCGACCGGCGGGAGGCGCTGGCCCGGTCGCGGCGGGCGCTCGCCGAGTTCGAGATCGCCGGCATGCCGACCGTGCTGCCGTTCCACCGGGCGGTCGTGGACGACCCGGCGTTCGCGTCCGAGCCGTTCTCGGTGCACACGCGGTGGATCGAGACCGAGTGGGACAACCCGGTCAGGCCGTACGAGGGGGAGGTGGCCGCCCCTGGCGAGAGCCCGCGCGAGACGGTGGTCGTCGAGGTCGGCGGCAAGCGCCTGGAGGTGGTCCTGCCCGCCGGCCTCGGCACGTCCGCCACTACGCCGGCAGCGAACAGGACCCCGCACAAGCGCGGCGGCGGCACGTCGAAGAAGCCCTCCGCCGGCGGCGACTCCCTGGTCAGCCCCATGCAGGGCACGATCGTCAAGGTCGTGGCCACGGACGGCGACGTGGTCGGCGAGGGCGACACGGTCGTGGTGCTGGAGGCGATGAAGATGGAGCAGCCGCTCACCGCCCACAAGGGGGGCACCATCACGGGCCTCACGGCCGCCGTCGGGCAGACGGTGACGGCGGGCGCGGTGATCTGCGAGATCAAGGACGCCTGACCTTTACCGGGACTTGACGACATCGGTCAGAACCGCCCTCCGTGCCAGGATCTTCACCGACGGTGCGCGCCAGGCGGCTTCCCGGCGGGTAACGTGCGCAGTGAGGAACTTTGCCGACCGCCCGTTCGTCCTCAATGGGCGAAGGAGGCTTGCTGCCAATGACCCATTCGCTGCGCCGAGCAGGGGCCGCGATCGCGGCTCTGATCACCGGTCTGATCGTCGTTCTTGCGCTGTCCCCTGCCGCCAACGCGGCGGCCCCACCTGACGCCCAGTCAGTGGTGTCCAACTGGCGGAACAACCCGCTGTACGTGGTGTCCGGCTCGCCCCTGTCGTCGGACCAGCAGAGTGAGATCAACGACGCGCTCAAGGGGGCCGACAGCAAGATCTACGCTGTGGCGCTCCCCGACGGCACCGTCGACAGGTCCACCGTCGGCCCCTACCTCAGCTCGCTCAGCACCGCGCTGGCCGACGCCGGCCGGCCCAGCTCCACCGTCGCCGTCCTCGACGGCATGACGCTGTTCGCCGGTTCGACCGCCATGCCGGAGAACCTGGCGGGCCAGCTGGCGGTGCGGGCCACCAACGCCAACTCCGACGTCGTCGACGGAATGAAGGACTTCGCCAACCGCGTCGACATGGCCGTCGAGGGCGACCGTTCCGCGCTCTCCTCCGGCAGCCAGGCCAACCCGGGCGCCGGCGGCACGTTCGCGCTGATCAGCCTCGGCGTGCTGGCCCTGGTCGGCGGCGGCGGCTACTTCCTCTACTCCAGCAACAAGAAGAAGAAGCGGGCCATCCAGGAGGCGAAGGACCTCGCCGCCGTCAAGCAGACCGTCGACGAGGACGTCACCAAGCTCGGCGAGGAGATCACCGCGCTCGACGCCGACGTGACGCTGGCCGGTGAGGGCGGCAAGCACATCGACGAGTGGCAGACGGCGCTCGACTCCTACGAGAAGGCCAAGACCCAGCTGACCGGCGTCCAGAAGGCCGACCAGGTCCGCGAGGTCACCCAGACCCTCGAAGACGGCCGCTACGCGCTGGCCGTGGTCAAGGCCAAGGTCAACAACGAGCCGGTGCCCGAGCGGCGCGCCCCCTGCTTCTTCAACCCGCAGCACGGCCCGTCCGTCCGCGACGTGCGCTGGGCCCCGCCCGGCGGCGCGGTCCGCGACGTGCCGGCCTGCCGCACGGACGCCGAAGCCGTCGAGCGCGGCTTCGACCCGCAGATGCGCGAGGTCATGGTCGACGGCCGCCGCACCCCCTACTACGAGGCGGGCCCCGCGTACGGGCCGTACGCGTACGGCTACTACGGCGGCTTCGGCGACATCATGACCGGCATGTTCATCGGCACCATGATGGGCAGCATGCTCGGCGGCGGCTGGGGCATGGGCGGCTACGGCGCCGGCTACGCCGAGGGCTACGCCGACGCGGGAGCCGGCGACATGGGCGGCGACTTCGGCGGAGGCGGCTGGGGCGACTTCGGCGGGGGCGGCGACTTCGGCGGAGGCGACTTCGGCGGCGACTGGTAGCCGTTCGACCGTCAGGCGCTCCCCGCGGGCACTCCGCGGGGAGCGCTTCGCGTCTCCGCCCTCCGCGCGGCGGCCGCTTCGAGGCGCGGTCCCGGACGGCCGCTCGGAGGCGCGGTCCCGCGATGAGAGGACGGAAACGAGATCGCCGGGTGCGCGCGAGGCGGTCGTAGGATCACCGGCATGACGTACCTCGCCGAAGGTCCCCGCGTCGGCATCCGCCGGATCTCCCGTCGCGACCGGGCCGAGTTCGTGGCCGTGAACCAGGCGAGCGCCGACTTCCTCAGCCGCTGGATGCCGGGCGAGCCGATCACCACGCCGGAGGCGTTCGACGCGTACATCGCCCGGTTCGACCTCCCGGCGCACGAGGGGTTCCTCATCTGCCGCCTGGACACCGGCGCGATCGCCGGCCGGGTCCACATCAACGACATCGTCCGCGGCTCCCACCAGACCGGCACCCTCGGCTACTGCGCGTACGCCGCCACGGCCGGCCGCGGCTACATGACCGAGGGCGTGCGGCTGCTCGTCCGGTACGCGTTCGACGAGCTGGGCCTGCACCGGCTGGAGGCCAACATCCAGCCGGGCAACACCCCGTCACTCAACCTGATCAAGCGGGTCGGCTTCCGGCGCGAGGGCTACTCGCCGAGCTTCCAGTACGTCAACGGCGCCTGGCGCGACCACGAGCGCTGGGCGATCACCGCCGAAGCGGTATGAGCGGGTGCCTCCGCCCCCGTCCGGTGAGCAGGCCGGCCGGCCGAGCAGGGGGCCGCGCCACCGCGCCTGACGTGCCCGGCGCGGCGCTAGGAGTCGGTGGGGAGGAGGGTGCCCAGGGGGCCGAGGTCGAGGTTGAGGTCCTGGGGGGTGAGGTCGAAGCGGTCGCAGAGGTCGGCCATGGCATCCTCCAGTCGCATCAGGGTCATGCCGATGGCCTCGACCTGGTCGTCGGTCAGGTCGCCGCGGTCCATCCGGCGTACGCACTGGCGTTCGACCAGCTGGCGGACCAGTTCGACGATGGTGAGCACAAGCCGGGACAGGTCGCGTTCGATGGTGTCGGGGTCGGCGGCGATGCGCGTCCGGGCCCGTTCGGCGGTCATGCGGGCTCCTCCAGCGCCTCCACGGACACGATGAGGGTGCGCAGGGAGATGCGTACGAGGTCGACGTCGGCGATGGACAGCACGAGGTCGCCGGTCAGGACGACGCCGCCGGCGAGCAGGCGGTCCAGCAGGTCGACGAGGGAGACGCGTTCGAGCGGGATGCGCTCGTCCGCCGCGACGCTCACCGCATCTCCACGACCGTGAACGAGTACGGCGCCCACGGGCCGGTCAGCGCCAGCTCCACGCCGTCCCCGCCGAGGGCGCCCGCCAGGGCGGCGAACTCCTCGTCGCGGCCCTCGTCCACCAGGTAGGCGCCGTTCAGCAGCATCCAGTCCGGGCGTCCGGACAGGCGGGGGTCCTGGGGGCGGTGGCGGTGGCTGGCGGCGGCCACCCCGGCCAGGGCGGCGTGGATGTGGTCGGCGCGGGCGAGCGCCTGCCGCCGCGCCTGTTCCCGTCCCCGGAGGCTGGCCCGCCGGCGTCGCAGGTAGGCCGTTCCGGGCTTCTGCGCGCAGGCGCCGGGCTTCCCGTGCTCGTCGTGGGCGCCGTCGTCGGCGGGCCCGGCGGCCGGGTCCGCGTACGCCTTGACGCCCCACTCCCGGCGTCCGGTCACCTGCGACAGCACGGCGAGGAAGTCGTCCGCGCGGCGTTCGAGCAGGTCGCGGATCTGCTCGTCGCCGTCGTACACGGTGACGAGCCGCACGGGCGCGGTCGGCGTGACCGCGGCCACGGCGTCCACGACGCGGTGGTGGGCGCGGGCGGTCCCGGCCAGCCAGTCCATGTCCTCCAGGGAGCGCCGCAGCGGCTCGGCGCCGAACTGCTCCATCGGCACGCTGCTGACGTACGCGACCAGCCCGGCCGTGGCGACCGTGCGTACGGCCGAGTCGGCCACGCCGGCCGGGCAGGCGGGCACCTCGTCGCGGGCGACCGCGTACAGGTACGTCCCGCGTTCACTCATCCCTGGCCCCTTCGGTGACCTCGCGGGCGCTCACCGGGTGCCCTTCCGCGGCGGCGAGCCGGCGGCGCAGCCGGCGGTTCTCGGCGATGAGCTCGCGGTCGCCGCCGGACAGCCACGGGTCGTGCTTCCACCAGTCGATGCCCAGTTCCCTGGCGGTGTCGACGGACGCGATCAGCAGCCGCAGCTTGATCGTCAGCAGCTCGATGTCCAGCAGGTTCACCCGGATGTCGCCGGCGATCACCACGCCCCGGTCGAGCACGCGTTCCAGGATGTCGCCGAGGTTGGCCGGTTCGCGCCCGGCCGCGGCCGGAGGGCCGTACGGGCGGACCACGGGTCCGCCGGTGGTGGTCCTGTCCATGTCACCGGCCCTCGCCCGCGTCGCCGCTGGCCCGGCGGTAGCGCCGCAGCCTCCGATATGACAGCAAGCCGCCCTCCTTGTCGATCTCGGCCTCGTACAGCGCGAGAATGTCGCCCGATGAGGGGATGCGGCGGTCCTCCACGACTTCCACCGTGACGATCCATCCGTCGTCGGCGGGCTCGACCCCCGTGACCCCTTCGGTCTCCTTGCCGGTCAGGTCGCCGATGTGGCGCAGGCCGACGCCGCCGGCCGTCACGGCGTTCAGGCTCATCGCCTGGTCATCCGCTGGAGGACCTGCTGGACCTGCTGGTCGTACTCCTCCTCGGTGATCTCCCCGGCGTCCTTCGCCGACTCGATCTCCTCCAGTGCCCGCCGGATCGTGGCCGGGTTCGCGAGCTCCCGTTCGGCCTGCTGCTGAATCAGTTCGGCGAGCCTGATCACGCCCCGCACGGGCGCGAGCGGGAGCGTTGCCAGCGCGCCGAACAGCCCCACCGGTCACACCTCTTCCGCCTGCGCCGTGACGAAGTCGTACGGCGCGAGCGGCCCGAGCAGGCGCAGGTTCACGCGTCCCGACCACTGTTCGCCGAACGCGCTCAGCGTCCGCTCCAGCGCCTCCTGCTGGCTGGTCCTGACCAGCAGCGCCACGTTGACGGCGTCGTTCTCGTGCGAGGGCTCCCGGATGACGGCCTGGGTGTAGTGGCCGGCGAGCCCGTCGCACACCAGGCGGGTGTCCATGTCGCGCTTGGCTTCGAGGGCGCCCGCGATGAGCTCGCCGAGGCGGATGCGCTCGTTTCTGGTGGCGTCCTCGGACGTGCCCCTGATGGCTTCCAGCAGGCCGGCGGCCTCGGGGTTCTCCGCCAGGATCTCGCGCATCACGGCCTGCTCCTCGTAGCGGCCCTTGACGACGAACTCGGCCTGGCCGGCCAGCTCGTTCAGCGCCGCGAGGAAGTCGTCGTGGTGCGGCTGGAGCAGCTCGTTCACCACCGCGTCGGCGCCGGCGACCACGGAGCCGAAGCGGAACGGGAGCACCGGCGCGGCGGAGGCGACGGCGTCGAGCAGCCGCTCGTGGGCGACGTAGTCGCCCGGCCGGCCGAGCGGCTGGTCCACGTCGACGTCGCTCACGAGCGCGGCGACCTCACCGTGCCGTACGACGGTCACCTTGCCGGCCGGGTCTCCCAGGCCGCGCTCGTCGGACGGGATCCGGGCGTCGGCGGGCACGATGCCGTACACGTACGACGCCAGGGTCTGCTTCCGGCGGGTGGCCTGCTTGGGCACGGAGCCCCCGGAGACCTTGGTGGATCGTCCCATGTCGTTACTTGTCCTTCCGCTCGGCGCGCGTCGGCTCCTCTTCGCGCTTCTGCGCGACCTGGTCGGCGAACTCCTCGAGCTTCTCGTCCGCCGCCTCCAGCACGCCCTGCACGACGTTCTTGGCACGGTCCACGCTCGGCTGCCCCTTGGTCTCCTGGATGACGTCGGTGACGTCCTTCTGGGACTGGGCCATGTCCAGGCGGTTGGCGGCTTCGGCGAACCGCAGGTAGGTGTCGACGCTGGCCACGACGACGCGGGTGTCGATGGTCAGGATCTCGATGCCGACCAGCGAAACCCTGACGTAGGCGTCGATGACGAGGCCGCGGTCGAGAATGGTGTCGATGACGTCCGCCAGACCCGTCGCGGACGGGCGTCCCATCTGGCCGGTCGCCGCTGGTTGCACTGACGTTGTCATGATTTTCCCTTTCTCACCTCCCGTCACCCTGCCCCCAGAAAGGCGACAGTGAACTACATAGGGCGAGATATCGGGCAGGTTTGACGCCCGCGAGAGCGCGAGTTTGCCTCAGCTGCTGGCGCGGACGGCGAGCAGCGGCGCGAGCAGCGTGGAGTCCGGGACGGCCCGGCCCTCCAGCTTGTCCATGACCAGCCGGACCGCCTCCCTGCCGACCTCCTCGGCCGGGATCAGCACCGACGTCAGCGGCGGGCCGGCCCGCTCGGCCACGTCGTCGGGACAGATCGCGACCACCGCCATGTCCTGCGGCACCCGCCGGTCGAGCTGGCGCAGCGCGGCCAGCACGTGGCCGACCGCGGCCTCGTTGTGCACGACCAGGCCGGACAGGCCGGGGTGGTCGAGAAGCAGGTCGCGCAGCGTCTCGTACACCTCGTCGAAGGTCTCCTCGCAGGGCAGTGCCACGCCCGTGACACCGTGCGCGGCCACCGCGGCCGCGAAGCCGTCGCGGGTGCGGGTGGCGAAGCCGGTGCCCCGGTCGTACACGACGGAGGCGGCGCCGAGCAGCGCGATCTGCTCGTGGCCGCGTTCGACGAGGTGGTCGACGCAGCGGGCGCCGGCGGCGTGGAAGTCGAGGTCGACGCAGGTCAGGCCGGCCGGCTCGGCGGGGAAGCCGATGAGCACGCTGGGCTCGGCCAGCTCGCGCAGCAGCGGCACCCGGCGGTCGTCCAGCTCCACGTCCATGAGGACCAGCGCGTCGACCAGCGCGCTCGCGGCCACCCGGCGGATGCCGGCGGCGCCCTCGTCGGCGGTCAGCAGCAGCACGTCGTGGTCGAAGCGGCGGGCGGCCGTGACGACGGCGGTGGCGAACCGCATGAGCACGGGCACGTGCATGCCGGCGCGCAGCGGCAGCACCAGCGCGATCACGTTGGAGCGCCTGCTGGCCAGGGCGCGGGCGCCGGCGTTCGGGTGGTAGCCGAGCGCGGTGATGCTGTCGAGCACCCGCCGCCTGGTGTCGGCCGAGATCGTCCGCTTGCCGCTGAGCACGTACGAGACCGTGCTGACCGCCACGCCCGCGTGCTTGGCGACCTCGGAGATCGTGACCGTGCGCCGGCTCAAGCGCCGGCTCCGAAGTCGAGCCGGGCCAGCCGGACGCCGTCGTTCTCGAACACGACATAAAGATCGTGCACGCCGGCGGCGTCCGCAAGGGAGGCGGTGACGGGGTGGTAGGCGTACCGGTCGGTCCTGGGGACGGGGACGGCGGCCAGGACCTCGCCGTAGAGGGGGTCGCCGCGCCTGACGGTGATCACGCCGCCTTCCTCGCTGCCCGCCGTGGCCACGCACGACGCGGCCCCGGTGAGGTCGACCTGGCGGAACAGGATCCAGGCGCCCTCGGCGTCCGAGCGCACGGCGTCGCCGCCCGTCCTGGTCTCGTCCACGAACGTGACGGCGTCGTACGCGTCGTGGGCGGCCGCGCGCAGCGAGCCCGACTGGGGCGGGACGGTCTCGCCGTCGACCTCGAAGCGGGCCGACAGGCGCACGTCGGTGGCGCTGCGGCCCACCATGAGCTGGTGCGGCGCCCGCTCCACGACGAACCGGTCCCGCGTGACGTCCCAGCAGGCCAGCTCGGAGACCGGCAGGTCGAGCGTCACCGTACGGCTCTCGCCGGGCGCGAGGCGGACCTTCGCGAAGCCGCGCAGGCGGCGCAGCGGCTGCTTGACGCGGGAGCGCCGCTGCCGGGTGTAGAACTGGACGACCTCGACGCCGGGCCGGTCGCCGGTGTTGGTGACCGTGGCCGTCGCCGTGACCCGGCCGCCGGCCACCTCGACCCGCAGGTCGGCGTACTCGAAGGTGGTGTAGCTGAGTCCGTGTCCGAACGGGTGCAGCGGGGAGCCGCGGAAGTACTGGTAGGTGGCGTCGGAGGCGATGATGTCGTAGTCGAGCAAGTCGGGGAGTTCCTGCTCGGAGCGGTACCACGTCTGGGTGAGACGGCCCTCCGGGTCGGCGTCGCCGAAGAGGATCTCGGCCAGGGCGTGGCCGTACTCCTGGCCGCCGTGCGCCGACCACAGCACGGCCGGCACGTCGTCGTCGGCCCAGGTGAGCGGGTAGCCGCTGGTGATGACCATGACGGTGGCGGGGTTGGCCTCGCGGGCGGCGGTGACCACGGCGTTCTGGGCGGGGGCGAGGGCGAGGGTCATGCGGTCCTCGGTCTCGCGGCCGTTGACGAGCGGGTGGTCGCCGACCACGACGATCGCCACGTCGGCGGCGGCGGCCAGGCGGGCGGCCTGCTCGGCGCCGCTCCTGAGCACGTCCATGGCCAGCCAGACGGCCTGGTCGGCGTCGTCCACCAGGCAAAGCACGCCGTCGCCGGCGGCCCCGACGTAGCAGCCGGTCGAGATGTGGCGCAGGGCGAGCGTGCCGCGCGGGCGCTCCTCCACGCGGAACGTCTGGCGCACCTCCCACCCGTTCGGTCCGGGCTGGTCGTTCACGAGGGTGCCGTCGTCCACGGACACGAACCGGCCGGTGGCCACGGCCCGCAGCGCGTACGCGCCGCCGCCCCAGTCGAACAGGTCGAACGCGCCCGCCTCGGCGGCCCTGACCTGCAGCGGCCCGCCGGCCGGGTCGGCGACCACGGGCCCCGCCTCGGCGGTCAGCGTCACCCGGTCCACGGCCTCGCAGAAGACGGTCTCGCAGCGCTCGGCCAGCCCGGCGCGGGCGGTGACGGCGTACGGGAGCGTCCCGCTGTACCAGTCCTCCATGAGCGTGTCGCCGAGCTGCCCGATCACCGCGACCTTGGCGACCTGCCGGAGCGGCAGCACCCCGTCGTTCCTCAGCAGCACGAACGAGCGCCGCGCCGCCTCCCTGGCCAGCGCCTGGTGCTCGGGGCAGTTGACCACGTTATCGGTGATCTCGTCGTACGGCGTCGCCGGGTCGAACTCGCCGAGCCTGAACCTGATCGACAGCACGTGCCGGACGGCCGCCTCGACGTCCTCCTCGGTCAGCAGGCCCTGCTCCAGCGCCTGGTGGAGGTGGCCGAGCGTGGCCGCGGCGCGGTCGTCGTCCTGGGTGAAGCTGTCCAGCCCGGCCTTGACGGCGTGCGCGTACGCCTCCGCCGGCGTCTCGTGATACGCCTGCGGCGTGACGAGGTTGCCCGGCGCGTACGCGTCACTCACCACCAGCAGGTCGTCGGGCGCCCACTCCCTGAGGACGCCGTTGATCAGCGGGCTGAGGTGCGCGGGCCGCCCGTTGACCAGGTTGTACGACGGCATCACGGCCACCGCCGCGCCCTGCTCGATGGCCGGCCGGAAGGCGGGCAGCTCGTACTCGTGCAGTACCCGCGGCGGCACGCTGCTGGAGGTCGTGCAGCGGTCGGTCTCGTTGTTGTAGGCGAGGAAGTGCTTGAGGGTCGGGGCGGTCTTGAGCGTTTCGGGAGCGCTCCCACGAAGCCCATGAGCGTACGCCGCCGCCATGACGCCCGTCAGCCACGGGTCCTCGGAGTAGCCCTCCTCGTTGCGCCCCCACCGGGGGTCGCGCAGCGGGTTGACCACCGGGGCCCACACGTTGAGCCCGGCGCCGGCCGGGTCCTTGCGGTGGAAGGCCAGCACCTCGTCACCGGTGGCCTCGCCCACCCGGCGGACGAGGTCGCGATCCCAGGTGGAGGCGAGCCCGATGGCCTGCGGGAACACGGTCGCCGGGCCCAGCCAGGCCAGGCCGTGCAGCGCCTCCGTGCCGGTGCGGAAGGGGCCGAGGCCGAGCCGCTCGACCGGCGGTTGGTACTGGTGGAGCAGGCCGACCTTCTCCCCGAGCGTGAGCCTGCGCACCAGGTCGTCGATCCGGTCGGGAAGGGGAACCGACGGGTCGCGGAAGGGGGGTTCGTGCATGGCCATCCCTCTGAGTGTGTCGAAGCGCTT
>DASUCK010000130.1:0-3530 GCA_036276095.1 Nonomuraea sp. | reverse complement strand
GAACGACGTGTCGTCCAGCGCTCCGGGTGGCAGGCCGCCCCGCCCGTCGCGCAGCGCCTCGATCACTGCCGCGTTCGTCGGGTCGGCGAGGACCTCACGATCGCGCACGGCACCCTGGAACTGCGGGGTGCCGGCACTCGCGCGGAACGCGTCGAGGATCTTCCCACTGGCGGTCGAGAACAGGATCGAGAGGAACACGGCCGTTCCGAGCGTGCCGCCCATCTGCCGGAAGAACGTCGCCGACGACGTGGCCACCCCCATGTCCTGCGGCGGCACGGCGTTCTGCACCGCGAGGACCAGCGGCTGCATGTTGAACCCGAGACCCAGCCCGACCACGGTGGCCAGCGCCAGCGTCTGCCAGAGCGGGGTGTCGACCCCGATCGTCGACATCCCCGCGATCCCGGCGACGAGCAGGACGATGCCCATCACGGGGAACTTGCGGTAGCGCCCGCTGCGCGCGATGACCTGACCGGAGAAGACCGACCCGCCCATCACGCCGGCCGTCATCGGCAGCAGCAGCAGGCCGGCCGACGTCGGCGACTCGCCCTTGACGATCTGCAGATAGAGCGGCAGCGCGGCGAAGCCGCCGAACATCCCCATGCCGAGGATGAAGTTCAGCAGCGAGCCGAAACCGAAGGTGCGGCCGCGGAAGAGGCGCAGGGGCAGCAGTGCGTCGTCCCCGTAGTGCCGCTCCGCCAGCAGGAAGCCGGTCACGCCGAGGACGCCGACCAGGAGGAGGGTCAGCGAGCGCGCCGACGACCAGCCCCACTCCCGGCCCTGCTCGGCCAGCATCAGCAGCGGGGCGAGCCCGAGCACCAGAGCGACCGCGCCGGGCCAGTCGATCTGGTGATCACGCCGATGATGGGGCAGGTGCAGGCTGCGCATCACGATGAGCAGCGCGGCGGCCCCGATCGGAACGTTGACCAGGAAGACCCACCGCCAGCCGGTCACGCCGAGCAACGTCTCCTGCCCGGCGAGGAAACCGCCGACGACAGGCCCGAGCACGCTGGACGTGCCGAACACGGCAAGGAAGTAGCCCTGGTACTTCGCTCGCTCCCGCGGCGGCACCATGTCACCGATGATGGTCAGCGCCAGTGAGAACAGACCGCCGGCGCCGAGGCCCTGCACCGCGCGGAACGCCGCGAGCTGCCACATCTCCTGCGACAGCCCGCACAACGCCGACCCGATCACGAACACCGAGATGGCGAGCAGGAAGAACGGCCGGCGCCCGTACAGGTCGGAGAGCTTTCCGTAGAGCGGCGTGCTGACCGTCGCGGTGATGAGGTACGCCGTGGTGGCCCACGCCTGGATCGACAGGCCCTGCAGGTCGTCCGCCACCGTGCGGATCGAGGTCGCCACGATCGTCTGGTCGAGGGCAGCGAGGAACATGCCCGCCATCAACCCGCTCAGGATCGTGAGGATCTCCCGGTGGGTCAGCGGTTCGTGCGTGGTGGCAGGCGTCATGCCGTCCTTTCGGAGCGTACGTCGGTGAGCTCGGCCAGCAGCTGGGGCCGGATCCGGGCGAAGCTGTCGTTGAATCGGTCGATCAGGGCCGCGAGCGTGGCCACGTCCTGCGGCGTCCACTCCTGCACGATCCGCGCGACGGTGGCCACCCGCCGGCGGCGGGCCGCCTCGCACAGCTCCCGGCCCGCATCCGTGGCGACGAGCAGTGCGGCGCGCCCGTCCTGCGGGTCCGGCCTGCGATCGACCAGTCCGCCGGCGACCAGCGCGGCCACGTGGCGGCTCACGGTGGACGGGTCGATGCAGGCAGCCTCGGCCAGTGCCGACGAGCGGCTCGGCCCGTGGGTCACGACGTGGACGAGCAGCGCGTAGGCCCCCCACTCGACCCCGTCGACTGACCGGGCCGCGAGCTGGACGCGCATCGCGTGGCTGGCCCGGGTCAGCACGACCAGGGCGTCGCTGAGCTCCTCGACCTCCCCCGCTCCGGTCGTGGCCATGCTCGCCTCACTGGTTGTAGCCACCAATCAATTCGGTGCACCCTACAACTGATCGGTCGGTGCGGCCAGCGGGCGCAGGCCGAGCCGGTCGAGCAGGCGCTCGGCGTCGAAGGGGGCGTGCACCTTGGCGTCGTTGTCGAAGTAGACGACCACGTCGCAGCCCGCGTCACGCCAGCCCGCGACCCGGCCCGCCCACAGGTCCAGGGCGGCGTCGTCGTACCCGCTGACGTAGAGCTCCTCGGCGCCGTGCAGGCGCACGTAGGCCAGGTCGGTCGTCGGCTTGAGGAACATCGGCCACTTCCCCGCGGTGTCCGCGGTGACGACCGCGACCTCATGGGCGGCCAGCAGGCTGAGGAAGTCGTCGGTCACGTAGGTGGCGTGGCGCACCTCGACCGCGTGGCGCAGCTGGCGCTCGGCGTCGGTGACCGTCCACGCCCGGCCCTCGACCTTCTCGTCGTGCTGGGTGGCGAGTCGGGCCGCCGCGGTGGTGGTCCGCGGCAGCATGGCGAGGAAGTCGTCGATGCGCGCGGCGTCGAAGCCGAGGTTGGGCGGCAGCTGCCACAGGAACGGTCCGAGCTTGTCGCCGAGCGCGAGCACGCCGGAAGCGAAGAAGTTGGCGATCGCCGTCTCCACCCCGCGCAGCTTCTTCATGTGGGTGATGAACCGGCCGCCTTTGACCGCGAACATGAATCCGTCGGGCGTCGCGGCGTGCCAGGACCGGTAGCCCTCCGGGCGCTGCAGCGCGTAGAACGATCCGTTGATCTCGATCGAGGTCAGCCTGCGGGAGGCGTGCTCCAGCTCGCGCCGCTGCGGAAGCCCCGGCGGGTAGAACACGCCACGCCACGGCGGGTACCGCCAGCCCGAGATCCCGACCCGAACCTCCGACATCCCCCCACCCTACGAGCCGCCCCACCGGTCACCGCTGCTGCCGCAGCCGGAAGACCTCGCTGGACATCAGGATGAGCGTCATCGTCCCGCTAGCCGGTGCGCCCGGAAACAGGTGCGTCCGCACCGGTTCCGCCCTGCGTCCGCACCACGCTACGGTCGCACCCCCTCACGGATTGTCGTAAACCAGTCAAGCCAGGAACCGCACCGGCCGACATCCCCCAAGGGCTCGAGCACGCCGACGGAAAGGATGTGCGGGTTGGCGCCAGTCTCCGCTCGTGCAGCACGGCCGGCGGCTCTGGTCGCGATGGCGGTCGCACCCAGCGTCGGCCTGGGGCTGTGGTTCGGCGCGTCGGGCGAGCCGAGCCAGTCGCGGGCGATCGGTATGCAGGTGAGCCTGGTACTCGCGCCGTTGCTGGCGACCGCGGCGTGCATCGTGCGGGCGCGCAGATCCCCGGCCTCTGCTGAGCGCGTCGGCTGGGCACTTCTGGCGGCAAGTGCCGGCATGTGGGCCGCCGCCAGCGTCATGTTCGCGTGGTACTTCGTGGTGCTGGCCCGCCCGCCGGCGTTCCCGTCGATCGCCGACCTGCTCTACCTCGGCTTCGCGCTCCCGCTCGCTGCCGCCATGGTCGCGTTCGCCTCGACGTCAACGAGCGCGGCGTCGCGCAGCAGGGCACTGCTCGACGG
>DASUCK010000129.1:0-3622 GCA_036276095.1 Nonomuraea sp. | reverse complement strand
CCCTCGCCGTGCTGTGCGCCGGCATCGCGGTGCTCACCCTGGCCGCGCCGCGCCGGCCGCGCCTGGCGCAGATCTGCTTCCTCGCGCTGGCCGCGTTCATGATGACCAACAAGGTGTGGTCGCCGCAGTTCGTGCTCTGGCTGGTGCCGTTCGCGGTGCTGGCGCGGCCCAACTGGAAGCCGCTGGCGCTCTGGCAGCTGGCCGAGGTGTGGTATTTCGCCGCCATCTGGCTCTATCTGCTCTCCCAGCCGCCGCTCAGCCGCGACGACCTGGGCATCGGCGACGCCACGTACTTCACCGCGGTCTGGGGGCGCATCATCACGATCGGGATCATGATGGCGTTCGTGGTGCGCGACATCCTGCGGCCCGAGAAGGACGTCGTCCGCCGGGGCGGCGTCGACGACCAGGGCGGCGGCGTCCTCGACGACGCCCCCGACAGGTTCACGCTGGCCTCCGCCCTGCGATGATCACCCGCTCGGCCGTCCGTGACGCGCTGCTGCTCTGGTTCGGCTCGCGGGCGGGGTTGCTCGCGGCGACCCTGCTCGGCTCGACCATCGGCGGGTACGCCGAGCAGTGGCGCAAATGGGACGCCGGCCTCTTCGTCACGATCGCCCAGCACGGCTACGACGGCGAGCCAGGCCGGCCTCCTGACGACGGGCTGCCCGCGTTCTTCCCCGGCCTGCCCGCCGTGCTGCGGCTGGTCAATCTCGTGGTGTCCGACTGGTCGCTGGCCGGGCTGCTGATCTCGCTGGTCTCCGGCGCGGTGGCGATGGCCGCGCTGGCCCGGCTCGCCGAGCTGGAGGGCGCCGACGGGTGGAAGGCCGTGGCGGCGCTGCTGCTCTTCCCGATGGCGGTGTTCCTGTCGGCCGGCTACAGCGAGTCGCTCTTCCTGGCCTTCGCCGTGCCCGCCTGGCTGGCCGCCCGGCAGGGGTACTGGGCGCAGGCCGTGCTGCTGGCGGCGGGGGCGTCGTGCGTGCGGATCACCGGGTTGTTCCTGGCCGCCGCGCTGATCGTGGAATTCGTGGTGAGCAGGGAGTCACCGCGGCGGGCGGGGTGGCTGGTGGTGCCGTTCGCGCCGCTGGTGGCGTTCGCGTACTACCACTACCGCAGGTCGGGCGACTGGCTGGCGTGGAAGCACGCGCAGGAGGCGGGGTGGGGGCGCGAGTTCGAGTGGCCGTGGGAGGCGTGGCGGACGACCTGGCGCTCGGCCATGGGGACCGGCGACTTCGCGGTGGCCTTCCGCATGGAGATCGCCGGGGCGGTGCTGGCGGTGGGGGTGCTGGTGTGGCTGCTCCTGCTGCGCCGGTGGAGCGAGCTGGCCTACACGGGCACGCAGGCCGCGGCGCTGATGACGTCGGCGTACTACCTGTCGGTGCCGCGCTCGCTGCTGCTGTGGTTTCCGCTGTGGGTGCTGGTGGCCAAGGTCGCCACGAGGAAGGCGTGGGTGCTGGCGCTCTACGCCCTGGTCTCGGGGCCGTTGATGCTGGTCAACGCCATGAGGTTTCTGAGCGGCGCGTGGGCGGGCTGATCGATATACCCGATCTTTCGTCGCGGTAATCCAGAAAGGTTATCCACAGGCTGTGTGTATTCGCTAGAGATTCTTCCGCAGGAACGCGATGTCGTCGGCCTGGCCGGCGGCGGGTGTCTCCACCACGATCGGCGCCCCTGCCGCCCGGCACACCGCCAGAATCAGCTCCGGGTCGATCCTGCCCTGGCCGAGGTTGGCGTGGCGGTCGGCGCCGGAGTCGAAGTCGTCGCGCGAGTCGTTGCAGTGGACCAGGTCGATGCGGCCGGTGATGGCCTTGACCCGGTCGACCAGATCGACCAGCTCCTCGCCGCCCGCGTGGGCGTGGCAGGTGTCGAGGCAGAAGCCCACGTCGAAGCCGTCGAGGGCGTCCCAGAGCCGGGCGAGGCGATCAAGTTTGCGGGCCATCGCGTTGTCGCCGCCCGCGGTGTTCTCGATCAGGACGGGGATCGGGCACTCCATGCGCTCGAACACCTTGCGCCAGTTGTCGAACCCGGCCTGCGGGTCGTCGTTCTTGTTGACGTGGCCGCCGTGGACGATCAGGGCCTTCGCGCCGAGCCCGGCGGCGGCCTTGAGGTGCTGCTCCAGCAGCTTGCGGCTGGGGATCCTGATGCGGTTGTTGGTGGTCGCCACGTTGACCAGGTAGGGGGCGTGGATGTAGATGTCGACGCCCTCGACCGGCTTGGCCGGCAGCACGGGCTTGTCGTAGCCCTGCGGGTCGCCGAGAAAGAACTGCACCACCTCGGCGCCGACCTCCCCGGCGTGGGCGGCGGGGTCGTCCTGATCGACATGAGCTCCGATGCGCACCATGGCACCGAGCTTACTTCGGAGCGGGACGAGCCCGCGGCGGAGGCCCGTGCGGGGCGGCGATCAGCGCGTTTGCGCCGGCAGGCTCGGGGCAGTCGCTCATCGCCCCCTACAGGAGGAGAAAGCGACATGGCAAGATGGCGCTGGCGGGCGCTGATCTTATTGGTCTACGTGGTGATCGGGATCTACATCGCGTGGGTCTACGACTACATCACACCCGGACTGCTCAGAGACCTCGCCGAGGCGTTGCTCGCGGTGTTCCTCTGGTTCCTGGTGCTGCTCGGCATAGATCTGCACATCGGATGAGCGACAACTCAGGAACGGCCCCGGACCGCCGCCGCGCCCGGGGCCGTTCGCTCACGGATGGGGAAGGAAACCGCCGTGGGCGATGCCGAGCGCGGCCCCCACGAACGAGGCCACGAGCCCGATGATGTTGAGCGAGCGCTGCGGCGTGGTCGCGGAGATGTACTGCGAGTAGAGCCCGACGCCGAACCCCAGTGTGCCGGCCCAGGCCGAGACGGCGTGGGCGGCGATCCAGAAGGTCGAGACGAACGCCACGAGGCCGAGCACCAGTGTGGAGACCGCCAGGATGTTCTCGACCGGGTGCGGACGCCCGTCGGTGTTGAGAGTGAGCCTGAACTTCTCCCTCTCCGAGGGTTGAAGCACATGTGGCACTGCCACCACCCCCTTGGGTTTCCTAAAGGCTTTCCCACGTACTCGCGGCTGGTAACCTGGGGCACGCTGCGTTGTGATGGGTGATCCCTCACCCGGCGGTGCCGAAGTGGGCGCCCCGGTCCATACGTCAGCGTCCTCCTGTCACGGCAGAGTGTCGTGACCGCAAAAGTCCAGAGGAGGTAGGAGTCCGCATGCGTCGTTACGAAGTGATGGTCATCCTGGACCCTTCGCTCGACGAGCGCACCGTCGCGCCGTCCCTTGACCAGTTCCTCGCCGTGGTCCGCAACGACGGCGGCACCGTGGAGAAGGTCGACGTCTGGGGCCGTCGCCGGCTCGCCTACGACATCGACAAGAAGTCCGAGGGCATCTACGCCGTCATCGACCTGTCCGCGGAGCCCGCGACGGTCAAGGAGCTCGACCGGCAGATGAACCTCAACGAGGGCATCCTGCGCACCAAGGTCCTGCGTCCGGACGTGCACTAACCCCCGGTTTTTGTCGGGGAAGCCCCGTACTCTGAGCCGTAACCCAAGCGAAGGCGTGCAGGAAGGCGAGCGCTAGCCATGGCAGCAGGCGACACCGTAATCACCATCGTCGGCAACCTCGTCGACGACCCGG
>DASUCK010000128.1:0-17616 GCA_036276095.1 Nonomuraea sp. | reverse complement strand
CACGGGCGGGAGCGCAACCCCGCCGACCCCGCCGACGGCACCCGCGACGACCACCGCGACCACCCCGCCGACGGCCACCGCGACGACGTGGAACACATCGACCTTCGATAGGGAGAACGACAGGCATGCTCACGATCGGTGTCGACATCGGCGGGACCAAGGTGGCCGCCGGTGTGGTCGACGACCAGGGCAAGATCGTCGCCCACACGCTGCGGCCCACCGCCGCCGACCGCCCCGACGTGGTGGCCGAGACCGTGGCCGACGTCGTTCGCGAGCTCACGGCGGGCAGGAGGGCGGCGGGCCAGGAGATCGAGGCGGTGGGCGTGGGCGCGGCCGGGTTCGTCGACGAGACCCGCTCGGTGGTGCGCTTCGCGCCCAACCTCGCCTGGCGCGAGGAGCCGCTGCAGAAGAAGATCAGCGGCCTGGTCGGCCTGCCCGTCGTCATCGAGAACGACGCCAACGCCATGGCCTGGGGCGAGACCCGGTACGGCGCCGGGCGCGGCCAGTCCCACGTGGTGTGCGTGACGCTCGGCACCGGCATCGGCGGCGGCATCGTCATCGACGGCGCCCTCTACCGCGGCCGCTGGGGCATGGGCGCCGAGCTCGGCCACATGCAGGTCGTCCCCGGCGGCCGGCAGTGCGGCTGCGGCAACATCGGCTGCTGGGAGCAGTACGCCAGCGGCCAGGGCCTGGTCAAGGAGGCCAGGGAGCAGGCCGCGGCCCGACCCGAGGCCGCCCGGATCCTGCTCGGGCTGGCCGGCGGCAAGATCGAGGGCGAGGAGGTCACCGAGGCCGCGCGGCTCGGCGACGAGGTCGCGCTGGCCTCGTTCGCGTCCTTCGCCGACTGGCTGGGCCAGGGCATGGCCGACCTGGCGGCCGTGCTCGACCCCGGCTGCTTCATCGTGGGCGGCGGGGTGTCCCGGGCCGCCGACCTGTTCATCGACCGGGCCCGCGCCGCCTTCGCCGAGCGGCTCACCGGCCGCGGGCACCGGCCGCTGCCCGAGATCCGGCTGGCCGAGCTGGGCGCCTCGGCCGGCGTCGTGGGCGCCGCCGACCTCGCCAGGCGGCGCTAGCGGCGGCGTGACGATCCGGATCGGCACCTACAACCTGCACGGGCTGCGCGACAGCGAGCCCGCGCTCACCAGGGTCATCGCCGCCATGCGCGCCGACGTGCTGTGCGTGCAGGAGGCGCCCAGGCTCTACCGCTGGCGGGCCCGCCGCCGCGCCCTGGCCGCGGCGGCCGGGCTGCGCCTGGCCACTCCCGGACGGCGCGGCGGCGTGGCCGTGCTGGTCGCCCCCCGCGTGCGGGTGCTCCACGCCGGGACACACCCGCTGCGGGTCTTCCTCGGGCTGGAGGCGCGCGGGCTGGCGATCGCCGTCGTCGAGATCGGCGGGGCCCGGCTGGCGGTCGGCTCGCTCCACCTCGACCTCAGCGACCCGGCCAGGATGCACCACGCGGCCGAGGCCGTCGCGCTCATGGAACGCGCCGCGGCCCCGTACGACGCCGCGATCGTGCTCGGCGGCGACGTCAACGAGCAGCCCCACCAGCCGGCCTGGCGCTATCTGGCCGGCCGGCTGGCCGACTGCCACGCCGCGGCGCCCAGGGGCGAGGGGGCCACGTTCCCGGCCCGGCGGCCGGCCGCGCGCATCGACGGGGTGTTCGCCGCCCGCGAGGCGCGGGTCGTGTCGTGCGGGGACGTCGACGCCGCGACGACCGACCTGAGGGCGGCAAGTGACCATTTGCCGGTCATCGCAGAGTTGCGACTTGGGCACTAACGGGCAAGAGGCGCCGGCCAGCCCGTAGCATTTGCACCATGACCCGTCGCTTTCTGCGGCGTGCGCTCTCCTTGTCCTTGGCGGTGTCCCTGTCGACGTCGGCGGTCCTGCCGCAGGTCACGCCCGCCGCGCATGCCGATCCTCGCCGTCCCGCCCAGATCGAGGCGTGGCAGCAGTCGACCAGCGCGCGCCTGCGGGCCGACGGCTCGCTCTCCGACGTGCTGGCCACCTCCTCCGGCGACGTCTGGGCCGTCGGCCAGCAGGAGATCTGGGACGTGTGGAAGAACCGCGGTACCATCCGCCACTGGAACGGCTCCCGCTGGACCGAGGTGGCCATCCGCGACGCCACCACCGCGGGCAGCCTGCGCGGCCTGGCCGCGGCGGCGCCGTCCGACGTGTGGGCGGTGGGCGAGGGGCACGACGGGCTGCCCTACCTCGCCCACGGCGACGTGACCGGGTTCGACCGGGTCAGGCCGCAGGCGCTGCGGGCCGGCGACTGGCTGGGCGGCGTCGACGCCAAGCCCGGCAAGGTCGTGGCCGTCGGCAGCCGCGACGGCCACGGGCTCCTCCTCACCGGGCAGGGCAGCTCCTGGAGCGCTCAGCAGACCAAGGAGGAGGGCGCCCTGTACGCGGTGGCGGGCGGCTTCGCCGTCGGCGACACCGGCGCGGAGCCGCTGATCGTCCACCAGTCCGACGGCCAGTGGAAGTCCATGCCGCTGCCGTCCATCCCCGGCGGCTACCTTCGCGACGTCCACGCCGACGGCGCCAAGCGGGCCGTGGCCGTCGGCGGCGTCTACCGCGGCCCCGCCGACATCTCCCCGCTCGTGCTCGTCTGGAACGGCAAGCGCTGGAAGGAGCAGAAGCTCCCCCACTCCGGCGTCCGCCTGTACGGCGTCACCGGCGACGGCAAGGGCCGCTACTGGATGACCGGCCACGACCCCGACCGGGCCGCCGAGCCGTTCGTGCTGCGCTGCGAGAAGGGCGCCTGCGAGACCATCCGCGGCGGAGCGGCGAAGAACCGCGCCAGCGTGCGTCTGCAGGCCGTGGCCTACCTCGCCGGCAAGAGCACCGTGTGGGCGGTCGGGCACGCCGTCGACGACTCCGACCGCTACACCGACGTCGTCGAGTCCTTCGCCCCCAAGCCCGCCGAGGCCAAGTCGTAGCCCGCCGCCCGCCCGCTACAGGCGGGCGCCGTCGTCCCAGCCGGAGTCGCCCGGCGGGCCGTCGCCCATGCGCACCACCAGCGCCACGAACCCGCCGATGAACGCGGCCACCGCCGTGAACAGCACCCAGCCCTCCATGTGCCAGCTCGCCATCGCGGCCACCAGCAGGTAGGCGGGCCCGCCGAACAGCGCCACCCACGCCAGCTTGGTCGCCAGGTCCAGCTTGGGCAGCGGGGGAGGCGGTGGAGGCACGTAGTGCCCCTCGTCCTCCTCCTCGTCGTCGTCCTGCTTGTCCTCGGGATCGTCGAGATCCTCCTCGAGCTCCTCCGAGGGCTTGACCACCCGCCGGGTGGGCTCGGCAGGGACGTTTTCGCTGTCCGGCCATGGCTGTTCGGCCGAGTCGCGCTCGGCCGTGTCGTTGAAGGACGCGACGATCTGCCGCCAGACCTCGTCCTCGTCACTCTGGGGCGTCACCTAGATGGGCCTCTCCACAGCGATCGCGACTTCCCCCTGGGTGCGATCAGTCCCTCTGCAAGGGTACCGAGGCATGTGTCCGGATGAAGTCGAGGCTACCGGCAAAGATCCTGTCGGCATCGTTGTCGAGCGTCGCAACATGGTAGCTATCGGTAAGCTCCTCGATCGTGGCCCGCGGGACCCGCTGACGGATGATCGCCACACTCGTCGGCTTGACCACGTGGTCGTCCACGCTGTGGTAGACCAGCAGCGGCTGGGTCACCTTCGGCAGGTCGGCCTGCACCAGCGACCACAGCCTCGGCAGCGAGGCCGCCGCCTTCACCGGGGTGCGCGAATACGCCAGCTCGGTCACGCCGGGCCTTTTGACGTCATTGGCGACGCCGGGCACGGACGGCACGAACCACTTCAGCAGCGGCGCGAGCTTCAGCAGCGGCACGTCGTTGGCGATCGAGGGGTTGACCACCACCACGCCCCTGATCGCCGCGCCGTGCACCTCGGCGAGCCGCAGCGCCAGGCAGCCGCCGAGCGACAGCCCCGCCACGAACACGTCGCGGCAGCGGCCCTGGAGATCGGCGAACGCCTTCTCCACCTCGGCGTACCAGTCCTCCCACCGCGTGCGGTTCATCTCCTGCCACCTGGTGCCGTGGCCCGGCTGCCGGGGCAGCGAGACGCTCACCCCGTGCGCGGCCAGGAACTCCGCCCAAGGCCGTAACGACTGCGGCGTGCCGGTGAACCCGTGGCAGAGCAGCACGCCGATTTCGCCTCCGTCGTGGTGGTAGGGCTCCGCGCCTGGCATGAGCGGCATAACGGCTCCTCCATGCTGTTTCATTCCGGGGATTTCCGCCGGAACGGCCCGATCGTCGCACGTTCGGGGGTGATTGTGCGAGAGCTGGTGTAGGAGCATGGCTCGCGAGATGGGAAGATGACTTTGCCCGCCGACAAACGCGCTGGAGAAGAGGTGCCGGAGTGTTCTACTGGGTGGTCAAGGCCATCTTGGGGCCGTTCCTCCACCTTGTGTTCAGGCCGTGGGCCGAGGGCGTGGAAAACGTCCCCCGGCAAGGTCCCGCGATCCTGGCCGGCAATCACCTGTCGTTCGCCGACCACTTCTTCGGCCCGCTCCACCTCAAGCGCAAGGTCATCTCGCTCGGCAAGTCCGACTACTTCACCGGGCGCGGGGTGAAGGGCTTCTTCACCCGGCTGTTCTTCAGCGGCGTCGGCACCGTGCCCATCGACCGCTCGGGCGGCAAGGCCAGCGAGGCGGCGCTGCGCACCGGCCTGCGCATCCTGCGCGAGGGAAACATCCTCGGCATCTACCCCGAGGGCACCCGCTCACCCGACGGGCGGCTCTACAAGGGCAAGACCGGAGTGGCCCGGCTGGCGCTGGAGTCACGGGCGCCGGTCATCCCGTGGGCGATGGTCAACACGTACGAGATGATGCCGCCCGGGCGGCCGCTGCCCAAGCTCGGCATCCGGCCGGGCGTGCGGTTCGGCAAGCCGCTCGACTTCTCCCGCTACTACGGCATGGAGGACGACCGGCTCGTGCTGCGCGCGGTGACCGACGAGATCATGTACGCGCTGATGGAGCTGTCGGGGCAGGAATACGTCGACAAGTACGCCGCCAGCGCTCGCGTCGAGATGGAGCGCGCCGCCCGCGCCGCCGCGGCCCAGGGCTGACGGGCCTGGCCCTCCAGGGTCACGACGACGCGCGTAAGGCCCGTTCGGTGCGCCGCATGGCGTCGCTCATCGTGCGCAGCTCGTCGCGGCTGAGCCGGTCGATCAGGTAGGCGCGCACGACCTCCAGGTGGCCGGGGGCGACCCGGTCCAGGCAGCGCAGGCCCGCGTCCGTGAGCACCGCCAGCACGCCGCGGTCGTCCGACGGGCACGTGGTCCGCTCCACCAGACCCGCCCTCTCCAGCTGCGTCACCTGGTACGTCAGCGCGCTCTTCGACACCACCACGCCCCTGGCCAGCTCGGTCATGCGCAGCTGCCGGCCGGGGGCGTCGGCGAGGCGCACCAGGATCTCGTACTGCGGGTGGGTCAGCCCGGCGGCCGACTTCAGCCGCTCCTCGATCCGCCGCTCCAGCAGGTGAGAGGTCGACAGGAAGGCGCGCCAGGCCGCCATCTCCGTCGCGTCGAGCCATCGGGTGTCCGTCACCAGAACATTCTACTTGTTGTTCGAATTTGGACGTCCCACTACTGTTGTCATTCGCATTCGAACGGCCTTGTCAAGGCACTGTCAAGGAGGTCGCATGGTCGACCAGGCCCGTCCCGTCGTTCTCCTGCTCGCGCGGATCGCCATCGGCGTGATCTTCCTCGTGCACGGCTACCAGAAGGTCGCGACCATGGGGATCGCGGGCACGACCGAGTTCTTCGAATCCGCCGGGATCCCGCTGGCGGGCCTGGCCGCGCCCGGCGTGGCGGCGCTGGAGATCGTGGGCGGGCTGGCGCTGATCCTCGGCGCCGCGCTGCCGATCGCCGGCACGCTGCTGGCCCTCGACATGATCGGCGCCATCGTCTTCGTCCACGGCGCCAACGGCTTCGCCGCCGGCGAGGGCGGCTACGAGTTCGTCCTGTCCCTGGCCGCCGCGAGCATGGCCGTCGGCTTCACCGGCGGCGGCGCCCTGTCCCTCGACCGCGCCCTGTCCCGCCGCCGCGCCACCTCGCCCCTCTCCACGTGACGCCGTCGGGCGAGGTCGACGGGAGGGGGAGGCCCGGCGTCCCGTCCCCCCGCCGGTGGCGTGGTCAGGAGAGGTGGGTGCGGATCTGCTCGATGTGGTCGGGAGTGGTGCGGCAGCAGCCGCCTATCAGGGAGGCGCCGGCCCGATGCCACTTCACGGCGGCCTCACCGAACTCCGCCGGGTCCGACAGGCCCAGCCAGCGGCGGTGGCCGGCGTCCCAGGTCTCGCCGGAGTTCGGGTAGACCACGACGGGCAGGCCGCCGGACAGCTGGGCGATCAGCGAGGGGATGTGGCGGGGAGGGGTGCAGTTCGCGCCGACGGCCACCACGCGCGGGTTCCCGGCGAACAACGCGGCCGCCTCGCGGATCGGCGTGCCGTCGTTCAGGCGATGGCCGTCGCGGCAGGAGAAGCTCACCCACGCCTTGACCCCCGGCGTGCCCGTCAGCAGCCGGGCCAGCGCCCGCGCCTCCGGGTACGACGGGATCGTCTCGCAGGCCAGCAGGTCGGCCCCCGCCGAGGCGACGATCTCCCAGCGCGGCCGGTGCCAGGCGTACAGGCCGTCCTCGTCGAGGTCGTAGTCGCCGGTGTACTCGGCGCCGTTGGCCAGGAAGGCGCCGTACGGGCCGATCGAGGCGGCCACCAGCCCGCGCCCGGCCTCGTCGCGGGCCTGCCCGGCCAGCTCCACCGACCGCGTGATCAGCGACTCGGCCTCCGAGACGCTGAGCCCCCGCCGTACGAAGCCCGGGATCGTGGCCTGGTAGCCGGCCGTCGTGGCGACGTCGGCGCCGGCCGCGAAGTAGTCGGCGTGCGCCTGCCGGATCAGCTCGGGCCGCTCCAGCAGCAGCCGGGCCGACCAGAGGTCGTCGCTGAGGTCGGCGCCGAGCCGTTCGAGACGGGTGGACAGGCCCCCGTCCAGGACAAGTGCGGTCACTCATCCAGGGTATGAGCCGTCGGCGAACGCGCCGATCACCTGGTCGAGCAAGACCGGCGTCTCCTCGGGCGCGCCGACGGTGAAGTCGGCCAGGCGGGCCAGCTCATCGCCGGTCTCGCCGTTGGCCACCGCGACGCGTACGCCCATGAACGGCGGATGCCGCTCCTCGCGGCAGCGCAGCGCCTCGAACGCCCGCCCGTCGGACAGGTCGTCGCCGAAATACCAGGCGAGGGTCAGCGACTCGGTCTCGCGGGCCAGGACCGTGCCCTTGTCGAGCGGCACCGGCGGCCGCAGCTCGACGACCATGCGGCCGTGCTGCTCGCGCAGGCCCAACTCGGCCGCCTTCGCCGAGACCCACCGCTCCACCGCGCCGCGCAACGCCGGCACCGTACGATAGTGCAGCGCCACCAGCAGCGCCTTGTCCTCGACGAGGACCTCGCCGGGCAGGTCGCGTACGGCGTCGGCGGCCACCCGCCGCATCACCGGGACCCACGGCTCGGCCCCGGCGTCGGTGCGCACCCGGCCGCCGACGACCGTCTGCATGCCGTACAGGCCGAACAGGCGCACGCGCGGCGCCGGCGCGAACCGCTCGCCCAGGAACGCCGCCGGCCGGGCCGACACCACGGCCACCCGGTCGACCAGGCCCGCCAGCCGCTCCATCCGCTCGACCACGCCCGCGACGGGGAAGACCGCCCCGGGATCGCGCATGATCGGCGCGATCGTGCCGTCGTAGTCGAAGAAGAATCCGGTGGTCCGGCTCTCGGCAACGGTGGCGGACACTGCTTCGGCGAAGCGGAGCGGGGCGCGGGAGGTCGCCATGTTCACGAACATAGAACAGCCTGACCGGCTCGGACACCCGCGCGTCCGCATCCGGCCGACGGCCGGCGGGCGGCTCGCCGGACCACCGCCCCGCCCTCCACGGTCGAGCAGGAGGGCGGGACGGGTCCGGCCGCCGGAGCGGCCGGGTCAGGAGCGCTTCCAGAACGGGGCGCGCCGACCGCTGCCGGGCTGGTCGCCGCCGGAGGCACCGGGGCCGTCGCCGGACGCCTCGCTCCCAGGCCCCGGGGCGGGATGGCCGCCCACCAGGGCCGTGAGGACCTCGACGGCGCGGTTGTGCAGGGACCGCGCGTCGGCGCCCGGGAGCTCGGCGGCCTCCAGCTCGCGGGCCAGCGCCGACAGGTCCTCGTTGCCGCCCAGGTACTCGGCGAGGGCCGCCAGGCGGGAGCCCAGGTCGGCCAGGTACAGCACGTCGGGCGCGGGCAGGGCGTTCAGGCGGTCCAGCTCGGCCTCCAGCTGGGGTCTGACCGTGTCCAGGCGGTGCGTCGGACGTCCGCCGAACCTGGGCGCGGCAGCCCGGCGGCGCGGCCCGCCGCCCGGGGCCTCGGGTGGTGTGAGCGGGCCGGGCGTCGGCGGCTGGCCGCTGACGGGTCCGCCACCGGATCCGCGGCCCCTGCCGGACCCGCCGCGGGCCCGGCCCCGAAGCCCGCCGCCGGGTCCGCCACCCGGCCCGCCGGCCAGGAAGCCCCGGTCGACGTCGGCCACGGGCCCCTGTTCGAGGTCGGCCGCGTCGAAGCCGGACGGCGCGGGCATCCGCATCCTCGAAGCGGCCGCGGGGGCGGCCATCAGCGCGGCCGGGGCGGCGAAACCGCCCGCCATCGGGTGCGGCAGCTCCCACCCGCTCGGCGGCTCCACCGGCTGGACGACGCGATGCTCGGGACCGCCGTCGGCGACCTGCCGGGTGTCGACCGCCACGTACGCCGTGAACCGGCACAACACGCCGTACTCCAGCGACGTACGCACGATGCGGGACTCCAGGTCGCGCTCGCCCATCGCGTACCGGTCCTCCAGCTCGCGCAGGTGCGCGCGGGCCCAGACGGCACGGATGGCCGGATTGTCCACCGCCACCCCGGTGACGTGCTCCTCCCAGGGCCCGCCGGCGGTCGTGCCGTGGACGGTCAGCGAGGAGCCCTCGCGGTGGCGCCCGTACACGCGGAGCGGGACGCCGGGGAAGATCGAGCCGAGGTGGGTGACGGTGTCCGGCTCGACCTCCAGGCCCTTGAGCGACAGGCCGGTCACCAGCGGCGCGCCGATCCTGCGATGGATGTGGTCCATGGCGGCGTCGAGCCGGTCCTCCGACTCGACGAGCTCGCAGCGGCCCGCGCCGAGCCCGGCCAGGCGGCCGAGGAACCCGGCGTTGACGGCCCGGTCGATGCCGACGGTGTGGACGCGCATGGCCGACAGCGCGCCGCCCGCCTGCTCCAGGATCTGGTCCTCGTTGCCCACCTGGCCGTCGGTGACGAGCACGACCACGCGCTCGCGTTCGGGCTGGGGGGCGAGCAGCGCGACGGCCTGGCGCAGCGGCTGGAGCAGTTCGGTGCCGCCGCGGGCCTCGACCCTGGCGAGGTGCTCGACGGCGCGGTAGCGGTTGCGGTCGGACGCCTCCACGAGCCCTTCGAACGCCCGCTCCACGACCGAGTCGAACGTCAGCACCGCGAACCGGTCCTGCGCCGTCAGCGTGTCGACGATGCGCGCGGCGGCCCGCCGGGCGGCCACCATCTTCCAGCCGGCCATGCTCCCGGACCGGTCGAGCACCAGCACCAGGTCACGCGGCACCCGCGTGGACGGCAGCGGCGGCGGCACCACGGTCAGCGCGAACGTGCCCCGCCCGTCGAGCTGCAGCGACGTGGACGTCTCGAACGACAGCCGCAGGATGAAGTCGCGGTCCAGCCGCTCGCCGGGCCGCAGCCGGACGGTGTTGCCCTCCTCCTCGACCACGTGCAGGCTGGAGGCGAGTTCGCGCAGCTCCAGGCCGCCGGCGTCGACGGTGGCGGCCAGCGACAGGCGCACCGGGTCGGGGAAGCCGGGCAGCAGCACGGGCGGGCTGATCCTGGACGCGTCCGGCACGGCGTCGGTGTCGGGGGCGACGCCCTCGCCCGCGGCGGGCCCGTCGATCGGGGCGCCCGGGATGTAGCGCGGCGCGACGACCAGCGGGAAGCGGAACGTGGCCGCGCCGTCCTCGTACGGCAACGGCTGGCTCATCGTCAGCCGCACCGAGACGCGCTCGCCGGGCAGGATGTTGCCCACCCGGATGGTGAACACGTCGGGCCGGTCCTCCTCGGCGATGGCCGCCCGCCTGCCCTCACGCAGCGCCCGGTCGTAGTCGGCCCTGGCCTGGGCGCGTTCCTTGAGCACGCCCTCGACGACCCGGTCGTCGGCCTCCATGCGGAAGCCGGTCACGGCCGCCCGGTCGGGCAGCGGGAAGATGTAGGTGGCCTCCAGGGTGACGTCGAACGGGTTCCTGAACCCCTGCGTGACCTCGACCCCGGCGATGAGGCCCGAGATGTCGGCCGTCACGTCGACGCTCTCCAGCGGCAGATTCCCGCGTTCGGTCAGCAGCGCGCCGAACCCGGCGTCCGGCACCGGCAGGCACCGCGCGGGCTCCAGCGAAGTGATCTTCATATGAGTTCCCTTTCTTCGAGCACCGCGAGCAGCGGCCCCGCCGCCGCCAGCACCGCCTGAACGTCCTCGTCCGACGGGACGCGTGCCCCGTCGAACACGAGCCGCACCCCGTCTCCCAATCTGACCCCCAGCACCAGCGCCCCTTCCCCGGCGCGCGGCGCGGTCGCGGGGGGCGGCGCGGCCTGCCCGTCGGGCGGCGCGGGGCCCTCCTCGGCCAGGCTCCGGCCCGGAAGCTCGGCCCAGAACCTGCCACGCCGTTCCAGCCTCTCCTCGACGGCGGCCCGGGAGGACGGGCGCGGCATGCCGGGTGCCGGAGGCGGGCTTGTCATGCCCGCCGCGTCCTCCAGCACGTGGTCGGTGGCCCCGGTCAGGGTCGCCTGGATGTGGGCGATCGAGTGACCGGCCGCCTGCATGCGCTTGACGGCCACCAGTTGCAGCAGGTGGCGCCGTCCGTACCGGGCGATTCTGCCGCGCCGGGTGAGGGGCGGGTCGACCAGGCCGATGGTCGTGTACCACCTGATCAGCCGCTCCCCGGGCACGTCGCGGACCCGGCCGTTGGGCGACGGGGCGTCGCGCAACGCCCGCGCCGCGTGCGCGGCCAGCTCGCCGATGGTCCAGGTGTCGCTCATACCCTCACAATGACACTGTCACTATTACAGTGTCAACGTTAGGGTGCGGAAAGATTGGGCACGGGAAATGGGTTGTCATCAATGAACGGACACATCCGATAGACGGGGGAGGAGTTCACGACATGGCCGCGATCACTGGACCACTGTCGGGAGACGCCAAGGCCAAGGTCACCGAAGCCCTCCAGGGAACGCTGGTCGACCTGATCGACCTGTCGCTGGTCGCCAAGCAGGCCCACTGGAACCTCATCGGCTCCCACTTCCGCTCGATCCACCTCCAGCTCGACCTGGTCACCGACCTGGCGCGTCGGCACATGGACACCATCGCCGAGCGGGCCGTCGCCATCGGCTCCAACCCGGACGGCCGCGCCGCCACCGTCGCCAGGAACACCAAACTCGCCCAGCTGGAGAGCGGCTGGGTGGAGGACGGCAAGGTCGTCGCGACGATCACCGACATCCTGGACGGGATCAGCAAGCGCATGTACGAGCGCGTGCGGGCCACCGAGGAGTCCGACCCGGTCACCCAGGACCTGCTCATCTCCGTGACGCAGGACGTGGACAAGCAGCACTGGATGTTCCAGGCCATGCGCTGAGAGGCGCGCGGGCGGACGGAGCCCGGGAGCCGGCGGTTGGCGGGCGGCGGCCCCGGGCTCCGGCACGCCAGGGCCGGGGTCGTGGCTGGGGCGGAGGGTGGCGGGCGGCGGCCGTAAGCGGCACGTAAGAGGTGATCAGCTCTTGTGGATCTAGCGTGCCGGGATATGGACAACCGCGCGCAGATCGTCGTGCTCGCCAAACGGCCGAGGGCCGGGCACGTGAAGACCCGGCTGACGCCGCCGTACAGCCCGGAGGAGGCGGCCGAGCTGGCCGCGGACGCGCTCCGCGACACCCTGGCGGCCGTGGCCGCGACTCCGGCGGCCGCCCGCGTCCTGGCGACCGACGACCCGGGGCCGGAGGCGTCCCATGACGGGTTCGAGGTGATCGGGCAGCGCGGCGCCGGCCTCGACGAACGCCTGGCCTGGGCCTTCGCCGACGCCTACGCCCGCCGCCCGAACCCGGTCCTGCTCGTCGGCATGGACACCCCCCAGATGACCCCCGCACTCCTCTCCCGCGCCGCGACCGCCCTCCGCACCCACGACGCCGTGTACGGCCCCGCCTCCGACGGCGGCTTCTGGCTGCTCGGCCTGCGCCGCCCCGACCCCGCGCTGCTCCTCGGCGTCCCCATGTCCACCCCGGGCACGGGCGCCGCCCTGCTGCGGCGGCTGCGCGGCCGTACCGTGGCCACGATGCCGCGGCTCACCGACGTGGACGACGCCGCCACCGCCCGCGAGGTCGCCGACCTGGCCCCGGGCACCCGCTTCGCCGCCACGCTGGCGCGCCTCGGCGCCGGAGCCGCCCGGTGATCGGACCGCTCTACGTGGAGTCGCTGTCCGGAGCCGAGATCGACGTCGAGGACGAGGACGGCCGCCGCCGTCCGCTCGACGCCGTCCGCTGGCTCGCCCCCGTCGAGGGGGACGAGGCCATGCTGTCCCGCTGCACCGGCCCGACCCTGGACGTCGGCTCCGGCCCCGGCCGGCTGACGGTCGCCCTCACCCGGCGCGGCGTGGAGGCGCTCGGCATCGACGTCACACCGCACGCCGTGCGCCTGACCCGCCAGGCCGGCGGCCGGGCCCTGTGCCGGGACGTGTTCGGCCCCGTACCGGGCGCGGGCCGCTGGGCGACGGCGCTGCTCGCGGACGGCAACATCGGCATCGGCGGCGACCCGGTGGCCCTGCTGCGCCGGGTGCGCGAGCTGGTCCGGCCGGGCGGCGAGGTGATCGCGGAGGTCGCCCCGCCGGGCACCCCGAGCAGGGCCGGACGCGTCCGGCTCCGCCACGGCGCCGTCACCGGTCCCTGGTTCCGCTGGGCCGGCGTCTCGGCCTCCGAGGTGCCCGCCCTGGCCCGGGCCGGCGGTTTCACGATCGTCTCCGGCTGCGAGGAGGCCGGCCGCTGGTTCGCCTTCCTCGCCTGATGAGGCCGCCCGCGGCGGCCGGGTGCGAGGGTCCGGGCTGCCGGGGCGGGCACCGGTGGGCGGCGTACGGGGCCGCTGCCGCCGGGGCCGCGGAGGCGTCGGCCGGGCGCGGCGGCGGCTGACGGGTTTGCGCAGAGTTTGATGTCGCGAGTCCCTGCCATTCATGTCGGTGCGGTCGACTAGCGTGGCACCTAGAGGGAGGCCCCACGATGTCCCACAAGACTCTCCTCCGCACGGGCCCGCTCTTGCCGGGCGGCACCAGCCCGTACGGACCGCTCGGCCGGCCGGGCGCCGACGGTCTCGCGCTGCCCTCCGGGTTCGCGGGGCGGGTCGTGGCCCGTTCCGGCCACAAGGTCGCCGGTCTGACCTGGCACGCGGCGCCCGACGGCGGCGCCTGCTTCCCCGACGGCGACGGCTGGATCTACGTGTCCAACTCCGAGCTGCCCCTGCTCGGCGGCGCCTCGGCGGTGCGCTTCCGCCCCGACGGCGGCATCGCCGACGCCTACCGCATCCTGTCCGGCACCGACCTCAACTGCGCGGGCGGGGCCACGCCGTGGCACACCTGGCTGTCGTGCGAGCTGGGCCACCGTGGCCGCGTCTTCGAGTGCGACCCCTACGGCGCCCGCGCCGCCCGCCCCCGCCTGGCCATGGGCCGTTTCAAACACGAGGCCGCCGCCTGCGACCCCGAGCGCGGCGTCGTCTACATGACCGAAGACGAGCCCGACGGCTGCTTCTACCGGTTCCGGCCGGGCGACTGGGGCGACCTGACCGAGGGCACCCTGGAGGTGCTGTGCGCGGCGGGCCGCTGGCGGGTGGTGCCCTCGCCGGCGGGGCTGCTGCAGGAGACCCGCCACCAGGTCGACGACGCCCGCCGCTTCGACGGCGGCGAGTCCTGCCACTACGCGGGCGGGGTCTGCTATTTCACCACCAAGGGCGACACGGGCCTATGGGCCTACGACGCGCAGACCGCCACGCTCGACCGGCTGTGCGAGGGCGTGCGGGCGATCACCGCCGCGCCGTCCGGCGACCTCTACGTCGCCAGGGAGACCACGCAGATCGACGTCATCGCGCCCGACCGGGCGGTCACGCCGTTCCTCAGGCTTGAGGGGCACCACGGGGCGGAGCTGACGGGGCTGGCGTTCTCGCCGCGCGGCGACCGCCTCTACTTCTCGGCGCGGCACGGCCGCGCCGACGGCCACACCTTCGAGGTGGCCGGCCCCTTCCGCGCCTGATCAGGGGTGCGATGCCGCCGGTCGTCGGTGTGGCGGGAGGGCGGGGCGTCGTGGACCTCCGTTACGCGCCTGGGTAGCGCGCCGTGCGGCGGACCGTGCGTTCAGCCGAGGTCGCGTCCCCACCACTGCTCGGTGACTTCGATGCCGTTCTCCGTCCCCTTCTCCTCCGACAGCAGCTCGAACCCGGCTGCCTGGTAGAGGCGGCGCGCGCTCACCAGGCAGTCGCGGGTCCACAGCGTGATCCGTTCGCATCCGTCGGCCCTGGCGTGCCGCAGGCACTCCTCCACCAGCCGCCGCCCGACGCCCCTCCCGCGGGCGGCCGGCTCGACCAGCAGCATCCGCAACTTGGCCGTGGCATCGTCCGCGCGCACGTAGAACACGCATCCGGCGCGCTCGCCGCCGATCTCGGCGATCCAGCCGGCGTCCTTGGCGAAGTCGAGCCCGCCGACGATGCCGGCGACGGTCTGCTCGAACGCGGTGCCCCAGCCGTACTCGCGGCTGTAGAGCTCGCCGTGCCGCTGGACGACCCAGCCGAGGTCGCCGGTGCGCGGCGGCCTGATCACGTACGCCTCCCGCCCGCGCTCCGGCGCGAGCAGCCCTCTGATCGTCGCCATGCTCGCGACCAGCCGGTCCTGGTCGGCCTCCGGCAGCCCGGACAGCAGCCGCCCGATCTCCTCGGCCGAGCGCCGGTCGAGCCCGGCGAACGTCTCCGCGCCGGCCGGCGTGAGCCGCAGGAGCCGCTTGCGCCCGTCGGCGGCCGACCGCTCGCGCTCGACGATCCCGTCGGCCTCGAAGCGGGCCAGGATCCGGCTGAGGTAGCCCGCGTCGAGGCCGAGCAGCGCGCGCAGCTCGCCGGTGGCCATGTGCCCGGCGTGGGCGAGCTCGAACAGCACCCGCACCTCGGTCAGCGAGTACGGCGAGTCCAGCATCCCCGCCTGCAACACGCCGATGATCTTCGTATAGAACCGGTTGAAGGCCCGGATCTTCGAAATCCTTGCCTCTGTCAACGAATTCATTGCTCAAGTCAACCATGAGAGGATCGCTCTTGTGAAGCGTCTGCACATCGGCGGATACGGCGCGGGCATCGTCACCATCGGGGGCGGGCTGACCAGGCTCGCGACGCCGTCATTCCTGGCCGCCCACCCCGTTCTGCCGGTGCTGTACGCCGTCGGCGAGCTCCAACGCGGCTGGCTGACCGCCTTCGACGCGAGCGACGGCCTGAAGCCGCTCGACGAGCGGCCGAGCGAGGGCCCAAGCCCCTGCCACGTCGCCGTCGAGCCCGGCGGCGCCCTGCTCGCGGCGGCCAACTACGGCGACGGCACGGCCATCCTCCACCGCCTCGATCGGCGCGGCGCCTTCACGGGCGACCCGATCGTGCTCCGCCACCAGGGCTCGGGCCCCGACGCCGAGCGCCAGGACGGCCCGCACGCCCACCAGACCGTCTTCCACGACGGCCTGCTCCACGTCTCCGACCTCGGCACCGACGAGATCCGCCGCTACCGCTACGACGGCACGCCGGTGGAGCCGATCACCCTGCCGCCCGGCACCGGCCCGCGCCACTTCGACTTCGCCGGCGACCGCCTCTACGTCGCCGGCGAGCTCGACGCCACCGTCACCCTCGTCGCCGGCGACCGCCGCACCACCGTCCCCGCCTCCCGCCGCGAGGGTCCGAACTTCCCCTCCCACCTGCAAGTCCACGGCGACCTGGTCTACGTCGCCAACCGCGGCCCCAACACGATCGCGGTGCTGCGCGCCGCCGACCTGTCGCCCGTGGCCGAGGTGGGCTCGGGCGGCGACTGGCCCCGCCACTTCGCCATCGACGGCGACCGCCTCTACGTCGCCAACCAGGAGTCCGGCGTGGTGACCGGCTTCCGGCTGCGCGACGGCGTGCCGGAGCCGGCCGGTGAGACGTACGAGGTGGACCACCCCGCGTGCGTGCTGGTCAGGTAGCGGGGGAGGAGCGGGTCGTTCGCGCTGGCCCCGCCGTCGGCCGTGAGCACCGGCGCCGAGCCGCCCGTCCAGCTCGCACAGCTCCCGGCTCCCAGCGGCCGTGCTTCAGGCCGTACGAGGTGCGGGGGTTTCATCCCCGACAAGGTTTGGTGCGCGGACCTGGCGTTTGGTCTAGACCACTGCCCGCGGAGCCGGGCAGAATGCGAGTCTGAAAACCTGGTCCTAACACTGAAGGTTCCACATCGTGGACCCCATCGGGAGGAACCCGTCATGCGTATCGGAGTGCTCACCGGGGGCGGCGACTGCCCCGGCCTCAACGCCGTCATCAGGGCGGTGGTGCGTAAGGGGGTGAGCGTCTACGGGCACGAGTTCGTCGGCTTCCGCGACGGCTGGCGCGGCCCGCTCGAAGGCGACACCATGCCGCTCGACATCCAGGCCGTGCGCGGCATCCTCCCGCGCGGCGGCACCATACTGGGCTCCTCCCGCACCAACCCGATCAAGATCGAGGGAGGCGTCGACCGGATCAAGGAGAACCTCGCCTCCACCGGCGTCGACGCCCTGATCGCCATCGGCGGCGAGGACACCCTCGGCGTGGCCAGGCAGCTCTTCGAGCGCGAGGTCAAGGTCGTGGGCGTGCCCAAGACGATCGACAACGACCTGTCCGGCACCGACTACACCTTCGGCTTCGACACCGCGGTCAACATCGCCATGGAGGCCATCGACCGCCTCCACACCACCGCCGAGTCCCACCACCGGGCCCTCATCTGCGAGGTCATGGGCCGGCACGCCGGGTGGATCGCGCTGCACGCGGGCATGGCCGGCGGCGCCAACGTCATCCTCATCCCGGAGAAGCCCTTCGACATCGACCGGGTCTGCGAATACGTCGAGTCCCGCTTCCGCACCCGCTACTCCCCGATCATCGTGGTCGCCGAGGGCGCCCACCCGATCGAGGGCCAGATGGAGCTGCAGGCCGGCGAACTCGACGCGTTCGGGCACGTCCGCCTCGGCGGCATCGGCGAGGTGCTGGCCAAGGAGATCGAGAAGCGCACCGGCAAGGAGGCCCGCACCACCGTGCTCGGCCACATCCAGCGCGGCGGCACCCCGACGGCCTACGACCGGGTGCTGGCCACCAGGTTCGGGCTGCACGCCATCGACGCGGTGCACGACCAGGCCTGGGGCCACATGGTGGCGTTGCACGGGACGGACATCGTCCGGGTGCCGCTGTCCGAGGCGACCGCGACCCTGAAGACCGTGGACGTGACGCTGTACGCCGAAGCCGAAGTCTTCTTCGGCTGATTCGGGCCCAGACGCCGCCTGGC
>DASUCK010000127.1:0-2679 GCA_036276095.1 Nonomuraea sp. | reverse complement strand
GCGCGCGGGTGACGGAAGTGCCGGGGGCGGCTGCCCATGAACCACAACTCCACACCTTGCCGCCTCTCGACCAGGGCCTCGAGGTCGGGCAGGAAGGCCGCCGACAGCTCGTCCTCGATCCGGCTCGTGGAGTACACCACGCGCGTCCGACCCGTCTCCTGTCTCGCCGCGCGGCCCGGCTCGACGAGGCGGAGGTCCACGGAAGCGGTGGCGCGCACGACGCGGTCGGTGTACGTACGCACGCGCCGCTCGAGCGTTTCGGAGTACACGCGGACGACGGCGGCGCCCGCCAGGTAGCGCTCCAGCTGCGCGATGCGTTCGGGGGCGCGGTGGTATCGGCCCTGCTCCAGGGTCAGGGGGATGACGAAGAAGTTGTCGTCCAGGTCGTACACGTAGGGGACGCCGGCCTCCTCGCAGAGACGGTCGATCGCCGGTCCGGGCTCCACGTTCCGGCACAACGCCACCACGTCGCTGGCCGACACGTCCTCCGCGCGGACCTCGCGCTCCAGCACCACCCGGGCCCGCACGCGGCCGGCCCGGTGCAGGGCCAGGAAGGGCTTGACCACGGTGATCAGCGTGGACGGGATCACCGCCGGCAGGACGGCGAGGACGCGGGGGACCGGGTTGGGCGGCACGCAGCATGATACGCGCCCCCCGGATCATGCGGCCGTCTTGACCGGGCATCCGCGGCGCGCTAGCGTCGCCACGCTCGTTCCCCGAAAACGAACCGAGAGGAGGTCGAAAATGGGCTTCCCCACCCGCCTTCTCGCCGCCCTGGCGAGCGTGGCGATCCTCGTCTCTTCCGCCGACGCCGTCGACCCGGCGGGTCCACCGAGGGCCCCGTCCATCGGATCGGACGGCGGGGCCCGCGTGATCGTGCGGCTGCGGGTCGCGTGGTCTCCCGAAGCCGAGCTGGGCACGCCGGAGCGCGTATCGTCGCAGCAGTCGGCCATCGCGGAGGCGCAGGCGGCGCTGGTGGGACGGCTGGCCGGGACCGGGGCCACCGTCGTGCGATCCTTCCGCACCGCGCCGTTCCTGGCCGTCGAGGCGACCCCGGCCGCCCTGGCCGTGCTGGCGGGGGCGCCCGAGGTCGAGGAAGTGATGGAGGACCCCGTGGAGCGGCTCTTCCTGATCGAGAGCCAGCTCCTCACCCAGTCCCACCAGGCGCACGCCCTCGGTGTGAACGGGCTCGGGCAGGCCGTCGCGGTGATCGATTCCGGCGTGGACAAGAACCACCCCTTCCTGGCCGGGCGGGTGATCGAGGAGGCCTGCTTCTCCGCGCGGGCCAACTGCCCCAACGGGGGCACCAGCATGGCCGGACCGGGCGCGGCCGTCCCCTGCGGGTTCTCCTCCGACTGCGACCACGGCACGCACGTGGCGGGGATCGTGGCCGGCTCGGCGCTCGAGGCGACCGGGGTCGCCCCTGCGGCGGGGATCCTCGCCATCCAGGTCAGCTCCGCCGTGTCGTGCTCGACAGGGACCTGCCTCGGCATCTTCGGCTCGGACACCATGGCCGCCCTGGACTACGTGTATCAGCGGCGGCTCGCCTACCCGATCGCGTCGGTGAACATGAGCCTGGGCGGCGGCGCGTCCAGCACCTACTGCGATTCCGACCCGCGCAAGCCGTTCATCGACAACCTGCGCGCGGCGGGCATCGCCACCATCATCGCCTCCGGCAACGCCGGGTACATCAACGCGATCAGCGCCCCCGCCTGCATCTCCACCGCGGTCAGCGTCGGCTCCACGAACGAGTCGGACCAGGTCTCCTTCTTCTCGAATTCGGCGTCGTTCCTCACCATGCTGGCCCCCGGGGAGACCATCACCTCTTCGGTCCCCGGCGGCGGGTACGAGGGCAAGGGCGGGACCTCCATGGCCGCTCCGCAGGTGGCGGGGGCCTGGGCGCTGCTCAAGCACGCCAAGCCGAGCGCGGGCGTGACGGAGGCGCTCGACGCGGTGCTCGCCACCGGCAAGCCGGTCACCGATCCGTTCAACGGGGTCACCAAGCCGCGGCTGAGGGCGGTCAACGCCGTGCTCAGGCTGGCCCCCCCACCCTTCTCGGCCAACCGCTACTCGGGTGACTTCAACGGCGACGGGAAGGCCGACATCGTCTGGCGGGAGACGACCGGCGCGCTCTTCATCTGGCCCATGAACGGAACCGGCATCGTCGGCGCGACCTACCTGACCCCGATCAGCCTGGCCTGGCAGATCCAGGGCACGGGTGACTTCAACGGCGACGGTCGCGACGACATCCTGTGGCGCGAGGTGAACACGGGCAGCGTGTTCATCTGGCTCATGAACGGGCCGACCCTCATCGGCGGCACGGGGTTCACCTCCATCCAGCCCGACAACACGTGGCAGATCAAGGGCGTGGGCGACTTCAACGGGGATGGGCGCACCGACATCCTCTGGCGGCACGTGGGGGGCGCGCTCTACATCTGGCCCATGAACGGCACGGACATCGTCGGACCGACCTATCTGGATCCCATCCCGCTCGCCTGGCAGCCTCAGGCGGTGGCCGACTTCAACGGTGACGGCCGGGCCGACATCCTGTGGCGCGAGGCGAACTTCGCCGGCCAGACCTATCTCTGGCTGATGAACGGCGCGGCGTTGATGGCGGCGGGATACACCGCGTCCTTCGCGGACCAGACGTGGCAGGTGCACGGGGTCGGCGACCTCAAC
>DASUCK010000126.1:0-2944 GCA_036276095.1 Nonomuraea sp. | reverse complement strand
CCGTTGGCCCGCCGTCACATACGCCATCTTGACGATTGATAAACTCTTGATAAATTTTGTGTTACGCCTTTCGGTGCACTGGCATTTGTCGGGGTGTTTGGCTGAAACGTGTGCAACATACCAGCCCCACCATTGCCCTGCCAGCGCATCGGAATCTAGGATCCGGAGGTCGGCGCACCGCGCCGGCCATTCATCGAGAGAGGTGGACATTACATGTCGGAGCATTCCACGAATCCCGTCGAGGCCCCGGTGCCGCCGGTGGCGCCCTGGGATCCGTTTCAGCTGATGGACCGGTTGGACGAGGACGCGCTCCGCCGGGAGCTCGACGGCGTTGCGTCCACCGACTTGGTGTACGTGGTCAAGGAGGGTGGGCAGGAGGTCGTCGGGTTGAGCAAGACCGGGGTGGACGAGTGCTGCATGGCACTGGTCGCCCAGGGACAGGTCATTCGCGAAGAGGACCTGCAGTACGAGGTGCTGGGCGAGGGCGACGATCGCGAGGCCCTCTTCAAGGTCCGCGCGGCCCGCTTCGCCGTGTCGCCCAGCGGCCAGGAAGTCCGGCTGGACCAGGTCATCGGGGTCAAGCGCCAGCCGCTCTACCACGAGCCCGCTCAGCTCGATCTCGATACCCGCGTGCCCAGCAGGAAGTACAAGGGCCGGACCTATCGCGAGCTGCTCGCCACCGACGAGGGTCGCGACTACCTCGCCTGGATGAGCGAGAACTTCAACGAGCCGGAGATCCGCAGCTTCGTCCAGCGCATCCTGGCGGGAGAAGAGATCGTGGCCCAGCGGGGCCGGCAGCTCAACCCCCACTGGTACGAGGCCGGGGCGATGAAGGCGGCGCGCAACGCCCGTTTCCGGTTGATCCCCGGTAACGTGCGCGCCCAGGTCATCGGCGCCGCCAGGCGCTCCGGCCAGGCCCGCGTGGTCGAGGGCGCGCCGGGAACCGTGCGGAGCGTGACGCGCGCCGTCCCGGTGCCGGACGCGGCCGCCCCGGCGGCTGCCGTGGCCGAGCGGGTGGAACGGGTCGCCGAGCGCACCGAGACGGTGAGCCGGATCGGGCCGTACGCGCCCACCGAAAAGCAGGTGGCCTTCTACCAGCGGCTGGCGGAGTCGCCCGTCTTCACCGAGGAGGAGCGGCGCCGGGCGCTCGAGTGGCTGGCCGGCAAGGCCACCCGGCAGACGATCAAGGATCAGATCGACTGGCTCAAGCGGCAGGTGGAAACCCGCAAGGGCAAGCGCGCCGGCGAGTCGGCGGCGTAAGCCTCCGCGGCCGAACGCAGCGAAGGGGTCATGCCGACGGCATGGCCCCTTCGTCGTCTACGGCCCGGCGTGCACCGCGCCGTCAGAACCCGAATCCCGCCCCCACGTACACCCCCGTCCGCTCCTCGCTCCGCGCCACGGCCACGCTGATGGTGTTCACCCGCTCGATGAACGAGAGCCAGACCCCGCCACCGCCGGCCGCGTGCCACACATCCGACGACTCGCCATCCAGGTACACCCGCCCCACGTCGCCCAGGCCGAACACGCCGAACTCCCCGGGGACGAAGAGGTTCATCGCGCCGAGCCGGAGCCGCAGCTCGGCGCCGCCGTACACGGCCGATTCACCGGCGTACCGGTTCTGCCGCCCCAGCCGCACGGTGCCGGGATCGCCGATGAAGGCCGCCTCCTGGTAGGGAAAGTCGCCCCACACGTGCCGGCCGCCGGCCCGGATCGCGAGCGTGGGCTCCAGCGGGAGCGAATCAGCGGTGAGATAGGTGGCACCCTCCACCTGCAGCGCGCCGAAGGTCTCCTCCACGTCGAGCACGGCGGGGTAGACGCTGGCGCCCAGGGTGAGCAGCGCGCCGTGGGTCGTCGCGTTGGGCCGGTTGCGCCCGTCGAACCGCAGCGTCGCCGCCCCGCCCAGCATGCCGAACGGCCCCGAGCCGTAGGGGCGCGTGAGGGTGATGAACCGGGGCTCGTCGAAGTCGGTGTCGGAATAGCGCAGGATGGGACCGAGCCGCAGGTCGGTGCGGGGGGCCACCGGCAGCGACAGGTAGGGCGCCAGCGACAGATCCACCTGATTCACCCGGAAAAACTCGTCGTCCCCTTCGGCGCTGACCTCGTTACCGAAGCCGTGGAATCGGAGCACCTCGATTCCCGAAGCCCGCGCGTAGACCCCGTAGCGGACCCGGGAGTTGGGCCGTCGCCAGTCGGCGGAGAAGTCGGCGCGGCCGGTGGCGGCCTCGGTGGCCCAGCCGGCCCGCAACAGGTAACGGGAGGCGTAGGGATCCTGCCGAAAGCCGAACCGGGTGTAGGCGACCCCGGTGCCGGCGAAGAGGCCGATATCCGGCCCGCCCGACATCCAGAGCTGCGACAGCCAGCGCGTGCCCCAATCGCGGACGGCCGGCCTGGCGGGCGCGTAGGGCCGGCGGCTCACCCCGACCTCGCGCCCCTCCAGGACCCGGTCGCCGGGCTCCGTGGTATAGAGCTGCACGTCGCCGCCCGCCGCCGAGTCGGCGACGACGTCGGTGCCGGCACCCGGGAGCACTCGCACCCGGACGCCGCCCCGGCCGGGGCCGCGCACGATGATCCGGTCGTCCCCGCCGTGCAGGAAGAGCCGGACCTCGTGCGTCTCCCCGGCGTGGAAGCGCCGGCGGAAATAGGGCTCGGCCACCGCGCCCTCGCCCTCCCGCAACGCGATGGTCACCTCGGCCACCCGATCGTCGGTGCGCTCCACGACCGCGATCTCGTCGCGGTCGGTGCCGTGCACGGCGACCTCGCCGGCAAGGTGCCGGTAGAAGCGCGCGGCGGCGGAGGGGAGGGCGTCGCGGCGCCGCTCGAGCGCGCGGGTGAGGCGAGCAGAGTCGAGCGGGCGGTACGGCTCGGGCAACCGGGCCACCGCGGCCTCGATGACGCTGTCCGTCAGGAGCGCCTGCAGCGCGGCCGCGGTGCTGTCGTAGACCCC
>DASUCK010000125.1:0-40964 GCA_036276095.1 Nonomuraea sp. | reverse complement strand
AGTAGTCTGCGGGCCGATTGGCCCGCCTGAACCGGTTGTTTGATGTTCGCCGCCGTGCATGCTGTGAGATGACGCGGCGGACTGAGACAGCCTCCAGACGTTGCGGCGGGGCGAAGGCGTCCCGCCGCAACGTCTGCGCGGATGTCCGAGGCCCCACCTGACCCGTCCTGTAGATCACATCCGGGATGGGAGGGGTCGGGGGATGGTGTCCTGCGGGCGCGTACCAAGGGAGACGTGACGATGCGGGATGTGACCTGACCTGACGCTGCTGGTCGCCTGCGCGGGTGACGGGTGAGCCAGTGAGCGGGTGACGATGAGCGAATGAGCCAGTGAGCCGGTTACCGGGCGGGTGTCCGGTCGTCGCCGCTGGCGCGTGAAGCGGTCGCCGGTGTGTCAGCCTGTTTGCGCGGCTGCCGGCCCGCTCCCTGCTGTCCGGTGCCGATCCCCGGACGTCGGCACGGCCGAGGCCGAGGGTGCGGCTTCGGAGTCGGGACCGTCAGCAGGACCGTCCCGATACGACATGGCGACGCCGGCCGTGTGCCGGGGCGCGAGCGTGACCGGCCGCCTGTGGCGGCCGCTGTCGGGTCCGGGTGACTGGCCAGCCCCAGGACCCACCAACCGGAAATGCCGAAAAATGCTGACATCGTGAGGGCCCTCGCCCCGCCGGACGACGGCTCTCCCGCCGGATGGCAACCTCCCAACCGCACGGCGGCACCCGCCGGCCGGCTCACGGGCCGGCAAGCGCGCCATCGTGTCAACCGATTGCCCGCTAAGTGGCCGGGAAATGTCCGCTAGGCGCCCTGGTACGGGTTTCTTGGGCCGCTGATACTGAGCTGCCCATATGTGGTGTGTATGGGCGAGCGGGCGATTGCTACCTCTCTGCCCGATTTCACTTGGAGGATCTGGTGTGGAAACGTCTGGGTGCGCTCGTCGTAGCGACCACTTTACTCACTAGTTTGACATCCGCGACGATGCCCGCGGGTGCTTTCGCGGCGAATCCGCCGATAACGGCAGGGCAGAAGGCCGCCGCGGACGATCCCATCGGCTCGGCGCGCTGGGCGGCCGGCGAGGCCAAACGTACCGGCAAGCGGGTCGCGGTGACTTCGGAGCAAAACGAGCGGCGGGACGTGTACGCCAACCCGGACGGCTCCTTCACCGCCGAGTTATGGACCAATCCGGTCCGCGCCCGGCGAGGCTCCGACTGGGTGGCGGTGGACACGACGCTCCGCGAGCGTTCCGGCGGCGGGGTGGAGCCGGGCGCGGCCGTGGTTCCCGTGGTCTTCTCCGGCGGCGGGGACGAGCCTCTCGTACGCATCCAGCAGGACGACAAGAAGATCGAGCTCCGCTGGCCGACGCCGCTGCCGAAGCCGCAGCTGAGCGGGGACTCCGCGACCTACCCCGAGGTCCTGCCGGGCGTGGACCTGCGGATGACGGCCATGGCGGAGGGCTTCCGGCAGATTTTGGTGATCAAGGACCGGACGGCGGCGGCGAACCCGAAGCTGGCCGAGCTGGGCCTCGCCCTGGCCACCGAGGGCGTCGAGGTACGCGATGACGGGGACGGCAATGTCGGCGCCTACGACGCGAAGGGGAACCTGATCTTCAGTTCCCTCGCGCCGAAGTGGCGGGACTCGACGCCGGCGCGGCCCGCGCGGCCGGCCGGCGAGGTCGAGCTGGACAAGAGCAAGCTGGTGCTGCAGCCGGACGAGAAGGTCCTGACCGATGCCGAGGCGACGTTCCCGGTCCAGATCATGGCCGACTACCCGGCGAGGTGGCTCGGCTGGGCGATGGTGTTCTCCGGCCACCTGGAGGACGAGTACTGGGGCGGCGACGGGGACGGCGAGGCCAAGGTCGGGTACTGCGGCTGGGACTGGTGTTTCGGCATCGGCAAGGCCCGCTCGTACTTCCAGTACGACGCGGCGTTCCTGTCCGGCCGGCACGTCATCGACGCCGAGTTCAACATCTTCGAGCAGTACGCGCCGGCGTGCCGGACGCCGCGGGTGGTGCAGGCGTACGCGACGGCTCCGGTCAGCTCGGCCACGAACTGGAAGAACCAGCCGTTCGACAACACGGGCGGCATCTTCCTGAGCGAGGCCAACGTCTCCTACGGCTACGACGCCTCCTGCCCCGGGGCGTGGGTCGGGTTCCCCGCCACCCGCGCGGTGACCAACGCCCTGGCCAACCACGGCGGCCGTACGGCGATCATGCTGAAGGCCGAGAACGAGGGCGACGCGCTGGCGTGGAAGAAGTTCAAGCCGAACCCGAGCCTGGCCGTGTCGTACAACAGCTACCCCGACCGGCCGACGAGCCAGACGATCGAGAGCAAGGGTTGCGCCTCGCAGCCGAACGAGCCCTACGTCAACCCGTTCATCGACAACGACCCCAACAAGGGGCCGCGTGGGCCGAAGATGTCGGCGAAGCTCACCGACGATGACGGCGGCCTGCTGCGGGCCCAGTTCGAGTGGTACCCGAAGGGCGGCTCGCGGCTCGGCGTGGCCACCACGGCGCAGAAGTCGTCGGGCTCCATCTTCACCGCCGACGTGCCGGCGGAGAACGCCCTCCACGGCACCACGCTGACCTATCGCGTCCGCGGCACCGACGGCATCGACTACGGGCAGTGGGGCTCCTGGTGCGACGTGACCATCGACCGGCAGGCTCCTGACAAGGGGCCTGGGGTCAGTTCGCAGACCTATCCCAAGTGCGACACGGCGAACGACGCGGATTGCCCCGGAGGCGGCTCGGTCGGCTACACGGGAGGCTTCACGCTCAACGCCAACGGCGTCACCGACGTGGTGGCCTTCGAGTACTACCTGTACGGCCACGAGGGTGTCTTCCGCGCCAACGCGACGTCGGGCACGGCGAACGTGCTGGTCACGCCGCCGGAGGACGGCCCGATGGACCTGATCGCCCGCAGCGTCGACCGCGCGGGGAACAAGGGCCCGGAGACCCGGTACCACTTCTGGGTCGGGGAGGGCACGCCACCGAAGGGCCATTGGAAGCTCGACGGCTTCGGCGGCACCAACGTCGTGGACGACTCCCCCAACGGCCATGACGCGACCGTCACCCGCGGGCCGACGCGCTGGCAGGCCGGCCGGCAGCGGTACTCGCTCTGGCTCGACGGGGCCAGCGGGCACGCCAGCACCGCCGCCGGTTCCACCGTGGACACGAGCAAGTCGTTCGCCGTCTCGGCCTGGGTGAAGCTGGACCGGCTCGACACCGAGTTCCGTACGGCGGTCAGCCAGAGCGGGAACCAGATCAGCGGGTTCTTCCTGCAGTACAACCCGAACAGCAAGCGCTGGAACTTCGTGATGCCGGCCTCCGACGCCAACGCCGCGGACCGTCACATCGCCCAGTCTGCGTCGCTCGCCGTCGCCGGCCGGTGGACGCATCTGGTCGGCATGTACGACGCCGCCGCCAGGCAGGTCAAGATCTACGTCGACGGCGTGGCCGGCACGCCCGGCAGCCACACCACGCCGTGGCAGGCCATGAGAACGGTGCAGCTCGGCAGGGCCATCTACAACCAGCTGCCGTACAACTACTGGCTGGGCGCCATAGACGAGGTGCGGATCTACGACCGGACGCTGTCCGTGCAGGAGATCCACGACCTCGCCGGCGCCCCGGCGGTCGAGGAGCTTTTCCTGCCGCTGGACGACGGCCAGGGCACGACGGCCCAGGATGTGTCGGGTAACTACCGTCTCAGCACGATCGGCACCGGCGGCACCTGGACCGCCGGCAAGGTGGGGACCGGCGCGGTGCGGTTCGACGGCACCGACGCGGCCATGGCCGCCGACAGCGCCGCGGTGCGCACCGACTCCAGCTTCACCGTCACCGCATGGACCAAACTGACGGCCGACGACCGGTCCAGGACGATCCTGAGCCAGAACGGCACCAAGGCGAGCGGCTTCCAGCTGCGCTATCGGAGCGACACCCGCAAGTGGTCGTTCGCGCTGCCTCAGTCCGACATCGACAACCCCGCGGAGATCGCCGTCGACTCCGGCGTCGAGGCGCAGACCGGCGAGTGGACGCATCTGGCCGGCGTGTACGACGTGGCGGACCAGCGGATCCGGATCTACGTCAACGGCACGCTGGAGGGCGAGAAGGCGGCCACGGCCCCGTGGAACGCCACCGGCGCGTTCCAGGTCGGCCGGGGTCAGCTGGCCGGCCGGCCGTCGACGCCGTTCGCCGGGGAGATCGACGACGTCCACGCGTGGACGGGCGTGCGAACGAAGGACCAGATCAAGGCGGAATACCTCGACCCGGTCACCAAGCGGATCGCCCCCTACGGCGGCCAGCTCAGCCGGTACAACAACGCGGAAACCAGCAGGCACATGGTGACGACCGCCATGGTGCCGCAGGGCGCGAGTTTGGAGTTCTCCTTCGGCCTGATGGCTCCGTCGGATGCGACGGAACCCACCAGGACCATCTACTCCTGCCGCAACGGGACGGTGGACTACTTCCTCGCCCACGACTGTGGCACCCACGCCAACCTCGGCAGCATCGGAAATCTCTACCGGGCCGACCTTCCGCCCCCCGCGGGAGTGCCCACCATCCTGGTGTACCGCTGCCTGATCCCCAACTTCGGACATTTCGTCTCCTCGGACCCGAATTGCGAGAATCAGACGGCGGAGTTCCCGCTCGGCTACACCCGTGCCTACCGCCGTCTGGTCAGGCACGTGACCACCGGCTTCCCGCACGACCATGCCAGCGCCGTCAGCCGGATCGAGGGGAACTACCGCGCCGAGGGGCCCATCGGCACTGTGTCGATGGCCCAGCTGCCCGGCACCACGGCGCTGATGAACTGCCGCCTGAATGGCGACACCTTCACCTCCACCGACGCCGCCTGCGAAGGCGGAACGGTCGTCAGCAAGGTCGGCTACATCTGGACCAGCCCGCCACAGGACGTGCCGGGCGCGCCGGGCGCGATCAGCGCCGAGCTGTTCCGTTGCGTGTCGAACTGGGGCGACCTGTTCGACTCACTCGATCGCGCCTGTGAGGGACACACGCTCCAGCGCTCCCTCGGCTTCGTCGTCACAGGTCTGTGACCGGGGAAAGGACGTCAACTCATGCGCCTACATCGCTGGCGACACCACCTCACGTTAACCCTGAGCTGCTCGCTCGTCGTGCTCTTGGGAAGCACGCCGGCCGAAGCGGCCCAGTCCCTGCGCGTGACGACCACGTCCGCGCAGGCGCCGACGAAGCCGAGCGAGCCCGACAAGGTCAAGCCGGTGCGGGGCAAGAACTTCGTGCCCCCGCCGGCCCAGCCGGACCCGGAGGCGGCGCCTGACCGGCTGCCCGCGGCCAAGGCCAGCTGGCCCGCCGCGGGCGCCGCCGAGGTCGCGCTGCCCGCCGCCGCGGAGAGCCGCTCCGCGGACTCCTCCCGGACCCGGGCCGGCTCCCTGCCGGTCTGGGTGTCGGCCGCCGCCGGGCGGCCGGGCCCCGAGCGGGTGCGGGTCGAGCTGCTCGACCGGGACGCCGCCGAGCGGGCGGGCGTGACCGGCGTGCTGATCTCGCTCCGGCGGCTCGACGGCAAGGCCGAGCGTGAGCCGGTGACGGTCACCGTCGACTACTCCGCCTTCAAGGACGCCTACGGCGGTGACTGGGCCTCCCGCCTGCGGCTGGTCCCGCAGGACGGCGGCGACACGCCGGTGACCGCCCTGCACAACGATCCGGCGGCGGCCACGGTGTCGGCGGAGGTGCCCGTCGGTGACACGGCGAGCACGTTCGCGGTGACCGCGGGGTCCGAGGGGCCGAAGGGCGACTACAAGGCCACCTCGCTCACGCCGTCGGCCCTGTGGCAGGTCTCCACCCAGTCAGGCAACTTCACCTGGGGGTACGAGCTGCGCACGCCGCCGGTGCCGGGCGAGCTGAGCCCCGAGCTGGCGCTGTCGTACTCCTCCGGCAGCGTCGACGGCCGCACGGTCGCGACGAACAACCAGCCGTCGTGGGTGGGCGAGGGGTGGAACCTGTCGCCCGGCTTCATCGAGCGGTCGTACCGGGGCTGCGCCGAGGACCTCGGCGGTAACAACGGCACGACCAAGACGGGTGACCTGTGCTGGGAGACCGACAACGCCACCCTGTCCTTCGGCGAGCAGTCGGGCCGGCTTGTCCTGCAGAACGGCGTGTGGCGGCCGCAGCATGACGACGGCACCCGCGTCGAGCGCCTGGTCCGCAACGACCCGCAGATCAACGGCGACGACAACGGCGAGTACTGGAAGGTCACCACGACCGACGGCACGCAGTACTTCTTCGGGCTCAACCGGCTGCCCGGCTGGGCGTCGGGACGGGACACCACGGGGTCGACCTGGACGGTGCCGGTCTTCGGCAACGACACGGACGAGCCGTGCCGCGCGGCCACCTTCGCCGCGTCGGCCTGCCCGCAGGCCTACCGCTGGAACCTCGACTACGTCGTGGACGCGCACGGCAACTCGATGAGCTACTTCTACGAGCAGGAGATCAACCGGTACGCCCAGAACCGGGGCCAGACCACGGGCACGTACGTGCGCGGCGGCACGCTGGCGCGCATCGACTACGGCACCCGCGCCGGCGCGGAGTACTCGGCACAGGCGCCCGCACAGGTCGTGTTCGACCGCGACGACCGCTGCGTGCCCGGCCAGCTCTGCGCCTCGCACACCACCACGGCCTGGCCGGACGTCCCCTGGGACACCTACTGCGCGGCCGCCCCGTGCGGGACCAAGTACTCGCCGACGTTCTGGTCGACCAAGCGCCTGTCCAAGGTCACCACCAGGATCTCGACGGGCGGCGGCAACTACCGCAACGTGGACCAGTGGGAGCTGGCCCATACCTACCCGCCGGTCAACGACGGCACCGGTGACCGGCTGCTGTGGCTGAACGGCATCACGCACACCGGTCTGGCCGCGACCACCGCGGCCGCGCTGCCGGCGGTGACGTTCGACGCCACGATGATGCCCAACCGGGTCAACTTCCTCGCGGACGGCCTGCCGAAGCTGAACAAGCCCCGCCTCACCAAGATCACCTCCGAGTCCGGAGGCGCGGTCAACATCTCCTACCTGCCGCCGGACTGCGCCCCTGGCGCCCTGCCGGCCGCGGCGGAGACCAACACCAAGCGCTGCTTCCCGCAGCGGTGGACGATGCCTCCGGCGACGGAGCCGGTCGACGACTGGTTCCACAAGTACGTGGTGTCCACGGTGGTCGAGGATGACCTGCTGACCGACGCCAAGGACGTGGTGACCAAGTACGAGTACGACACCAAGGGCGGCGCCTGGGCCTACGTCGACGATCCGCTGCTGGATCCGAAGAGGCGCACATGGGCGGAATGGCGCGGCTACGAGAAGGTCGTGGTGCGCGAGGGCGACCCGGTCAACGACGCCAACAAGCCCCAGACCAGGACGCAGTACCTGTACTTCCGGGGCATGCACGGCGATCGGCTCAACCGGACCGGCGGCACGAAGATCGCCAAGATCAAGGACTCCACCGAGACAGAGCTGGACGACCTCGAGCCGCTGGCGGGTTTCCTGCGAGAGGAGATCTCCTACGACGGCACCGCCGAGGTCACCGGTGAGATCAACGATCCGTTCAGCCGGCTCACCGCCACCCAGGGCTCCTTCCGGGCGGACCAGGTGGAGATCGCCAAGACCGTGACCAGGGAACGGCGGAGCAACGGCACCTACCGCGTCACCCAGGTGGAGTCGACCTATGACGACTACGGCAACGTCACCAAGGTCAACGACCTCGGCGACCTCGCCGGGCCGGGCGACGACCAGTGCACGACCACGACGTACGCGCACAACCTGGCCGCGAACCTGGTCGAGTTCCCGAGCCGGACCACGACCGTCGGCGTGGCCTGCGGCGCCAACCCGACGTACCCGGACGACGCCATCTCCGACACCAAGCTGTCCTACGACGGCCAGACCCACGGCACGGCGCCGCTGCGCGGGGACGTGACCAAGACGGAGGTCGCCAACGGCTACTCCGGCAGCACGGCCACGTACCAGGTGGACGAAACCTCCGCCTTCGACCAGTTCGGCCGGGAGAAGGAGTCGCGCGACGCGCTCGGGAAGGCCACCACGACCGTGTACGAGGACACCAACGGCCTGAACACCGGGACCAAGGTGACCAACCCGCTCCAGCACACGGTGACCACCACCCTCGACCCGGCGTGGGGCCACCCGCTCACGGTCGAGGACGCCAACGGCCGCAAGACCACGCGGACCTACGACGGGCTCGGCCGCGTGACGGCGGTGTACGAGCCGGGCAGGAGCGCCTCCGCCGGCGACAGCCCGAACGCCCGCTACGCCTACGGCGTGCTCCGCAGCGGCGGCCCGAACTGGGTGCGCACCAGCAGGTTGCGGCCCAACGGCAACCACGTCGCCACGTACGAGCTGTACGACGGTTTCCTGCGGCTGCGGCAGACACAGGTGCCCAGCCCCGCCGGCGGCTCGGTGCTGACCGACACGCTGTACGACTCGCGCGGCCTTGCCATGGTGACCCGGTCGCCGTACTACGGGCCGAACGCCGCCGGGACGGCCGTGTACGTTCCGGACGCCGGCGCGGTGCCGGCCTCGACCATCACCACCTACGACGGCGTCGAACGCAAGACGGCCGAGATCTTCATGAGGCCCAACGCGAGCGGCGTCCTGACCGAGCAGTGGCGCACCACGACGTCGTACAGCCCGGACTGGGTCAGCGAGGTACCGCCGGCGGGCGGGACCGCGACCACCAAGTGGATCGACGCCCGTGACCGGACGACCGCCCTGGTGCAGTACCACAGCCGCGCCATCGGCGGCACCGGCGACACCACCCGCTACAGCTACACCAAGCGCGGCGACCTGGCCAAGGTCACCGACGCGGCGGGCAACGTGTGGCGCTACACCTACGATGTCCTCGGGCGCAAGCTCACGGCCGAGGACCCGGACAACGGCACGACGAGAATGACCTACGACGCGGCCGGCCAGCTCAAAACCGTCACCGACGCCCGTGGCAAGACGGTCGAGAAGGTGTACGACGACCTCGGGCGCGAGGTGGAGACCCACTTCGCCGCGACGCCCCAGACGCCGCTGACCAAAACCGTCTACGACACCCTGTCCAAGGGTGACCTGACCTCGTCCACCCGGTACGTGAACGGGCACGCCTACGAGAAGAAGATCGCCGGCTACGACGCGGCCGCGCGGCCCACGGGCACCTCGGTCGTCATCCCGGAGGCGGAGGGCGACCTCGCCGGCACCTACACCACCTCCATGACGTACAAACCCGACGGCAGCGTCGCCACCAGGACGCTGCCGGCGCTGGGCAACCTCGCAGAGGAGACCCTGAACTACGACTACGACGACCTCGGACGGCCGGACTCGATCGAGGGGGCCCAGACCTACGCCTACAAGACCGAGTACAACGAGCTCGGCGAGACGGCCCAGGTGGAGCTGGGCGAGGTGGGCAAGCAGCTGTACCGCACGACGTACTACGAGGAGGGCACCCGGCGGGTCACCGAGGTCCTGACCGAACGCGACAACGCCGACGGCGGCGCCCTGGTGAACCAGCTCACCTACGGCTACGACGCGCTCGGCAACATCACCCGCGTCTCCGACCGCACCACCGGCCTGACCAAGGACACCCAGTGCGTCACGCTCGACCACCTGCGCCGCATCACCGCGGCCTGGACCCAGAGCACCGACGCCTGCGCGGCCGCGCCGTCCGCCTCGGTCGTCGCCGGGCCGGCGCCCTACTGGCACGAGTACACCTATGACACGACCGGCAACCGGAAGGTCAAGACCGTCAAGGGTCTGGGCGGCGCCGCGGACGTCACGACCACTTACTCCTACCCCCAGCCCGGCGACGGCGTCACCCGGCCGCACGCGGTGACCGCCACGACCACGGGAACGACGACCGCGGCGTACACCTACAACGCGGCCGGCGCCACCCTCACCCGCCCGGGGCCGACCGGCCAGCAGACCCTCACGTGGGACGACGAGGGGCTCCTGACGTCCATCGCCGCCGGCGGCCGGACCACCTCCTACGTCTACGACGCCGACGACCAGCAGCTCATCCGCCGCGACCCCGGCTCGGTGACGCTGTTCGTCGGCGACGGGGAGCTCCGGCTGAACACCACGACGGGCTCGAAGACGGGGACGCGGTACTACGACGGGATCGGCACCCGTACCGGTGACGGCTTCACGTGGACGATCGCCGACCACCACGGCACCGACCTGGTCGCCGTCGACGCCGGCGACCTGACCGTGACCTCCCGGCGGCTGGACCTGTTCGGCAACCCCCGCGGGACCGCCGCCGCATGGCCCGCCGGCAGCCTCGGCTTCGTCGGCGGCACGAAGAACCCGGAAACCGAGCTGACCCGGCTCGGCGCCCGCGAGTACGACCCGGAGACCTCCCGGTTCGTCTCGGTCGACCCCGTCATCGACCCGTTCGACCCGCAGCAGATGAACGCCTACGCCTACGGCAACAACAACCCGGCCACCATGACCGACCCGGACGGGTTGAAGTACTTCGAGAGTGACAGCCGCGGCTCGGTGCACGTCCCGCGCAAGGCCAGCAAGCCCAAGCGGTCGTTCCAGAAGCCGAGGGGCTGGAAGCCACGCAAGTGGAGCAACCCGGGCAAGCTGAGGAAGCCGAGGAGGCCGACGTCGATCGCGCGCATGAAGGACTTCGGTGGACGCTGCGAAGGAGGAAAGAGCTACTGCAGCCGGCCGGCCACGCACAGCAGGGCGAGGCAGCACGACTGGAACGGCGCGGGCGGCCCGCGCGGACACGTCGGAGGCGCGCCGACGCACACCCGCACCCGTTACCGCAACGAGCGGGAGAAGGTGACCACCAAGTACGTCGAGGGGATGCTCGTCGAGGAATCCGTGTATACGAAGAGACCCCTCAACTTGGGCGACTGGAGTCTCGTATATCGACGGGATGCTATTAGACACACCATTTATGACAGGTATGGCACTAGGACGTCCAACATCGTGACCCGGACGGTCGACTCGGTGAACGCGGCGCTCAATGCACCCGTGAACTGGAGCTGGGAGAATATCAAGAAGGGCTTTGCCTGCTGGGGTGCCACTGTCGCGGGCACGGTCACCACGATGGGCGCAGGCCCATTGGCTCCTGTCGTAGGTCTCGGCGCAGCTTCGGTTGTCCTAAAGACGTGCTATTAAGCGATCGGCGGCCGGGCCGCCGACCCGCTGAGGTAGCGATGTGATCGTGCCCCGACGCCCACGCGTCGGGGCACGATCATGAGATGGCCTGGCCCGCAGCGTGGGGCGCGCACGGGGCTGAGCCGCACTCGCCGCGCCCGGAAGTGCTCCTGACAGCCCCGCGGAACAAGGCGGGGAACACGGGCAACACGGCGCTGGCGACGCTCTTACCCGTTTCGCCCGCCGGCGCCGCGGCCGGCGCGGACGGCATCCAGTGGGCGCCGTGCGAGGAGGAGCCCTCCGCCGAGTGCGGCACCCTGACCGTCCCGATCGACTGGTCCGCGCCGGACGGGCCGACCGTCGACATCGCCGTCGCCAGGCGCAGGGCCACCGACCCCGCGGCCGCGTCGGCTCACTGGTGGTCAACCCCGGTGGTCCTGGCGGGTCGGGCGTGGAGGCCGTGTACGGCGCGCCCGGCTCCTACACCGAGGAACTGCAGCGGCACTTCGACATCGTCGGCTTCGACCCGCGCGGTGTGGGGCGCAGCCACCCGGTGATCTGCTCGGCGTCGGTGTACAACCAGATGCCCCACACCGTCATGAAGAGCCAGGCCGACTTCGACGCCTGGGACGCCTTCACCAAGAAGCTCCACGCCGACTGCCGCACGCGTACCGGCCCGCTGTACGACCACGTCGACTCCGTCGACGGCGCCCGGGATCTCGACGCCCTCCGCGCCGCCCTCGGCGAGGAGAAGCTCACCTTCTACGGCATCTCGTACGGCACCCTGATCGGCCAGATGTACGCCGAGTTGTTCCCCGGCCGCGTCCGGGCGCTCGCGCTCGACAGCAACATGGACCATAGCCTCGGCGTCAAGGCCTTCTTCGCCACCGAGGCGCTGGCCGTGGAGGACGCGTTCGACCAGTTCGTCGGCTGGTGCGAGCAGGACCCGAGCTGCGTCCTGCACGGCCGGGACATCCGCGCGATCTGGAAGGGCCTGCTGGACAAGGCCCGGCGCGGCGAGCTGGTCTACCCCGGCACCGGCACGAAGATGAGCGAGCTGCAGGTCGTCTACAACGCCGCGCTCGGCAACGAGGGGCCCGACTGGCGCACGCTCAGCGAGATGATCAACTGGCTGGCCGGCGGGGCGGAGCCCGGGTGGGTGCCGCCGCTGCCCGGCCGGGGGCCGGTGGAGGGCGACGTCGCCCACCTGCCGACCGCCATCCTCTGCCAGGACTACAGCATGCGGGTGCGGGACTACCGCGAGTACGCCGACCTCATGCGGGCCTCCCATCTGCTGGCCCCCGACGTGCGGTACCACCCGTACCCGACCGACGACCTGCCGATCTGCCTCAACTACCCGACCACCAACCCGCCCCACGCGCTGCGCTACACCGGCGAGGCCCCGCTGCTGCTGGGCAACTCGCTGCACGACCCCGCCACGCCGTGGATCTGGTCGGCCAACGCGGCCCGCCAGCTCGGGCCGAAGGCGGTGCTGCTCACGTACGAGGGGTGGGGTCACCGCATCTACGGCAAGGACAAGTGCCAGACGGACATCATCGACCAGTACCTGATCGCGCTGACCGTCCCGCCGCACGGCACCCGCTGCGCCGTGGGCACGCCGGAGGACTCCCTGCAGCGGCAGTCCGCGCGGACGACCTGGCCGAAGGACTCGCTGCCCTGGGCCGGCCCGGTCGCGGCGCCGTCCCTCGCGACGGGTGGCGCGGCGTAGTCGGGCCAGGCGACCCAGCCTGATCGACCCGGCAGGAACGGGCGGGCCTCCGACCTCACGGAGCCCCGCCCGTTCCGCGTTCACCGCAGGGTTCAGGTGGGACGGCGCCACACGGTGCCGCGGCGGTCGTGGCCGATGAACCGCTCGACGCGTACCGCCAGCCGCGGATCGCCCAGTTCGCATTCGATCAGCCACAACGCCAGGTCGAAGCCGGATTTCCAGCCGCTGCCCGAGGTGACGACGTCCCCGTCGTCGACGATCCTGGCGTCGACGACCTCGGCCCATTTCGACAGCCGCTCGAAGTCGGTGGCGAACGTGGTCGCCGCCCGGCCGTCGAGCAGGCCGGCGGCGCCGAGGACGAGGGCGCCGGAGCACACGCCGGCGAGCACGAGCCGCTCGCCTCGCGCCTCCTTGGCCTCGCGCAGCCGCGCGAGGAGCTCGGCGTCCATCATCTGCTCCAGCCAGCCACCGGCCACGACCAGGACGTCGGCTTCCTCCGGACGCCAGCGGCGAAGCCCGCCGATGCGGATGCCCTCGACGGTGGTCACCTCGGTCCGGCCGTCGACCGTCACCATGGCCGCGTCGATGTCACCGCCGAGGCGCCGGGCCAGCGTGAACACCTTGAACGGCGCGATTGTGTCAATTTCCGACACACCGTCATACATCAGCACTTCTATCCGCATCGCCCCAGTATGCCGGTAGACCGGCGTCCGGACGCGGCGAGCGTCGCGGCATCGCCGGCCTGGCCGATGTCATCAACGTTGTCTATGAGAGTCGAAAATCTTTGGCATTAGACGTCATGCCAGTGCTCGACCATCCTGGACTCATGACAGACCTGATGGACACTCCTGCCGCGGCAGCCCGGCCGGGGCTCGCGGAGCTGGTGGAGCGGATCCGCCCCCGCGCGCAGCAGCAGGCCGACGCCGCGACGATCGCGCGACAGGTCGCCGACGTGCTCGGGGAGCTGCGGCCCGGCCCCGGCCTGCTCACCGAGGCCGAACGCGCCGGCTCCCCCGACGGCTACACCCGGCACACCCTGCACGCGGAGGCGACGTTCTCGCTGTCCGCCGTAGTGTGGAGACCGGGACAGGTCACCGAGATCCACGACCACCTGGTGTGGTGTTCCTTCGTCGTGCTGCAGGGCACCGAGACCGAGACGTTGTACGACATCGACGGCGACCGCCTGGTCGAGGTCGGCACCCTGCAGCGTCCCGCCGGCTCGATCAGCGGCGTCGCCCCTCCCGACGACATCCACCGGGTGCGCAACACCGGCGCGGAGGTCGCGATCACGCTGCACGTGTACGGCACCGACCTCAGCAACGGCACCAGCGTTCGACGCACCTACCAGCAACGCACCGAGCACACCACGTCGTGACGACCCGCACGCCCACCACTCGAAGGACAGAACGATGCGACCACTGATCGTCTACGCCGACGTGACCGTCGACGGATACATGGCCGGACCGGACAACGACCTCGACTTCATCGTCTCCGACCCCGAGCTTGAGGACGTACTGACGGGCGAGCTCATGTCCGCCGCCGACACCATCGTCTTCGGCCGCGGGTCGTTCCCCGACTCGTCCGCCTATTGGATGGCGGCGGACGGCGTGCTGGCCGACTGGATGAACGAGACACCGAAGATCATCCTGTCGTCGGACGCCGACTACGACGTCAGCGCCTGGAAGAACGCGACCCTGGCCGCCGGCGACGGCGCCGAGCAGGTCCGCCGGCTGAAGGCGTCCACCGGCGGAGCCCTGGTGGCGTTCGGGGGCGTGCGGACCGTCCGCTCGCTCGTCACCGCCGATCTGGTCGACGAGTACTGGCTGAAGGTCAACCCCACGGTCGTCGGTCGCGGCGGGTCCATGTTCACCGACGTGATCGGACGCAGAACGCTGACGTTGCGCAGCGCGCGGACCTTCCCGTCCGGGACCATCGCCGCGATCTACACGGCCTGACGCCGGTGCCTGGCGGCTCAGGCCAGGGCGTGCAACCGGCCCAGGGCGTCGAGTTGCTCGTCCGGCTCGGTGTCCATCGCCCAGAAGACGTGGTCGGCGCCGGCGGACCGCAGTTGGGCGAGGTCTTCCAGCACCTGCTCGACCGACCCCGTCAGAGGCGCGCGGTCGTCGAGCGGCTTGCCGGTGATGGAGCCGTTGACCCGGACGACGACGGGCAGCGCCTCGGCACCGGGTCCGGCGGCGTTCCTGAAGGAGCGGACGGAGTCGTGGAACGCCTCCCAGGACATCATGATCGCGTTCAGGCCGAGGCCGAGGCGGGCGGCGCGTTCGACGGCCGCGGGTGAGCCGGCTCCGGCCAGCAGCGCCGGACCGTCCGGGCGGACCGGTTTGGGACCGATCTGCGCGGCGGGAATCTGGTAGAAGTCGCCGTCGAAGGTGACCGGGTCCGGCGCCCACACCGCGCGCATGGCGCGGACGTGCTCCTCGAAGCGCGCGCCGCGGCGCTGCGGCGGCACCCCTGCCGTGGCGAACTCCTCGGCCATCCACCCCTGGCCCACCCCGGCGATCAGGCGCCCGCCGCTGAGCCGGTCGAGGGTGGCCAGCCGCCGGGCCAGGACGACGGGGTTGTGCAGGAGCGAGACCAGGATGCTGGTGCCGAGCTTGACGCGGCTGGTGCCGGCGGCGAGGTAGGCGAGCGTTTCGAGCGGGTCGTACACCGACCCGTAGGCGTCGGGCAGCGGGAACGACGGGCCGCCGATCATCGTGGCGGTGCCGGTCGGGCGCAGCAGCCGTTCGAAGGTCCAGACGGCCGCGAGCCCGATCTCCTCCGCCTCGCGGGCGACGCGCAGGATCTCCTCGGGAGAGGCGTGCGGGCCGGCGGTGGGCAGGGCGAGCCCGAGCGTCAGGCCAGGGGACTCATTCATGGGTATCTCCTCGTTCAGGCGCGAGCGGGCTCGGCCGACGGTCGGATGTTGTGGTTGAGATGGAAGACATTGTGCGGGTCGTAGACGTCCTTGAGCGCGGTCAGGCGGGCGAGCTTGGCCGGCGGGTAGGCACGCCGCACGCCGTGGGCGCCCTCGTCGCTGATGGTGTTAACGTACACGCCGCTGGCGAAGGGTTCGACGGCCGCGGCGGCTCGGCGGGCGGCGGTCATGCGCGACTCGTCCTCGGCCGGGTCGGACCAGCCGACCGAGGTCACGTACTCGAAGGCGGTGTCGCGGTGACCGAAGGCGCTGTCCTCGTCGGGCACGTCGGCGATCGCCCCGCCGTAGGCCTGGAGCCGGGCGCCGGGCACGTCGCGGCTGCCGTCGAGGAACGCCTCGATCGCCTCGTCGGGCAGGTGCCGCAGGTAGTGTCCCTTCCAGAACCTGCGCAGGCTGTGCCCGTCGGCCACGTCGTCCCGGGTCTGCAGGTCGAGGTAGGTGGTCTCGGCCACGTGCTCGGTCACCGGACGGCCGAGGGCGCCCAGGTCCGGCAGCAGCCGGCGGCCCTCCTCGGGGTCGCCCACCCACACGAACCCGAAGGTGGCCTTCTCGCCGCCGGCCCAGGCAGTGAACGTGGCCTGCCGGGGCGCCTCGGCGCTCAGGTCCCGCCAGCCGCGCATCACCGGCAGCGCCCGTTCGATCGGGAAGGTGTACCGGGCCGTGAGCGCCTGCGTGCCGATCGGGTGCAGCTGGAACTCGAACCGGGTGACCACGCCGAAGTTCCCGCCGCCGCCGCGCAGCCCCCAGAACAGGTCGGGGTTCTCCTCCCGGCTGGCGCGCACCACCTGGCCGGCCGCGGTCACCATCTCGAAGGAGATGACGTTGTCGCAGGCCAGCCCGTACTGGCGGGCCAGCCAGCCCATCCCGCCGCCCAGGGTCAGGCCGCCCACGCCGGTGTGGGAGACGTTGCCCGCGGTGGTGGCCAGGCCGTGCCGCTGGGCCGCGCGGTCCAGCGCGCCGAGCAGCGCGCCTCCGCCCACCCAGGCCCGGCGCCGCGCCGGGTCGACGCGGACCTCACCCATCAGGGTGAGGTCGATCATGAGCCCGCCCTCGGGCACCGCCTGCCCGGTCACGCTGTGCCCTCCGCACCGCACCCCGATCTCCAGGTCGAGCTCGCGGGCTGTGCGCACGGCCGCCACGACGTCGTGCACGCCGGCGCAGCGGATGATCATCTGTGGCCGCCGGTTCACCATCGCGTTCCAAACGGTCCGCGCCTGGTCGTATCCGCGGTCGCCGGTCCGGAGCACCAGCCGGCCCTCCTCGACGATTCCCATGTCTGCTCCTCGCGTCACGTCACCTCGTGTGCCTCATACGATGCTGGAGCAGGGCATGAACCGGCCATCCCAGATTTCTGGGGACATTCCCGGCAAAGCTTCGCTAGGGTAGGCGCGTGCCCCAAGCATCGTCGGGCAGTGGACGCGCACACGAGGAACCGGCCTACGAACGCGCCCGCGAAGACCTCCTCAAACTGATCCACCGCGGGCTCGACGTGCCGTCCTACGCCCGCGCCGTCGGGGAATTGCTGGGGCGGCTGGTCCCGTGCGAGGGCACCTGCCTGCAGACGATGGACCCGGCCACGCTGCTGGTCACCGGCGATTACGTCGAGAACGGCCTGCCCTCGGCCGAGATCCTCCGGCTCATCGAGATCGAGCTGCTCGAACCCGACGTCAACAAGTGGACCGAGCTCAAGAGCGCCCGCACCGCGGCCGCCGGGCTCGGCCAGGCCACGCGCGGCGACCTCGACCGGAGCCTGCGCCAGCGAGAGGTCCGCGGGCCAGGCGGCTTCGCCGACGAGATCCGGGTCGTGCTCGCCACCGGTACCGGCACGTGGGGCGGGCTGACCCTGTTCAGGGAGGCCGGGCGCCGGCTCTTCACCCCCGAGGAGGTGCGGGACGTCGCGTCGCTGGCCGGGCTGGTCGCCGACGGCCTGCGTCGGGCCGCCCTGCTGTCCGGCGCCGCGGCGCCGGACGAGGGCGGGGTCCTCGTGCTCGCTCCCGACGACTCCGTCGCGAGGTGCGACCAGACGGCCGGCCACTGGCTCGACCAGCTGGGCGCCGGCGATCGGAGCGGCGCGCGGCTCCCTCTCGTGATCTCCGCCGTGGCACGCCAGGCCCGCGCCCTGGGGGCGGCCCGTTCCGTGGCAGCCGACCTCCCGCCCGCCCGGGCGCGCGCCCAGACCCCCGCCGGATGGCTGCTGGTGCGCGGCTCCCTGCTGGGCGAGGGTCCCGAAGCCCCGGTCGCGGTGACGCTGGAGATGGCCCGCGCGCCCGAGATGGCGCCGCTGATCGCGGCGGCGTACGGGCTGACCGAGCGGGAACGCCGCGTGACCGAGCTGGTGGCCCGCGGCCACTCCACGAACCAGATCGCGGGGCTGCTGCACCTGTCGGCGTACACGGTGCAGGACCACCTGAAGTCGATCTTCGAGAAGACGGGGACCGGCTCGCGCGGCGACCTGGTGGCGCGGCTGTACTTCGATCACTACGCGGCGCCGCTGTCGGCCGAGTAACCCGGCCCGGGGCGTCGCACGCCCCGGCGCGGCGCCCCGCGACCCTCCCGGCAGTTGCCTCCTGGTTTGAGGCTTGCCCTGACCTCGTCGCGCCCTTTTCGCAAAAGTTTACACCGAAGGTTCAACGATACCGTAGAAGGCATGGATATCGAGAACATGGCCCGCCCGCTCGACGGCGCGGGCGTCTCAGCGTTGCTGCGGTCGCTGCCCGCCCGGCCCCTGCTGCTCGCCCTGGGCGAGGCCAGCCATCGCGTGGAGGCTCTGCGCGAGCTCCGCAACGAGATCTTCCGGCACCTGGTCGAGCACGAGGGCTTCCGGTCGATCGCGATCGAGAGCGACTGCCTCATGGGCCTGGTCGTGGACGACCACGTCACGACGGGCACGGGCACGCTCGACGACGTCATGGAACGCGGCTTCAGCCACGGCTTCGGCGCCTCACCGGCCAACCGCGACCTCGTACGGTGGATGCGGGCGTACAACGAGGAGCATGACGGCAAGCTCCGGTTCTTCGGGTTCGACGGCCCGCTGGAGTACTGGGCGGCGAGCCCGCGGCAGGCGCTCACCGGCCTCCTCGGCCTCCTCGACGGCCCGCTGCCCTACACCGAGGAGACCCTCGACGCGCTGCTCGGTCCGGACGACCGGTGGGCGAACGAGGCCTCGGCCATGGACCCGTCCCAGTCGATCGGCCGGTCGGCCGAAGCCCAGCGGCTGCGGCTGATCGCCGACGACCTGGTGGCCCTGCTCGACACGCAGGCGCCACGGCTGGCCGCGGCCGACAGGGAGCGGGCGGCACTGTACGGGCGCACCGCCACCGGCCTGCTCCGCTACCACTACTGGCTGGCCGACGCGTCCCCGGAGCGGTGGCCCCGACTGTCGGCGCTGCGGGACGCGATCATGGCCGCCAACCTGCGTGCCGTCGCCGAGCACGGCCCGGCCCTGGTCTTCGCCCACAACCTCCACCTGCAGCGGAACGTGAGCGTGATGCCGTTCGGCGACCAGCGGCTGGAGTGGTGGAGCGCGGGGGCGATCGTCGCGACGCACCTGGCCGACCGGTACGCCTTCCTGGCCTCGGCCCTCGGCGCGGTCGGCGCCGACGTCCCGGCCCCGGACACCGTGGAGGGCGCGCTGTCCGCGCTCCCCTGGGACCACGCGCTCGTCGACGCCCGCCGCCTGGCCGGCGCCGGCACGAAGGCGAGCCCGCGCGTCTCCCCCGACCACGCCTACGTCCCGCTGGACCCGGCCCACCTCGACCAGATCGACGGCATCGTCTTCCTCAAGGAGGACGCCGCCCGGGACTGAGCGGCCTGCCGGGATGCGAAATGTCCGGTCGCGCTCCCTCGCCGGTGGATATCCTCCTCGCCATGATCAGGAATCCGGGACGTCTTGAGCGTGGGCACCCCTTCCGGCAGTGGAAAACGTGGCGGCTGCCCGGCACGCAGCTGACGCTCACCGGCTATTCGCGGGCGAACGACAAGACGTTCTTCCACGTCCCCGAGCTGAAGCTGGCCCTCGACGCGGGGCTCGCCGAGGGCCGGCAGCCCGAGACGGTGCTGCTCACGCACACCCACCTCGACCACTCCAAGGACCTCGACTTCCTGGCGGCGCGGCCCGCCGGAGCCGACATCTACGTGCCCGCCCCGGCGCTGCGGTACGTACGCGACTACCTGCGCGCCACGACCGAGCTGAACCAGGCGGCCGACTTCGACCCCGCGCTCGCGACCGAGGTCCGGGTGCACGGAGTGCGGCCGGGCGAGGAGTTCCGCATCGGCAGGCACGGCACCCACACGGTGCGGGTGCTGGAGTCCGAGCACAAGGTGCCCAGCGTCGGTTACGGCGTCGCGGAGAACCGGCGCGCCCTCCTGCCGGAGGTCGAGGAGCTCAAGGCGACGCTCGGCCCCGCCGAGTTCGGCCGGCTGGTCGCGGACCGGCGGGCCCGTGGCGTCGCGGTCGACCGGCCGGTCCAGCGGCCGTTGTTCGCCTACCTCGGCGACACCCACGCCAGCGCGCTCGGCCGCGTCCCCGGGCTCTTCGACCATCCGGTGGTCATCACCGAGTGCACGTACCTGGACGACGCCGAGCTCGATCGGGCCCGGCGCGTCGGTCACACGGTGTGGAGCCAGCTCAAGCCGTACGTCGAGGCGCACCCGGACACCGTGTTCGTGCTGACGCATTTCAGCCTGCGGCATTCCGATCGGGAGGTGCTGGCCTTCTTCGAGCGGGAGGGCCTGGCGAACGTGCTGGTGTGGGCTCATTCCGAGAGCCTCCTGCCGGAACAGCATCAGCGCCCATGACCCCCGCCGTCCCGCAATGCCCGGTTAATGTCCCCTGCATGCCCTGGCCGGACTCCCCGCGATGACCCATCATCGACGGACGTGGCCGACGCCACGACGAACTCTCCGGACGGCTTCGCGAAGGAGGCGACATGACCAAGCCGCGTAGGCGAGACCGCGAATACTGATTCGCACGCCGATCGATGCTGGCCGTCTTCAGCCTCGCTCATCCCTGCTTCCCCGTTGACCGCGCCCACCGCGGATAGAGGCTGAAGCGGCGATCGCCTCGCACCGTAGTCGGGAAGAAGGCCACAGACCGTGAAGACCACCGGCGGCACCTCGCGGCCCACCATCGGCCAGGTGCTCGCCTCCGGTGAGTTCCGTGCGCTGTGGCTCGCGCACGCGCTGTCCCTCGCGGGGGACCAGATCGCCAGGGTCGCGATCGCGGTGCTCGTCTTCGGGCAGACCGGCTCGATCTCCCTGACCGCGCTCACCTACGCGCTCACGTTCGTGCCCGCGCTGGTCAGCGGCCCCTTGCTGGCGGGCCTGGCGGACCGCCACCCCCGGCGCCACGTGATGGTCACAGCCGACCTCGTCCGGGCGGCGCTCGTGCTGGTCATGGCGTATCCGGGGCTGCCCCTGCCGGTGGTCGGCGTGCTCGTGGTCGCCGTCGTCATGCTCAACGCGCCGTTCAACGCGGCGCGCCTGGCCAGTCTGGCGGACATCCTGCCGCCGGACCGCCACCCCATCGGGATGGGGATCACCAGCACGACCCAGCAGGCCGTGCAGCTCCTCGGGTTCGGCGGCGGCGGGCTGATCGTGGCCCTGCTCGGGCCGAGCGTCGCGCTCGTGCTGGACGCCGGGACCTTCGTCGTGTCCGCGCTGGTGCTCCGCGCCTTCCTGCGGTTCCGCCCGGCCGTCGCCACCTCGGGGAGCCGGTCCGACCTGCTCGGCGGCTCGGCCCTGCGCGGCATCCGGACGCTGTGGACCGACCGTCGGCTCCGGTACTTCGCCACCCTGTCGTGGCTCTACGCCTTCTTCGTGGTCCCCGAGGCGCTCGCAGTACCGTACATCGCCGAGATCGGGGAGAACGGCGCGGTCGTCGGCCTGTTCATGGCCGCCGACCCCGTCTGCTCGGCGGTGGGAACGCTGCTGGTCACGCGGCTGGTGCCGGAGGGCCGGCGGAAGCGGCTGCTGGCGCCGATGGCGCTCCTCACGGGCGTGCCGCTGCTGGCGTTCGCGTTCCTGCCCGGAGTGCCGATCGCTCTGGTGCTCCTGGGGCTCACCGGGTTCCTGTCCAGCTACATGGTCCTGGCCAACACCGGCTTCATCAGGACCGCGCCGCAGGAGCAGCGCGGCCAGCTCATCGGGGTCGGCTCGGCGGGACTGATCGGAGGGCAGGGGCTCGGCGTGCTCATGGGCGGCGTGCTCGGCGACCTGCTGGGGCCGCATCTCGCCATCGCCGTCTGCGCGGCCGCGGGCATCCTGACCGCCGTCGTGATCATCACCTTGGGCCGGCGTCCCAGCCGCCACCTGCGGGCCCTGCCCACCGAGTGAGTACCGGTTTCATCCGCGTCTCATTCGCGACTCATCCGTGGCCGCCGCTGCGGCGAAACTAAGGAGGGCGGGCCGCCGTGCCGGTTCCGTCCACAGGCGATACCCGGCTTTGTCGTCAACTCCGAAGGAGACAGGCATGCGCAAGTCGTACAAAATCGCCGTACCCGCTGTGCTGGCGGCCGGGCTGCTGACGTTCCCGGCCGCGCTCGCCTCCCCCGCGTCCGCCGCGCCCGCCACGTCCGCCCGTTCCGCGAGCGCCATGGCCCTGACACTGGACGGCGGCAGCTGTGAGCGGCTCGCGCGGCGGTTCCTCTGCTCGGTGTCCTTCAGCGGGGCGGTCGCGCCGGTCGCCATCCGCTGGTTCCTCAACGGCGGCCACGTGCCGGCGTTCGACGACCGGAGCCTCGTCGGCATCGGCTGCCAGCCAGGCTTCAGCTACGACATCCGCGCCGTGATCTCCGACGCCACCGGGGCGTCCGTCGAGTTCCGCACCTCGGCGGTCTGCCGGTCCGGCAACCCCTGACGCGTCGCGGGCTCGCCGGGCCCCGCTCAGCGGCAGGCGGCGTAGGCCTGCCTGCCTCTGGGGCCGGCGGCGGCGCGGACGAAGCCGGTCGCCGGGTCGAGACCGGCCATGCAGACCTTCCCCAGTGACCAAGCCGGCACCACGTCCACCTGGTGCCCGCGCCGCCGCAGGTCTGCCACCGCCTCCTCCCCCGCGTTCCCCTCCACCACCACGACCCCCGGGCGGGAGCCGCGCGGGGAGAAGGAGGCCGGGAAGTCGTCGCAGTGGAACATCGCCGTCTCGGTGGCCTCCTGCAGATCCAGCGCGAACACTCGACCTGGCCGAGCGCTTCGCCGTCGCCGGCATCACGCACCTGGTGGTGCACTGGCCCCGCGAGTCGGAGCCGTACGCGGGGGACGAGGCCCGCTTCCAGGAGGCGATCCCGGAGTGCCTGGCGCAGCTCCGGGACCTGTAGCCGATCACGGGGACAGCCGGGCACGTCGTCGTCTGCCTCGTCGCCCTGGTGCTGGAGCAGCCCGCCGACTGGCTGTTCTACCTGCCGCTGCCCCCGCTCGTCCGGCAGCTGTTCACGGGCCTGTGCCTGTTCGTGCTGCCGTACGCCGCCAGGCGGCGCGGCGCGCGCCGCGCCGTTCGCGGCGAATGAGGGTACGGGCAGCCGTCACGGCGTCTCGCCGGTCTCGCCCGCCGTGCGGACCGGCAGGGCGGTCAGCGTGCGTTTCATGCCGGGCTGCCAGCGGATCTCGCTCGCCGGGACGGCCAGGGCCAGGCCCGGGTGGCGGCGCAGCAGGGTGGAGAGGGCGATCTGGGCTTCGGCGCGGGCGAGGGCGGCGCCGAGGCAGTAGTGGATGCCGTGGCCGAAGCCGAGGTGGGCGTTGTCGGGGCGACGCGGGTCGAGGAGGCCGGGGCGGTCGAAGCGGCGGGGGTCGCGGTTGGCGGCCGCGTACACGACCTGCACGGGCTCGCCGGCGGGGATGGTGACGTCGGCGAGGTCGACGGCTTGGAGGGTGTAGCGGAGGACGGCGGTCTCGGCGGGGCCGCTGTAGCGCAGGAACTCCTCCACCGCGCTCTCGACGTCGTCGAACTCCAGGGCGCGGGTGAGGATCAGCCACACGCTCTGGCTGATCAGGCCGACGGTGGTCTCGTGGCCGGCCAGCAGGATGCTGATCGACATCGCGATCAGCTCCTGTTCGTCGAGCCGGTCGCCGTCGTCGTCGCGCACCGCGATCAGGGCCGACAGGAGATCGTCCTGGCCGGACTTGCGGGCGATGAGCCCCGACATGTACGCCACCAGCCCGCGCGCTCCAGCCGCGATCCGGTCCGGGTCGGGGGCGGTCAGGTCGGCGGCCCACCGCCGCCAGGTGTCGCGATCCTCCGGCGGCACCCCCAGCAGCTCGCAGATGACCTGGATCGGCAGCGGGTACGCGAAGCGGTCGATGAGGTCGAACTCCGCGGGCAGGCCGTCCAGCAGTTCGTCGGTGATCTGCTGGATGCGGGGGCGCAGCCGTTCCACCCGGCGGGGGGTGAACGCGCGTGACACCAGCCGCCGCAGCCGCGTGTGGTCGGGCGGGTCGTAGGCGCCGAGCGTCCGCATCAGGTACGGCGCCACGTCCGCGGGCAGCCCGGCGGCCGCGGCCAGGTCGAACGCGGACTGCTTGGCGGGGTCGCTGCTGAAGCGCGGGTCGGTCAGCACCGTCAGGCTCTCGGGGTAGCCGGTGACCAGCCACAGGGGTGTCCCGTCCACGAACAGGCCGCGGGTGACCGGCCCGTCGTCCGCCAGCCCGGCCAGGTAGGCGTCCCGGTCGGCGGCGGTCATCAGGTCGACGAGCTTCTTCATACTCGCAAACTACCGTAAGTTCAGAAATTTCTGAAGACAGTGGCTCTTCGCTATCCTGGCGTAGCACAGGAGGTGAAGGGTGAGCGACCAGGACGTGCAGTGGCAGGCCGCCGAACGGCTGGCGCTGGCGCTGACCGAGGGCGGGATGCAGCGGATGCCGGCGCGGACGCTGGCGGTGTTCCTGTTCACCGACGCCGAGACCGTCACCATGGGAGACATCGCCGACCGGCTCGGCGTCAGCGCCGGTTCGGTCTCCGGCGCGGTCAAGACGTTGCTGTCGGTGGGCCTCATCGAGCGCCTGCCCGCTCCGGGCAGCCGCCGCGAGCACTACCGCGTCCGCGACGACGCCTGGCCCACCCTCTTCACCAAGCAGAACACCGTTCTGCGAGTCCTGCTGGAGGCCGCCGAGACCGGCATCGCCACCACCGCCCCCGGCGACCCGGCCCACGAGAGGCTCGGCCGGATGCGCGACTTCTACCAGTTCCTGCTCAGCGAGCTGCCGGCGCTGTTGCGACGCTGGCAGCAGGAGCGTCCGCGCCCGTGACCGTCCGTGGCGGAGCGTGGAAGCGAGAGCGTCCGCGCCCGTGACCGCTCCCGTCGCGGCGCCGGCCGCGCGGGTCGCGGCTCTCACATCGTGAAGACGGCGCGGCGGCCCCCTTCAGCCTTCCGCGGAACGCGCATACGTTGAGGGTCAAGGCGTCAGACCACCGCATCGCCCCCGGAGGCTGCCATGGCAGCGCAGTCCAGCCCGTCCCCCTGGCCCGATCTGCCCCCAGGACCGTACGGAACGCCCTCCCCCGACCTGGCCCGCCGGCAGGCCGAGGCTCCGATGGAGCCGGTCACCCTGCCGAGCGGCGACAGAGTGCCCATGATCGTCCGGTACGCCGACGCCCGCGGCGTCCTCACCTCGCCGGCCGCGAGCCGCAACCTGCGCGAGCCCGGCCTGCCCCGCATGGTGACCGGCCCGTTCCTGGACGACGACCCGGCGGCGCTGATCAACCAGGACCCGCCCGAGCACACCCGCTACCGCCGGATCACGCACGGCACGTTCACCCCGCGGCGGATCGAACGCTGGCGGCCCCGCGCCGCGGCCATCGCCGGCGAGCTGCTCGACGCGGCCGGCGAGGAGTTCGACCTGGTCGCGGAGTTCGCGCTGCCGCTGCCCGCGCGGGTGATCTGCGAGCTGCTCGGCGTGCCGATGGACCGCTTCGACCAGTTCAGAAGCTGGACGGACATGTTCCTGTCCACCTCGCAGGCGAGCGCCGAGGCCCGCGGCGAGGGGCTGGCGTCGTTCACCGCGTACGCCAGGGAGCTGATCGCCCAGCACCGCGCCGAGCCCGGCGACGACCTGATCGACCTGCTCGTCGCGGCCCGCGACGGAGGCGACGGCCTCACCGAGGACGAGCTGACCACCATGGTGTTCCTGTTGATCCTGGCCGGGCACGAGACCACCGCCTCGATGATCATCCGGGGCACGTTCCGCCTGCTCTGCCACCCCGACCGGTACGCCGAGCTCGTCGCCCGTCCCGACCTGCTGGAACCGGCGGTGGAGGAGATCCTTCGGCATGAGGGCCCCGGCGGCAACGGCCTGCTCCGGCGCGTCACCGAGGACGTCGAACTGCCCGGCGGCACCATCCCCGCCGGCACTGTCGTGCTCCCCAACCTCACGGCGGCCAACCACGACCCGTCGGTGTTCGACGAACCGCATCGCTTCGACCCGCACCGCTTCGCCGGCACCCCGCCCGCGCCGCACCTGGCCTTCGGTCACGGCCCCCACTACTGCCTGGGGGCGAACCTGGCCCGGATGGAGCTCCAGGAGGCGTTCCGCGCGCTGGTGACGCGCCTGCCGGGACTGCGCCCACTGGAGGAGCTGTCGGCCGTGCGGTGGAGCGACGACGGCCTCGTGTACCGCCCGCGCCGCCTGCTGGTGAAGGCCGGCTGACCCGCCGGCGCGGCCCGCGCGTCAGTGGCCGGGCAGGTGGCGGCCCTTCCCGCCGGCCAGGGCCGGGAGCTCCACGATCTTGCCGTGCCTGCCGGTCACGCGCGGGTAGCACGGGCTCCCGACGGTCGTGATCGTGTCCCGCAGATGACAGGTCGGACAGCTGGTTCTGTCATGTCATGCCATGGCGGACGATGCTCCTCCGGATATTCGCCGAGTGGCCATCCTGTCCTACGGTGGCGGGCCTTCCCGTTCCGGCGGCGATCAGGTCGAGGCCCGTGACCGGCGAAGTGTCCGCGCCGGTCACGGGCCGGGGAAGGGCCTCAGGTGAGGTTCTTGCGCATGATCTGCCACGGGCCGGAGCACAGCCCGCAGCTCGTGCCGACGAACATGGCCCTGGCCGCGGGGTCGCCCTTGAGCTGCCACTTCAGCCAGGCCGCCCCGACCCGCCCGAACTCGCCCCCGTTGGGCTGGCCGTAGGTGCCGAGGTGTCCGACGTCCAGGTTGCCCATGAACGCGGGCAGCCCGGCGGGCAGGCGGTTCCAGTCGTCGAGCGCGTTCTCGTACGCGATGTCGCTGGGCCCGCCGATGAAGTAGCCGATGGGCGCGTGCAGGCGGGCGAGCTGGTAGTTGTTCGCGTCGCTCAACATGCCGCTGTTCCATATGCCAGTTGTCGTGACGCGCGGGTCGTTCGACACCTCGTATGCCTCCAGCCCGCCGCACGACTGGCCCATCACGGCGACCTTGGTGGTGTCGATGCGGCCGCGCAGGCGGCTGAGGAGCCGGGTGTTCTCGGCGACGGCCCAGTCGATGGCGTCGACCAGCATGTCCGCGTCGGTGCTCCCGCTGCCGCCGGGGCGGCCGTTGGCGATGACGAGGAAGCCGTGCGAGGCGAGTTCCTTGAGGAAGTTCTCGAACATCGTGCCGTCGGCCCGGCAGGCGCCGTTGCCCCAGGCCACGATGGGCAGGAGCACGCCGCTGGGCAGGACGGCGGGCCGGTAGATCGTGTGGCCGGGCAGGCGGAGGGTGGTCTCGTAGTCGGCGGGGTAGGGGCCGGAGCCGCCGGGGGCCGCGTGCGCGGGGACAGCCGGCACCGTCAGCAACGCCGCGGCCGCGACGATCCCGGCGACCGCCGTGGTGACGCGTCGGATGAGCTGCCCGAGCTTCATGGATCCTCCTGGGGTCAGGTCGGCTCAGTGCCGCGACCTTCGCACGCGCCGCCCGAACCCATCAATGGCCGTCCGCCACAACCGGTGATATTACCGATGGCGACCGTCAACCCTCATGCAATCCATTTGCGTGGCACGACGCTCCGCCCCCGGCCCCGGCCCGTGACCTCACCGATGCGGCCCGGCCATCCGGGCGGGTGGTGTCAGCGGGTCCTGGCCACCTCCGAAGCGCACGAGCAGCGACTCCGGCCCCTGGATCCCGAGGGTTCCAGGCCAGGACACCGGCCCCACCACCGACGGCGGTCCCAGCCGCGCGGCGAGCGCGGACAGCGCCTCGCCGACCTCGACGCGGGCGAGCGCGGCCCCCAGGCAGTGATGCGGCCCCGCGCCGAACTGCAGCGGCGGCACGTCCCTGACCGCCGTGATGTCGAACCGGCCGGCGTTCTTGTACGCCCGCGGATCCCGCTGCGCCACCGTCACGCACATCGTGAGGTACGTGCCCTTCTCGATGCGCAGCCCCTCGTAGTCGAAGTCCTCGGCGGCGAAGCGGTAGACGGTGGCCACCGACGGCATCCAGCGGATCACCTCCTCCACGGCCCGGGTCGCGAGCTCGGGGTGCCGGCCGAGCAGCGTCCACTGGTCGGGATGCTCGGAGAAGCCCACCATGGCGTTGGCGAGCTGGTGCCGGGTGGTGTCGTGGGCGGCGAAGACGAGGGTGACCAGGAGGTTGCGGAGCTCGTCGCGGGTGACGCGGCTGTCGTCGGCCTGGTGGGCGGCGACCAGGTCGGAGCTGAGGTCGTCGGCGGGCCGGGCGGTCTTCTCGTCGATGAGGCGGTCGGCGTAGTCGCTGAGGCCGTTGACCGCGTTCTCGAGCCGGGACACGACGTCGGCGCCCGCGGAGAGGCTGAACACCAGGCCGAGGTCGGCGGTCCAGGCGCCGAACAGGTCGTAGTGCTCGGGAGGTACGCCGAGCAGCTCGCACATTACCGCGAGCGGCAGCCGGATGCCGAACTCGGTGACGAAGTCGCAGGTCCCGGCGGCGGCCAGCCGGTCGGCCAGCCGGTCGGAGCGCTCCCTGACGAACGGCCGCAGCCGGTCCACCCGGCGGGCGGTGAACGCCTTGCTCATCAGACCGCGGAGTCGGCGGTGGTCGTCGCCCTCGTGGTTGACGATCATCGGTACGAACCAGTCGTAGATCGGGCCGTCGACGATGCCGTGCGTCTCCATGTAGCGCTTGCCGTCGTGGTCCAGCCTGCGGTCGCGCAGGAGGTCGTTGGCCTGTTCGTACCGGAGCACGAGCAGGCCGATGGGGCTGCTGGCGTACCAGCTCTCGGCCTGGGCGGCGGACACCTCGGGGGCGTCGAAACGGAAGGCCGGGTCCAGCACGTCAAGGAACGGCGCCGGCCGGCCTGCGGGTGTTGACACGTCATCCTCCCTGCGGTTTTCACCTGCGTCGATGCGTGCATCTCCACATTCCTCCGACATGTCAGGCGGGGAAAGTCATGCTCACCTCACCCGGGATCGGCGGCCGGCCGTACCCCTTCGAGCCCCCGCCGTGAAGACGATCGCCAGGTCGTCCCCGGCCCGCCTCCTCGCCCTACGGGTAGACCTCGATCTCGACCGGCTCGGACGGCTCCTCGATCGGGTTCAGGGTCGTCGCCGGGGACGCGGAGCCGGACACCGTGCTCGGCGGCGCCGGCGGCGGCGCTGGGGCGGTGACCTCGCCGGTCGGCGTCGGCGTCGGAATCCGGGAAGCCGTGGCCGGCGGCGGGGTCCAGGTGAGGGTCGGGTGCGGCGACGCGGACCCGGAGGGCGTCGCGGTCGCCCACGTACGGAGCGGCTGGACGGCGGGCGCCGTACGCTCCTTGCCGCCGCGCCGCGCCGTCGGCCTGGCCCGTTCCGGCTTCTTCCTGGGCTTGCCGGCGATCTGGTCCGCCACGGTGCGGTCGGCCACGATCTGGTAGGTGAGGATGCCGGCCATGCTGATCCCGAACACCAGCGTGGCGGCCACCGCCACCCGCCCCCAGGGCAGCCACCTCCGTGGCCGTCCAGTCCCGCGCCTGGCCAGCGCCGTGTGCCGCCTGACTTTGTCACCGGTGCGCTTCAGGTAGTGCGAGTAGACGGCGGTGCCCACCGTCGTGCCGGCGCTCATGAGAGCGGCGCCGATCACGGTGCCCGCCACCCCCAGGTACGACGCCGCGACGGCGGCGGTCACCGCGGCCAGTGCGCTGCCTGCGATCTGCGGGCCGGTCAGCTCGAATTTGCGCGGCTCGCCGCTCATGTCCCGGATCAGTCCCCTTGTGTCCCGGCGCGAACCCGCTCGGGAAGATCGTTAACGCACGGCCCAGCGCTTGACGACGGCACCCCTGATCGCGGGCGGGACCCGCCGCAGGCATGCCGCGAGGTGCCGTACGCCGCCGATCATGCCGTCCGGATGACGGCGCAGGAAGGAGGCGAGTTCCGCGGCCGCCACGCCGAACAAGACCAGGCCGAACGCGACGTCCACAGCCGCGACGAACACGATTCCGATGACGATTACCGACATCACTGAGCCGACCCCGGACGCCGCCCACGAGGGGTTATCGATGGATTCACTGACCCGAGTCTAATTTCGTCACCGTAGGCCACCGGCCGGCCGGAACCTGCCCAGGCATATCTTTGCCCTATTTTGGCCCGCCGGACGTTTGGGCAGAGCCGTGAAAAGGCATGAGCAAGCGGGATCAGCCGCTCGCCTTCCGCACATCGGCGTACGGCGGGAAAACGTCGACCAACTCGGCGAGCGTCAGCAATCGGGCGAGCGGGCCGTGCACGCCGACCAGGCGGAGGTAGCCGCCGTTCTGCTCCGCCTGCCGCTGCTCGGCGATGAGCGCGCTCAGGCCGGTGCAGTCGCAGAAGCCGAGCCCGCTCACATCGACCACTATCTTGACCTGGCCGTGCGCGAGCAGCCGGTCGCAGGCGCGGATGAAGGACGGTTGGGTCGCCAGGTCGAGTTCGCCGTCGAGGTGCAGAACGGAAACACCGTGATGATCCGCGATGCGCAGGGCCAGTCGAGTATCCGGCATTCTCTGCCTCCAGCCGTGGGCCGAAACAGACCTTACATTTCCTGCAATCCACACAGAAGTTGGACCAAGAGTGCCATATCGGAACTTGTACCCAACACCCATGAAAGTCAAGTCATGTCACTAACACAGTCAAGCCCACAAAAGATCTTGCACACGAAGAACAACAACCCCTCACGCCACCCCCTGGGCGACGAGCCAGTCCCGTCCGGCGAAACCGATCCCCGCGAGGCGACGTGTCACCACAGGGCCAAGCCATCACCCCCGAGGCGGGCCCAGCACCGCACGGCCAAGCCCAGCACCGCACGGCGGAGCCCAGCACCGCACGGCGGAGCCCAGCACCGCAAGGCGAGGCCGCCACCGCTGGGACACCGCCGCCCTGGCCCCGGGCCACCGCCAACGGCGAGAGCCCAACCTATAGCCCCCGGCTCTTGACCCGCCCTTGACCCCCGCCCTTGACCCCAACCGAGCCGCCGAACCAGCGCCGGCGCGGCGGCCCGGCGGCGGCTGCCCGCACTGGCGCCCCGCGTACGGGGGCTTTGCCCAACCATCGGCTCCGCGCGGCAGGAGGAGCTCGAACGGAGTCATGACGGGCCCGAGATCGGGTCACAATGCCAGAAAGCCGGCTTCATCCAGATGTGGAGGGGTAGCTGCGGACTCATCCAGGACGGCGAACGCGGGGAGAAGGCAGTGTCGGACCTCATGCTGATCGCGGGACGCGCGGTGACCGGGTTGTGCGCGTTCGCCGGAAATCCGCGGAGGTGATGGCATGGCGACGCCCGAGAACGTCCTCCCCCACCCGCGTCTGGACGAGGGCGTACGGCACGGTCGGCTCACCGCCCGCCCGGCGCTGACCAGGGCGACCGCGGAGCCGGGGACGTACAACCTGGACTCCCGCGCGGTCCTGCGGGTTCCACCCGGCGCGCGGAGGCGCCTGGCCGTGGTGCTCCACGGCGCCGGCGGCAACGCGCACCAGGCGTTGCAGTGGCTGGCCCCGCACGCCGACGCCGCGGGGATCGTGCTGCTCGCGCCCGACTCCATCGCCTCCACCTGGGACATGATCGTCGGCGGGTACGGCCCCGACGTGACCCGGCTCGACGCCGCGCTCGCGGAGGCCTTCGCGGGTACGCCCGTGGACGCCGGTCAGGTGGCGGTGGCCGGGTTCTCCGACGGAGCCTCGTACGCGCTGTCGCTCGGCGTGGCGAACGGCGACCTGTTCCGCGCGGTCCTGGCGTTCTCGCCGGGGTTCATGGCGCCGATGGTCCGGCACGGCGAGCCGCGCATCCACCTCGCGCACGGCACCCGCGACCGGGTGCTGCCGATCGACTCGTGCAGCCGGCGGCTCGTATCCCGGCTGCGGGAGCAGGGTTACCCGGTCACCTACCACGAGTTCGAGGGCGGCCACGAGGTGCCGCCGGAAATGGTGTCCGCCGCGGTGCGCTGGTGGCTGCCCGAGTGATCATGGCCCGGCTGCTCCTCCCGCGGCCGCCCGGCGGTGCCGGCGCGGCAGGTGTCGCAGGTGTCGCACGGCTCGGGCGGCTCCTCGCCGAAGTAGGCGAGCAGGAAACGTCGCCGGCAGTCGGTCGTCTCGGCGTACCTGCGCATCATCTCCAGCCGGATGCGTTCGACGTCGCGCCACCAGCGTCGGCCCCGGCAGCAGCAGCGCCGGCACCTGGTAGATCGCCGACTTGCCGCTGCCGGTCGGCATCACCGCCAGCGTGTCGCGGCCCTCGGCCAGCGCCGTCATGGCACGCAACTGGCCGGGACGCAGCTCGGCCGGCCCCAGCGCCTCCCTGGCCACCCGCTCGCAGGCGGTCGCCGTGCCCTCCATCGTCCCTCCCGCATCCGGTTCCTCCTGCCCCTCCGCCGTTCGCACAGTCCTCCTTGCGCGCAGCGTGTGGCCCAGGATGCGCCAGAGATGAGCGTCCGGCTCACCGCGCTGAGCGTGGCGGGACCGCTGCTCGTGCGCGTGGCGGTCCTGACCGGCATGCGGCCGCACGTCCGCGGCCGCCTGACCTGCGGGGATGCCTGGCGAGCCTGCGCCCTGGCCGGGCTCGTCCCTGCTCCGCGGCCACCGCGGGAGGGGGAGCTAGGTTCTTCCCACGGTCATTCTGGTAACAAACATTTCCGGAAATAACCGGTCTATCGTATTGTCATTGACTGGAATTGTTGGAACATATGGTCAGAGTCGTCGAGTGAGGTCCAAAGATCGCCTCCTGAAAAAGGGTCGGCGGCGAGGGAAAGGGGCAACGCTCATGCACCAACGTGCTGTCCGAAACCTGGCCAAGCTCGATACCACGCAAGCCAGAATCACCCGGATTTTCGACGCCGCGGCGGGCGGGAAGAACAACTTCCTGGCGGACAAGGACATGGTGCGCCATTTCGATCAAGTGACTCCCGCCGTCACCACCGCCGCCCGGGCGGTCCTGCAATTCCTGTCCAGGGTCGTCCATCACCTCGCCGCCGTCGAGGGCGTCGACCAGTTCCTGATCGTGGGGAGCGGGGTGCCGAGCGGCCTCCCGGCCGACCGCCGGCTGCACGACGTGGCCCGGCGGGCCTGCGCGGTCTCCGCCCCGCGGGTCGTCTACGCCGAGAACAACCCGATGGTGGTGACCATGGCGCAGGCCACCATCGAGCCCTTCACCGACCTCGTCCGCGTCGTGGACGGCGACGTGCGCGAGATCGACGAGATGCTGCGCGACCAGGTGGTGCAGCGGTTCCTCGACTGGGACCGGCCGCTGGCCGTGCTGCTGGTGTCGACCCACAGCCTGGATGACGACGAGTACGCCCACTACGTCATCAAGCGCCTCCGGCACGCCGCGCCGCAGGGCAGCTTCCTGGGTCTGGTGCACACCACGTTCGACGCGATCCCGCCCGAACTGCTGCCCGCCATCCGCGACATGCTCGCGATGACCCTCCCCCACCTCGCCATCCGCACCCGCGCGCAGGTGGATTCCCTGCTGGACGGCCTCGACCTGGTGGAGCCAGGACTGGTGTGGGTGCCGCAGTGGCACCCGTGCGAGGGCGACCTCGCCTGCCGCGACGAGCCGAGTTCCTCGGGCAATTACGGCGCCGTGGCCCGCATCTCCTGAGCGGTCATGGGCTCTTACACCGTACGGTGACACTCTTGGGATGCGAAATCGCAACAATCCCTCCCCCACACATTCACAAGAGCGGATGTGAGACCGTACCGTGGAATTGGGAGCGCTCCCAAGCGAGAGATGTGATGCACATGCCCCTCCACACCGGGTCCTTGTCCGCAGCCACGCCGATCCGCACGGTCGAGTTCCTCCTGCCGTCGGTGCCGGCCGGCGTCTCCGAGGCGCGCTCCCTGGTCCGGACCGAACTCACCCGCTGGGGCCACGAGAACCTGATCGACGACTGCCTCCTCATCGTCAGCGAACTCGTCACCAATGCCATCCGGTACGGCGGCTCCGCCTACGCCCTCCGCCTGGAGGACCGCGAGGACCGGCTGTACGGCGAGGTCTTCGACCCGGGCGGCGGCCTGCCCCGCCCGTGCGTCCCGAACGTCGACGCCCTGTCGGGCCGCGGGCTGCAGATCGTCGCCGCCGTCGCCGACGACTGGGGAGTGGCGGCGGTGAAAGGGGGCAAGGTCGTGTGGTTCGCGGTCATGAGCACAGGCGACCGGCCGTGAGGCATCACGCCCGCGCGGCCCTGAACTGTGTCGACTTGAACTGTGTCGGCTTGAACCGTGTCGGCTTGAACCGTGTCGGCTTGAACTTGCGGACTTGAACTGTGCGCGCCTGGAGTGTGCGGGCCTGGAGTGTGCGGGCCTGGAGTGTGCGGGCCAGCCCGCCGGGGACGTCCCGGCGTGGCGGTGCTGAAGGCGCTGCGCTCGTGCCGCACGCCTACCGCTCCGTGAGGTAGGCGAGCAGGCGGGGCGCGGGATGGCGGTCGGGGCCGCGGCGGGTGCGGTCGTAGGCGCGGGTCGTCCGCGGGTCGGCGTGGCCCATCGCCTCCTGTACGTCCCGCAGCGCGGCCCCGGCGTCCAGCGCGAGGGTGGCGAACGTACGCCGCAGGCTCCGCGCGGACAGCCGGCCGGCGGACGGGATGCGGGCGTCGCGGGCGACCCGCCGGACCAGCTTGGTGATCGCCCACCGGTCCATGCGCCTGCCGCCGGGATGCGGCCCCGACCGCTCGGTCACGAACAGCGGCCCCGCCAGTCGCTCGCGCGGCACCCCGGCGCGGGCGGCACGGTCGGCCAGGTAGTCCTCCAGAGCGGCGGCGATCGGCGGCGCCAGCGGGTGCCGGCGTCTCCCGCCCACCGTGAGGGTGCGGTGGCCGCGCCGGTAGCCCAGGTGGGCGACGTCGGCCGCGCACACCTCGGCCACCCGCAACCCCTCGGTGAGCAGCAGGCCGAGCAGCGCCGCCGTCCGCAGCCGGACCGGACGCGGGTCGGCCCCGGCGGCGGCGAGAAAGGCGGCGGCCTCAGCCCGCGACAGGCACACGGCGGCGGGCCTGCGGCCGTCTGCGGCCGTCGGGCCACCGCCCACGGCCGGTCGGTGGCTGTTGGCGGTGGGCCGGCGGCGGCCGGCGGCGGGCGTTTGACGGGGGGCGGGCGGGCGGCGGTCGATGGTGGGTCGTTTGAGTCCGGTGAGGGGGTTGCGGTGGATGGCGTCGTGCTCGGCGAGGTGGGCGTACCAGGAGGAGAGGGCGGCCAGCTTGCGGGCCACGGTGGCGGGGGCGTGGCGGTCGGCGAGCGTGGCGGCGTACGCGTCGAGGTCGGCGCGCCCGGCACGCAGCGGGTCGAGCCGGTGGCCGTCCGGCGGGTCGAGCCGGTGGCCGCACCAGCGCAGGTAGGCGCGCAGGTCGCTGTGGTAGGCGGCGACGGTGGCCGGGGAGGCGCGGCTCTGGAGCCATTCGGCGGTGAGCCGGCGAGCGCGGTCACCGAGCACGGGCAGGTCCGTGGGCGGCGGCGGCTCGTACCCCATAACGAGCATTATGGGGTACGAGAATTATCCACGCTCGGCATTGATGCCGTCTGGTTTGGGGGGATTTTCGGCTGGCCGGTGGGGTGGCAGTCCTCTTCGGAAGGAAGGAACCGCGCCGGAGAAGATCGTCGACCGGGTCGGCGGGGTGGAGGGGCGGCGCGGGCACGACCTAGGCTGAGACGCCGACGGGCCTCCTGCCCGCCCGAACCGCGAATCCGCGCGGCAGGAGGCCCGCCCACCCGGCTACCGGGTGGTGCCGCGATCGACCAGCGTCCACGCCAGCGCGCTCGCCGCCAGGACTAACCCGCCGACGGCGAGCGCGAGGCCGATCCTTCGCTGCCGATCATCGGTCGGACGATGCTTTCCCATGGACATCTCTCCCTTGTGCGGAGCCGCCGGGCCATCCGGCGAATTCGTCCGGATGCCGCCGTACGCCGCGGGTCGCATCGTCCTGGCATGACCGTAGAGCATCGACCGGCCCTCGCACGCGAGGCCCGTGCGGCGGGAGGAAGGAACTTACACCGAGCGGTTGGCCATCTTGCACCGCCGATCAAGGGTTGTGAGCACCCGCCGGACAGCAACACTTCCGGCGGATGCTCACAGATGCGACATGCGACCCTATTCCCGCGGACGCGCAAGCGGTACGTGCCAAGGTCATGGCCGGCTCGGCGTCCGGGGTGCCACGCTGGGGCGGTGTGACCTGAAGTGGCGTGGCGTACCGGCGGGCTACCAGTCGCCCCGGTACAGCTGGCCACGGACGGCGCCGCCGGGGAACTGGGCGTTGTGCAGGTTCGCGTACCAGTTGGCCGGGTTGGTCCAGATGCGGCCGGCCACCTGGGCGGACGTCTTCGCGACGCCCGCGACGCCGTTGACGCCGGCCGGCAGGCCCTTCTTGGCCTCGAAGAAGGGCACGACCACGGGGCCGTTGCGGCCTTGGGGGGCGCGGTGGAGGTGCGCGGCGGTGGGCGCGGCGACGTTTCTCCAGGTGGCGGCGAAGTACACGCGGGCGCCCTTCGGCTGCACCAGCCAGGCGGCGCGGCCGTCGCGGTCACCGGCCTGCACGCCGGGTGCGGGCACCTCCTGGCGGCCGTCGGCGAGCGTGGTCAGCGTGCGGCCGAAGCCGTGCGCCAGCACGGACTCCAGCGCCACCGGATGCACCCGGCGCAGCTGGGCTCGTACGGCGCCGCCGGGGAACTGGGCGTTGTGCAGATTCGCGTACCAGTTGCCGGGGTGGGCGAGGATGCGGGAGAGCAGGCCGAGGTCCTTGACGTGGACCGTGCCCTTGACGGCGGTGAGCTGGCCGGGCAGGGCCTGGCCGAAGAACGGGACGCGGACGTCGCCGTTCTGGCCCGCCCGGCCCCGGTGGAGGTGGAAGCCGGTCGGGGCCTTCAGCCGGTGCCACCGGACGGCGTAGTCGACGCGGTCGCCGTGGACGCGGAACACGGCGAGCGCGCCGCCGTCCGGGTCGCCGGCCTTCGTGGTGCCCGGTGCGGGGACCTCGTTCTCACCGACGAGCGTGGCGGCGAGGTACAGGGGAGTGCTCGACTGGGCGGCGACCGGGGTGACGGAGCCGGCGATCAGCGCCATGGCGGCGGCCAGGCCGGGGAGTGCGAGGGTGCGCATATTCATGATCGGCCCTTTCCGAGGCTGCGAATCGGTTGCCCCCGGTGGTACGGGCCCGTTCCTGAGCCGGGTTCAACCACGGAATGCGGATAAATACGCATTCGTGACCGGCACCGCGCAGCCGCCCCGAGCCGGGCGGCATCGTCCGGGACACCGTCGCGGACGTGTGGGGACTGATCACGTCAGGTGGGTAGACTCCTGCACGGCCGGCACGTTCGACACCTGCGGCCCGTAAGCACCGCAGCCACCAGAGGTACGGTGGTCCGGACATCGGTGCGATGGGGAGGAAATTTCGGTGCCCGGACCACGAACGACCGGTTCGCTCCCGGTCACGCTCGACGACGTACGCGACGCGGCGGCCCGCCTCCACGGCGTCGCGCACCGCACCCCCGTGCTGCGCTCGCGTACGCTCGACGCCCTGACCGGCGCCGAGATCTTCGTCAAGTGCGAGAACTTCCAGCGGGTCGGGGCGTTCAAGTTCCGCGGCGCGTACAACGCGGTCTCCCGGCTCACACCGGAGCAGCTGGCCCGCGGCATCGCGGCGTACTCGTCGGGCAACCACGCCCAGGCGGTCGCGCTGGCCGCCCGCGAGCTGGGCAGCACGGCGCTGATCGTCATGCCGGAGGACACCCCGGCCTCCAAACGCGCCGCCACCGCTGGTTACGGCGCCGAGATCGTCACCTACGACCGCTACACCGGTGACCGCGTGGCCATCGGGGAGTCGCTGGCCGCCGAGCGCGGCCTCGCGCTGGTCCCTCCGTACGAGCACCCGCACGTCATCGCCGGCCAGGGCACCGCGACGCTTGAGCTGATCGAGGAGGCCGGCGAGCTTGACGCGCTGCTGGTGCCGATCGGCGGCGGCGGGCTGATGGCGGGCAGCGCCACGGCGGCCAAGGGCCTGCTGCCCGGCGTGCGGGTGATCGGCGTGGAGCCCGAGGCGGGCGACGACACCAGGCGGTCGCTGAGCGCGGGCGAGCGGGTCGCCGTTCCCGTGCCGCGGACGATCGCCGACGGCCAGGCCGCCGAGATCCCCGGCGAGCTGACGTTCTCCATCAACCGGCACCTGGTGGACGAGGTCGTCCTGGTCTCCGACGACGAGATCAGGGCGGCGATGCGGCTGGCGTTCGAACGCATGAAGATCGTCGTCGAGCCGAGCGGCGCCACCGCGCTGGCGGCGCTGCTGGCCGGCCGGGTCGACCGGCTGCCGGCGCGCGTCGGCGTGATCGTCTCCGGCGGCAACATCGACACCCGCCGCTTCGCCGACCTGCTCGCCGGCGCGCCCGTCCCGCCGACGGCCTAAGCGGCGGCATGCGCGGACGGCCGGCGCGACCGGTCGGGCCTTCTATCGGGCTGTCGGTCGGGCCGTCGGTCGGGCCGGTCAGGGCTTGCGGGCGACGCCCGCCACGACGTTGTAGCGGGTGAGGTCCTGGCGGAAGAGGTCCTCCGGCTCCGAACGCCAGTCGGTCAGCGGCACCAGGCCGGGCTCGATGAGCTCCATGTCGCCGAAGTACGACATGATCTCGGCGCGGGTGCGCCAGCGGCCGGTGCCCAGGTTCTCGTTGAAGTTCCGCTCCGCCTCCACGGCGATCTCGGACGCCTCCGGATGCTCCTCGCCGGGGTTGTGGAAGTGCACGATGGCCACGTGGCTGCCGGGGGCGAGGACGTCGCGCAGGCGGGCCATCACGCCCTCGGGGTCCTCGTCGTCGTTGATGTGGTGGAGGATCGAGACGAGCAACAGCCCGACCGGCCGGCTGAAGTCGAGGAAGCCCGCGACGTCCGGGTTCTCCAGGATCCCGGCCGGGTCGCGCAGGTCGCCGTCCACCGCCGTGGTGACGTCGTTGGTGGCGAGCAGCGCCCTCGCGTGGGCCAGCACGATGGGATCGTTGTCGACGTAGACCACGCGGGCCTCGGGGGCGATCGCCTGGGCGATCTCGTGCACGTTGCCCTGGGTGGGCAGACCGGAGCCGAGGTCGAGGAACTGGCGGATGCCGGCCTCGACCGTCATGTACTCCACCGCCCTCCGGAGGAAGACGCGGTTGGCCCGGCCGGCCTCGCGGGCGTCGGGCGCGATCTTCAGCGCTTCCTCGGCGACCTGGCGGTCGACCGCGAAGTTGTTCTTGCCGCCGAGGAAGTAGTCGTACACGCGGGCGATGCTCGGCACCGTCGGATCCACGCCCGTCGGGGCGCGTTCCTTCGGCGGCTTCGCGAACCTGTCGCCAGTGGCCATGACACACCTCGCACCCTCGCCTGGCCTGGTGATCGATAGGCATCGTAGCGTCGCTTGCCCCGGAATGTCCGCACTACTGCCAGGCCCTTACTCCCTGGTAGCCGAGGCCACCAAGATCGGCATCGCCACGAACACGCGGTCCGCCGCAGCTCGCGCCCGCCGCTCCCCACCCAGCCCGCGTCGGCGTGCGTCTGTTGACGTCGTCGCGGACGCGGAGCGGGTGCGCGTCCTCCATCAACGCCTGCCCGCCCGCGCGGCGGCCACCAGCTCGCGTACGGCCGGAGCGACCTCCTGGCCGAAGCGCTGAAGGTTCAGCGGGTCGTCACCCATGACGATGTGCGCGCTGACGCCGTACTGCAGGGTGATCGCGGCCAACTGCTCGGCCCACTGCTCGGGCGGGCCAGAAAGGAGCCGGTCACCGGGCGGGCCGAACCGGCCGCCGATGTTGAGCAGGCGGCGCACCGCGCCCGGCTCCCGACCGGCCGCCTCCGCCGCCTCGTCGATGACCGCGTTGCTCGCGGCGAGCCGGTCGAGCCCACCCAGGTACTGCAGCGACGGCAGCCACCCGTCCGCCTTGGCCCCGACCAGCCGGAGCATGCGCGGTTTGAGCGCGCCCAGCCAGATGGGGACGTCGTGGGCGGGAGCGGGCCCGCGCTTGGCGCCGTCCACCTGGTAGTAGGCGCCGTTCACGCGGAGACGTTCCTTGTTGCCGGCGTCCCACACTCCGCGGATGATGTCGATGGCCTCGGAGAGCGCGTCCACGGCCTGGGCGGCGGCCAGGCGGCGTCCGCCCATGGCGGCGATGGCGTCCCAGAACGCTCCTGCGCCCAGCCCGAGCTCGAACCGCCCGCCGCTGAGCAGGTCCAGGCTGGCCGCCGCGCGGGCGAGCACGGCCGGTGGCCGCAACGGCAGGTTGATCACATTGGCCGACACGTGGACCCGTTCGGTGCGCGCGGCGACGTACGCCAGCAGCGTCCAGGTGTCCAGGAAGGCCGGCTGGTACGGATGATCCTGGAAGGTCACCAGGTCGAGCCCGGCGGCCTCGGACGCCTGGGCAAGGTCGAGCACCTGCTCGGGCACGGCGTTCGCAGGCGTGATGAACGACCCGAAGAGCAGGTCGTGGCCATAGTCCGGCATGGCTCTCTCTCATGACGTGTGGCTCCACAAACCGTATGGTGTGCGTTCCTCCTACCTGCCCTCGCCAAGCGCCTCGTCCACCACCAGGCACGGGTCGGTGTCCACGTCGATGTCGGCCACCCCGCACGCGCCGGGCGAGCCGGCTCGGCCGGTTGCCGTGGACCATCGTGGACAGTGTCTGGTAGCCGCGCGGGCCCTGCGGGAAACATGAAATATCGACGATCTTCTCAACATCTCGCCTTCCGGCAGATCGACTCCCGACCAGCCCGAACGCGATGATTATGGGGGTACTTGGGGCGTCTGGTGTGGCCTTACACCAGAATGGCGGAATGGCATACCCTCCGCAGCCTCCGCAGCCCCATCCACACGAACCGTGGGGCCCGCAGGCACAAG
>DASUCK010000124.1:0-6650 GCA_036276095.1 Nonomuraea sp. | reverse complement strand
CACTGGGCTGGGCCACGCCGGGCACCGCCATGCACCGGGACGCGCGGGTCGCCGAGACCGCGGCCAGGGCCCTGGACTTCCTGTACGAGCACGCCTACCACGAGAAGCTCGACCGTCGGGGAAGCAACTGGTTCTGGTGGGAGATCGGCGTGCCGCGCTCGCTGACCGACACCTGCGCCCTGCTGTACGACGGCCTGCCCGAGGACCGCCTGAGGCGCTGGCTGCGCCCGATGCGCCGCTGGTGCCCCGACCCGGAGCGCCGCGTCAGCCACCCCGGCGTGGTCGAGACCGGGGCCAACCGGGCGAGCAAGGCCATGGCGGTGGCCATGCGCGGCCTCCTCACCCACGACGCGCGCCTCGTCAAACGCGCCAAGAACGCGGTCTCCGACCTGCTGCGGACGACCGCGGGCCCGGGCGACGGCTTCTACCACGACGGGTCGTTCATCCAGCACGAGGTGTACCCCTACAACGGCAGCTACGGCGTGGACTACCTGGAGAGCGTGGCCGAACTGATCGCCATGCTCGCGAACTCCCCCTGGGAGATCCGCGACGTCGGGAACGTCTACGACATCGTGGACCGCTCCTTCGTGCCGTTCGTGTTCGACGGGCTGATGATGGACTGCGTACGCGGCCGGGCCGTCTCACGCCAGGGCCACCGCGACTACCACTCGGGACAGAAGGTGACCGAGGCCATCCTCACGCTGCTGGAGGCCGCGCCCGAGCGCCACGCCCGGCGCTGGCGGCCGCTGGTGAAGGGCTGGCTCACCCGCAACCAGGCCATCCCGTACGACACGGTCGCGCCACCGGCGAGCATCGCCAAGGCGAGAGCCCTCCTGGAGGACCCGTCGGTGCCGGTCGGCCCCCGCACGACGGGCACGCACGTCTTCGCCGACATGGATCGGGTCGTGCACCGCCGTCCGACCTGGGCCTTCGCGATCGCGATGAGTTCCGAGCGCATCGGCGCGGCCGAGGCCATGAACCGGGAGAACCTGCGCGGCTGGTACACCGGCGACGGCATGACCTACCTCTACACCGGCGACCTCACCCACTGGAACGACGACCTGTGGCCCACGATCGACCCGTACCGGCTGCCGGGCACGACGGTCGACACCCGCGGGCGCGCCGATCTCCGCCACGGCGGGCGCCGCCTGCCGCCCACCCCGTGGGCCGGGGGCGTGGCGCTCGACGGCGAGTACGGCGTGGCGGCCATGAAACTGATCGCCGCCGGCTCCTCGCTGCGGGCCAAGAAGGCGTGGTTCCTGCTCGACGACGCGGTGATCGCCCTCGGCGCGGGCATCACCGCTTCCGACGGCCGCCGCGTCGAGACCGTCGTGGAGAACCGCAACACCCACGACCGCCATCCTCCCCTGACCCGGGGCGACGGCTGGGTGCACCTGTCCGGGGTGGCCGGGTACGCGCTGCTCGACGGCGCGGAGGCGAAGGTGGTCCGCGAGCGGCGCACCGGCCGCTGGCACGACATCGACAAGGGCGCCACCACAGGAGGCGACAAGACCCGCGTCGCCAGGCACTACACGACGATCGTCGTCGACCACGGCGTCGATCCGCGCAAGGCGCGCTACGCCTACGCCGTGCTGCCCGGCGCCTGCGCCACGCGGACCGCGGCGTACGGCCGGCGGATCGAGATCCTCGCCAACTCCGGAACGGCGCAGGCCATCTCCCGCGACGGCCTGCTCGCCGTCGTCTTCTGGCGCGCCGGGACCGTCGAGACGGCGGACGGTCCGCTGGCCGCCGACGGCCCGTGCGCGCTGCTGGTCCGCCGCGACGGCGAGCACGCGCGGCTCGCGGTCGCCGACCCGTCCAGAACCGCCGAGGAGGTGCGGATCACCCTGCCCTGGGCGATAAAGTCGATCAAGGAAAGGGGCCGCGGCGTGCGCAGGTCGAAGCGGTCGGTGCGGTCGGTCAAGGTGGACGTCGGCAGCCGCGGGCGCCCCCGCACCGCGGTGGTACGCGTGTGAACGCCGCCCGGCACCCGGGCTACCCTCCTGCAGACGAACTGGCCGGGCTGGAAAGCGGCGAGCACCCGTGCCGCGCTGGCCTGGCCGGGCGCGCCACAGGTGCTCGTTTCACGACGTCACATATTGATCACGTGGGGAGGTAACCGAGCACGAACTCCGACTTCACGGTGGACTTGGGCGGGTTCGACTCGCAGGAGGACTTGAGGGAGAAGAAGTGGCTCCTCGTGTGCGGGACGTAGCAGCGGTAAATGGGCTTCCGGTTGCCGGCGGGGCGGGCGTAAAGGTAGCCCTCCAGTCGCAGCACCACATTGTTGCCCGTGGAGCTCACGCGGTTCTCGCAGTCGGGGGAATGGGCCAGGAACTGGTCGCGCGCCTGGGTCCCGCTCATGCAGCTGTAGATCGGGCGTGTGCCTTCCGCCGGGGTGGTGAGGATCGGCACCCGTCCTTCTTCGCGGTACTTCGCGTTGGGCTTCTGGCCGGTCGTGCTCCAGTGCTTCAGCCCGTCGAAGTATCGCACCAACGGCACCCCGACGCTCGTTCCGGTCGCGGCCGCGGCATTAGCCGTGGAGGAGGCGAAAAAAATGCTGGAGCCGGGCACGGCGAGGGTGAGGGCGAGCATTCCGGCGGCCGTGAGCATGGCTCGCTTGGTTTGTGAAGACATGACCTTCCATCGTTGATATTCGGCAATGAGAACGCTGGCCCGAGCGCCTAGGAGGCTCGTTCCTGGGCCGACGTCGAACGGAGAGCTGTCCGTTCGGAACCACGCGACCCGCCATTGCCGCGGCAGGGTCGCGATCCGGACCGGCATCGTAGTGATCAACGGCTTCAGATCGGCTTCATCGAACCGGCGACGGCCATCGCCCCAGGTCAGGACGTTGACCCGGAAACGGGTGACAGCCGGCGGCCACCGGGCCGGTCTTTCCGGCGCTCGACGGCCCGTTCGCGACGCAGCGGTCCGCTATCCGGCGCCGTTGCCTCCCGTGTACGGGTGCGGTATGTCGTCGCCCTGCCCGCCGGTGACGTCGACGACGCCCGGCAGGGCGCTCGTCAGGCGATTCTGGACCTCCTGGGACAGGAAATGGTGATGCAGGTCGAGGGTGCGCAGGTGGGTGAGCGGCTGCCCGGCCAGCAACGCCTCCGCGCCGGCGTCGCTGAGCGTGCCCAGCGACAGGTCGAACGTCTCCAGCTGGGCGATCACCGGCGCGGTCGCGGCGGCCGCGGCCATCCCGTCGGCGATCTCGGCGTTGCGCAGGCCCAGGTACCGCAGCCGCGGCCACCGCGTTCCCGCCAGGATAGGCGCGAGGTCGGCGACCTTCGGCCCGTCGTCGAGCTCGTCGCCCAGCCACAGCTCAAGGTGCTCCAGAGCCGGCAGCTCCGACTCCGCGACGGCGAGCACCGTGTCGCGGGACAGGGCGTCGGACTCGATCGCCAGGTGCCGCAGCGACGCGTGCGTGAGCGGCCGGTCGAGCCCCACGCCTTCGCCCATTCCGCCCCGCACCCGCAGGGTCTCCAGCCCCGGGTACGCGTCGAGCAGCTCCTCCACGTGGGCGTCGTACCACCGGTCGATGCCGGCCTGCGCGCCGACGAACAGCGCCTTCAGCCCGGTCAGCCGGTCGGCCGCCGCGACCAGGAGCTGGATCGGCGCCTCGTCGTCGTCCAGCTCGGGCCCCCATCGTCCGATCACCAGCGCCTCGACGGAGGCGGGCGGCACCGTGTCGAGGAACTCCTCGAAGACCGCTCGGAACACGGGATGGGTACGGTCTCCCGTGATCTCCGCCAGCAGGTCCCACTCCTCGCCCGCCTCGTCGCCCGCCTCGGGGCCGATGCCGATCCGCCAGGCGAGGGCTCCGCGGGAGCGCCCGTCCTCGGGCTCGTCGCCGCCGAAATCGACGACGGCACGCCCCGCGAACACGGCGGGGGACGCGGCGCCGTCCAGGTAGGACCCCGCATAAGTCCAGTTCATTCGCGCTCCTCGGCAATCCGCCCACGACCGGAGGGAGCTCGCGCCCCGTTCGGACGGGACGCGGCCCTTTCACCCCCGCGAAGCCACCAGGCGCAGAACCTGAGCCGGCCCGCCGGTCGCTCGTGGCGCCTGATTCGACGGTGATCGTCGCAGAATGGGTTCACTCTGACAAGAGCGCGGGTCACTTTCCGAATTTATGACCACAAGTATGAGTCCATGTCATGTTCCCCGGACGATGGACGGCAGTGGACCGGTCAAGGCCGACCTGCGGAACTTCCGGAATGCCGATGAGGACATTTGGCCTGCACGGTGCCCTTCGAATGACAAGCGGGCAGGACGGTGATTCGCGCGTCTAAATGCGGCGGCGAAGCTTAACGCCGTCAAGCATTTGGCGGCGTTCATCAGCGATGAAGCCGATTTGAATACGGCCTGCAATAGTGTGCCGCGCACGATTGCCGTCAACGCCGTTCAAGCCGGCCGAACCGCGAGCCGAGCGCCGGGCACCGGCGGATTGTGAAAGTCCATCGCGGCAGTCGTGACACAGCAGACCTCACAAAACGAACGGAGAGTGACTCCAATGTCCATGCACCGGCAGTCGGCTTCCATGGGTTCCAGCAGTGGCGCCTCATACGAGGCCACGGGCGGGCGACCGGCGGCCTTGAAACGGGCGGTGTTCGTCGCCATAACAGCCGCGGCACTGAACGTGTTAAGCGCCATAGGACTCATCGCCTCCGGCATGGAGGCGGTGAAAATGCAGATCGCCGCCACGACGACGACCGGTGACGGCACTAAGGTGACCCCCGACATGGTCGACACCGAGGGCGAACGAGCCCAGGGGCTGTACGCGATCTACTCCGGGCTCGGATACAACACGATCTTCTGGTCGCTGGTGCTCATCCTCCTCGCGTGGCTGGCGCTGCGCCGGGGCCGCGTCGTCAGGGCCTTCGCCACGGTGATCCTCGTCTTCTCCGTGCTGTTCAAGGCGGCGGATCCGTTCATCGCCATGCCGGTCGTCTCGCTGATCGCCGACGCCCTGGTCGTCGTCGTGGCGGTGACCGCGATCGTGTTCTTCTTCCGGCGGGACATCACCGCCTACTACAAGAGCAGATAGTCGGCGTTGCGGCGGCCGCCCTTGTGGCGGGCTTCCGCCGCGGACGCCCCGAGACGTCTCCGCGGTCGTTGGCGGGGACCTGGCCACCGAGAAGATGCCGCACCGAGCGCCGCCGGCTACCTCACCCGTACCCGGCGGCGCGCGTTCGTTCAGATGGGAAGATCCTCGCGGTCCGCGCACGCGCCATGCTGGATGCCGTGCTCGACCGCCCAGGCGTCCAGGCGCCGGATCGCGTCATGCGCCGGGCTCCCGGCGGGGGCGCTGAGCACGACGACCACGTGGCCGTTGTCGTCCACGCAGTTGAGCGCCTGACAGTCCACGCTGAACCTTCCGGCGACGGGATGATTCAGTCGGCTCTGGGCGTGCGTGCGCATCGTGACAAGGTGTTGACTCCACCAAACGCGGAAGTCCTGGTCGCAGGTATTCAGCTCGTCCACCAGATCGCGCATCCTGGCTTGCGCGGGATGTCTCCCGACGGCCATGCGCAGCGTGGACACGGCTTCTTGCGCGCGTTGCCTCCAGTCCACCAAAAGCGACCTGGTATGTGGATCGAGAAAAACCATGCGAACGTAGTTGCGATGCTTCGCTTCCTTCTTCGCGAGGTTTCCCAGCAGTGCCGAGGCAAGCCGGTTCCATGCCAAAATGTCCAAATAAGGGCTGAAGACGAGTGCTGGGGTGTCGATTAGGTTTACCAGCAGACGTGCCACTTGTGGACGAATGTGCCGGTCGACGTCTTTGCGCCGGCCGCGATGGCCGCCTTCGTGATTCGCCAGTTGGAGCAGGTATCGGTGCTGGTCGCCGTTCAGCCGCAGGGCGCGGCCGAGATTGTGCAGCACGGCGCGTGAGGCGGTACGCACGCGTCCCTGCTCCAACCGGCTGTAGTAGTCGGTGCTGATGCCGGCCAATTGAGCGACCTCTTCGCGCCGCAGCCCAGGCACCCGACGTTTCTGCCCGTTGTGTGACAAGCCGGCCTGGACGGCGTCCAGTGACGCTCGCCGAGCCGTAAGGAAGTCGCCCAATGGCCCTCGGCGACTCCTGCACTTTTCGTGATCCACGAGCAGCATTGTCGCATCCAGGAATGGCATCCCCCAGGGATGATTCTTCCTAGGAAAGACATGTCCTTGCAGGTCAGGACCGATATGCGCGACTGTGGAGCCAGATGGACGGAAGCTTGTCGAGGTGATGGGCGCCGGTTGCCGCCGGCAGCCGCCATCACCGGACAGGCTGTCGCTGTCGCGCTGCGCGAAATTGCGAACTTCAGACGAAACCTTTCCTGCGCCGCGAAGTGTGAAAGGCGCGGGCATGAGCCTCTCGGCGAGGCCTTTCGAGTTTCGTGACGAGGTGCGTCACCGACGTATGAGCGCTCACCACCACATGCGTTGTTCACGCATATGGCCACGACCTGAGATGGAGGACAAATGGTATACGGGGCGACGAAGACATGGGAGCCGGCTGCGGGGACGCAGCCCGGCGTACAGCCGGCCTCGGCGGGGCTCGGCGGCCAGCAGGGCCAGGGTCAGCAGATGGTTCCGGCGGACGCGGTCGGCACGATCCTGGATCTCGCGCTGAAGCACGGTCCTGACGTGCTGAAGGGGATCCT
>DASUCK010000123.1:0-16201 GCA_036276095.1 Nonomuraea sp. | reverse complement strand
TGGCGTTGAGCGCCGGCACGGGAGCGTCGGAGCGCGCGGCGGCCGGCTGGCTGGACCGGGCGGTCGCGACCGTCGGCGGCCTGGCGTGCGCGCCCGCGCCCCCGCCGCCCGACCTCTCACCCGGCCTGCGGGCGGTGGCGGAGGCCGGGCTGGTGCGCGACCGGGACCGCTACCTGGCCGACGTGCGCCGCTGCCAGGAGGAACTGCTCGCGGGCGAGTCGTACGAGATCTGCCTGACGAACGCGGTGCGCCTGCCCCCGGTCGCCGACCCGCTGCGCTTCTACGCCCTGATGCGCGCCCGCAACCCGGCGCCGTACGCGGCGTACCTGTCGGCCGGCGGCGTCCAGGTCGCCTGCTCGTCGCCCGAGCGCTTCCTGAAGATCGACAGGGGCCGGGTCGTGGAGAGCAAGCCGATCAAGGGCACCGCCCCGCGGGGCGCCGCCGCGGCCGAGGACGAACGCCTGCGCGCCGCGCTGGCCGCCGACCCGAAGAGCCGCGCGGAGAACCTCATGATCGTGGACCTGCTCCGCAACGACCTCGGCCGCGTCTGCGAGCCCGGCAGCGTGCACGTGCCCGCGCTGATGCAGGTCGAGTCGTACCAGACGGTTCACCAGCTCGTCTCGACGATCCGCGGGCGGCTGCGCCAGGAGGCGTCCGCCGTGGACTGCCTGCGCGCGTGCTTCCCCGGCGGCTCCATGACCGGCGCCCCCAAGCTGCGCACCATGGAGATCATCGACGAGCTGGAGACGGAGGCCCGCGGCCCGTACTCGGGCACCATCGGGTTCCTGGGCTGCGACGGCACGGCCGATCTCAACATCACGATCAGGACCGCGGTCTTCACCCCCGACGGCGTCAGGATCGGCGCGGGCGGCGCCATCGTGCTCGACTCCGACCCCGCCGCCGAGTACGAGGAGATGCTCCTCAAGGCGTGCGCCCCCCTGCTCGGGCTCGACCCGGTGGCCGGGGAGGTGGCCCGGTGAACGTCGTGCGGCAGATCGAGGCGCTGGCCGAGCGCGGCGGATGGCTCGGGCGGACGGCGTTCTGGACGGACGGGGTGCCGCTGACCCACGCCGGGCTGCACCGGGCGGCGGCCCGCGCGGCGGCCGGCCTGGCCGCGCGGGGCGCGGGCCGGGGCGACCGGGTGCTGATCGCGCTCCCCGACGGCGCCGGCCTGGTCGCCGCGTTCCTCGGCGCGGCCTGGATCGGCGCCGTGGCCGTCATCGTCAACCCGGACCTGCCCGCCGGGGACCACGCCCGGATGGTCCGCGACTGCGCGCCCCGGGTGATCGTCGCCGACGCCGCCCTCCGCGACCGCTACGACGCCCGGCACGTCACGCCGGACGACCTCCCGGCCGCCCTGCCGGCCGGGGACGCCGCGCAGCCGGTCGGAGACCCGGTCGAGGTCGGCGCCGGCGAACCCCTGTACGTCCTGTACACCTCCGGCACCACCGGGTCCCCCAAGGGCGCCGTGCACACCCACGGGCAGCTGGAGGCGTACCACCGGTGCGTCGGCCGGGGCGTGCTCGACGTCGCGGGACACGACGTGCTGCTGTCGGTGTCGAAGCTCTACTTCGCCTACGGCTTCGGCAGCGCGCTCGTCTTCCCGCTGTTCACCGGCGCCGCCGCGGTGCTGTTCCGGCGCCGGCCGACGCCGGCGGAGGCCGCCGCGGCGATCGGCCGCCACGGGGTGACGCTGCTGTTCTCCGTCCCCTCCTTCTACGCCAAGCTGCTCGACCACTGCCCGCCGGACGGGTTCGGCACGCTGCGCGCCGCCGTCTCGGCCGGCGAACGGCTGCTTCCCGCCCTCGGCGAGAAGGCGGCCAGGGCGCTGGGGGCGCCGGTGCTGGAGCAGATCGGCTCCACCGAGGCCGGCCACGCCTACTGCGCCAACACCGTCCTGGACAACACCCCGGGAACCGTCGGCCGGCCGGTGCCCGAATGCGAGCTGCGGCTCCGCGGCGAGGCCGGCGCACCCGTCCCCGACGGCGAGATCGGCGAGCTGTGGGTCCGCGGCCCCATGATCATGCCCGGCTACCTCGGCGCGCCGGAACGGACCGCGGCCGTCCTCGTGGACGGCTGGCTCAACACCCGCGACCGGATGAGCCGCCGCCCGGACGGAACCTACGTCCACCACGGCCGCACCGACGACATCGAGGTCGTCGGCGGGATCAACGTGGCGCCGGCCGAGGTCGAGGCGGTGCTCGCCCGGCATCCGGCCGTCCGCGAGGTCGCCGTGGTCTCCGTACGCGACGCCGCCGGGGTCAGCGCGCTGCGCGCGTTCGTCGTGCCCACGCCGGGAACGGACGCGCCCCGGCTGGAGCCGGAGCTGATCGCGCTGGCCCGCGCGCACCTGGCCGCGTTCAAGGTGCCCAAGTCGGTTCGCGTCACCGCGGACCTCCCGCGTACGCACACCGGCAAACTCCGCCGTTTCGTCCTGCGCGCCCAGGCCGCGGGAGAACCGCTCAGAGAGGACGTCCCCCGATGAGGACCATCACCCGCACGTGGACGGCGGCGCTCGGCGCCGTGGTGCTCGGCACCGCCGTCCTGCCCCTGTCCGTCCTGCCGTGGTCCGCGCCGGCCGCGGCGTCGTCCCGGTCGCCGGCGCTGTCCGCGCCCCGGGTCGTCGCCGAGGGGCTGGCGCACCCGCGCGGCATCCGCGCCCTGGCCGACGGCGTGGTGCTGGTCGCCGAGTCCGGCGGGGCGGGCGCCGAGCCGTGCCTGCCCAGGAACCCCGGCAGCACCGCGGCGGAGATGTGCCTCAGCCGGACGGGCGCGGTGTCGCTGGTCGCGCACGGCAGGAAGACCACCCTCGTCGCCGGCGCCGCGTCCGTCGGCACCAGGGACGGCCTGTTCGCGCACGGGCCGAGCGACCCGCTGGTCACGCCCAAGGGCCTGGTCGTCGTCATGGGACTGGCCTACAACCCCACAGCGCGCGACGCCCTCGGCGCGGGCGGCCGCGACCTGGGCACCCTCGCCTACGCCACCCCGGCGGGCCTGCGCCCCTTCGCCGACCTGGCCGCCTTCGAGACCACCGCCAACCCCGACGGCGGCGCCGGCTTCGCCGGCCTGTGGTCCCACCCGTACGCCGCGCTCGCCGACGGCGACGGGTTCCTGGTCGCCGACGCCGGCGCCAACGCGCTGCTCCGGGTGGACCGGCACGGCGCCGTCTCGGTCGTCGCCGTGTTCCCGCCGCAGACGGTGACCACGCCGAACGGCCCCGCGCAGGTGCAGTCGGTGCCGACCGCCGTGGTCCGCGGGCCCCGCGGGTCGTACTACGTCAGCGAGTACACGGGGTTCCCGTACACCGGCAAGGTGGCGCGGATCTGGCAGGTGGTCCCCGGGCAGCAGCCGCGGGTCTTCGCCCAGGGCTTCTCGCCCATCCTCGACATGGACGCCGACGCCCAGGGGCGGCTGCACGTCCTGGAGGTGGACTTCCGCGGCAACCCCCACACCGATCCCCCGCCGGCCGGCCGGGTCACCCGCGTCGAGCGCGACGGGACCGCCGTGCCGGTCGTCACCTCGGGCCTGACCATGCCCAGCTCGCTGTCCTTCGCCCGCCACACCCTGTACGTCGCCGACAACTCGGTGTCGGCCGACGGCCGGCTGCTGGCGTACCGGCTGCCGTGACCGAGGTCGCCGGCGTGAGCGCCGCCGAGGTCGCGCGGGCGCAGGCGCGGACCGTACGCGTGCTGGCCGTCACGCAGGTCGTCGGCGGCGTGGGCGCGCTCGCCGGGACGACCGCCGGCGGCCTGCTGGCCGCGTCGGTCGCGGGCGACCCGGCCGCCGCCGGCTACGCCCAGGGCGCCCAGGTCGCGGGGGCGGCGCTGCTCGCCCTGCCCATCGTGATGATCATGCAGCGGGCCGGCCGCCGCCGGGGCATGGTCGCCGGCTTCGCCACCGGGCTCACCGGCGCCGCCGTCGCCGTGCTCGGCGGCGTGACCGGGTCCCTGCCCGTCCTCATGGCCGGGCTCATCCTGTACGGCGCCGCCACCGCGACCAGCCTGCAGTCCCGGTACGCCGCCACCGACCTGGCCTCGCCCGCGCAACGCGCCCGCGCGCTGTCCACCGTCGTGTGGGCCGCCACGGCGGGCGTGGCGGTCGGCCCCAACCTCGTCGGGCCCACCGCGGCGGTCGCCGAGCGGGCCGGCCTGCCCCCGCTGACCGGCGCGTACGTCTTCGCCGCGGCGGCCTTCCTCGTCGCGGCCACCGTGGCAGGAACGATGCTCCACCCCGACCCCCTCCTCCTCTCCCGCAGAACCGCCGCGCCCCCGGCTCTCGCCGGCCCACCCGCCACCGGCGGGGTGGGGGCGGCGCGCCTGATCCTGGGCACGCCGGCGGCGCGGCTGGCGCTGATGACGATGGTGGTGAGCCACTCGGTCATGCTGCCGCTGATGGTGATCACACCCGTGCACATGGCGGCGGCCGGCACCGGCCTGACCGTCATCGGGGCCGCGGCCAGCGCCCACGTGCTCGGCATGTACGTGCTCGCGCCGCTGTTCGGCCGGCTCTGCGACCGGTTCGGCCGCCGGGCCGGGCTGCGTACGGGCGCGCTGCTGCTGCTCGCGGCCACGGTCGTGATCGGCACGGCGGGCCACGACACCTGGCGGCTCACCGCCGGGCTGGTGCTGCTCGGGGTGGGCTGGTCGGCCTGCCTCGTGTCCGGCTCGCTGCTGCTCAGCGAGTCGGTGCCGGCCGCGCGCCGGGTCCGGGCGCAGGGCACGGCGGACATGACCGTGGGGCTGTGCGCGGCCACCGGCGGGCTGGTCGCCGGCCCGGTGGTCGGCGCGTTCGGCTTCCAGGGGCTCACCCTGGGCGCCGGCGCGCTGGTGGCCTGCCTGGCCGTCGTCCAGGTACGCGGGCCGCGCGGAGGCCGGGCCGGATGAGCCGTACCCGGGGGCCTTGGGGGGTCGCGGTGGACGACGGGCGTGAGGTGCGGTTGCGGCTGGTCGGCGAGTTCGCCGTCCTCCTGGGGCCGCGCCGCCTGACCGGCGTCGGGGTGGGCAGCCGCAAGGCGCGCACGCTGCTCGCGCTGCTGGCCGCGGCCGGCGGGCGGCTGGTGTACCTCGACGCCATCACCGAGGCGCTGTGGGGGGAGAACTGGCCCGCGCGGCCCGCGGACAATGTCGCCACCCTGGTCAGCAGGCTGCGGGCCACGCTGGAGCCGGACATCGTGCTCGGCGGACGCAGCGGCTACCGGCTGGGCGGCCACGTACGCGTCGACCTGTGGGAGGCCGGCGAGCTGATCGCCGTCGCCGAAGGCGCCCTCGCCGGCGACCCGCGACGGGCCATGCGGCTCGCCGGCGACGTCGCCCGCATGCTGTCGGAGTCCGAGGTGTTCCCCGACGCGCCGGACGCCGCCTGGGCCGAACCCGCCCGGGCGGCGCAGGCCGACGTCCTGCGCCGGGCCCTGCACGTGACCGCCGCCGCCGCGCTGCGCCGCCGCCACCTGCGCGAAGCCCGCCAGGCCGCCCAGGCCGCCGTGGACAGGGACCCGTACGACGAGATCGCCTGCCGGTTGCTGATGAGGGCGTACGAGCTGAGCGGCGAGCCCGCGCGGGCGCTCGCCGCGTACGAACGGCTCCGGGCCACCCTCGCCGACGAGCTCGGCATCGACCCCGCCCCGGCCACCGGCGCACTTCACGTGGCCATCCTCCGCGGCGCCACCCTCGCCGCCGACCGCTGACTCTCACCCGGGATCGGGCAGCAGGACGGACGGAAGCCGGCAATCGGGATGCATGCGCAGCAACTGGTACGCGACCCCGCCGATCCCCGGCAGCAGCCCCGGCACCAGCGGCTCCCCGGCGAACCCGCTGCGCGCCCCGAACTCCTCGACCCCGCTGACCAGGCGCGCGTCCAGCCATTCCCGGTCGACGTCGAACACCCCGGCGTCCGCGGCGAGCCCGAGCACCTCCCAGCCCCCGGACTCCCCGTACGCCGGCGCGTGCCCCCACCCGAACCCGCCCGCCCAACACGCCGCCGCCGCCCACCCCAGCGCGGCACGCCAGCGTTCCACCGACACCCGCCGGCCCGCGCGTCCGCGCGCCGGCTCATCGCCGTGCGGCCGTCCCCGGTGCCCACTCAGCCCGTCCCCCGCGACGACCCCGATCCCGGCCGCACCGCACGCCCACCCGGCTGCCCGCCCCGGCCCTCCCGCGGCGGAGGCGAGCGGTTCCACGGCGGGGGAGTCGTGCGCCTCTCCCGCGCCGGTGCCGTGCGCTCCTTCGGCGGGGGAGTTCCGCGGTCCGGCTGTGGGGAGGTCGGCGAAGGCGGCGTATGCCAGAGTGGCCGTCCTCTCGTCTCCGGTCGCCGCGGCCAGGCGGGACAGCGCCCAGCCGATTCCGGCGGCGCCGTACGCCAATCCGGTCGAGCCGTGCGGGGACTCCGGGCAGGGCCATCGGGCGACGCCGTCACGGACCTCCGCTCCGGCCGACAGGCGGTGCCCGATCTCGCGGGCCAGCGCCAGCGCGTCCCCGCCGCCGCCGCCGCGCCCGGCGAGGGCGAGCAGCGGCACCACCGCCCCCGCCAGCCCGCCGAGCAGGCCGAACGACACGTCCCCGTCGAGCCCGGCCGCCAGGCCCGGCACGATACCCGCCGCCCTGGCCACGGCCTCGCCGGGTTCGACGGCCCCGAGCCGGCCCAGCAGCAGCCAGGCCCAGATCCGCGACCCCCCACCGAGATAACCCCCGGGCAGTTCCCCGCCCTGCCCGCCCGCGCCCTCCATGCCGCGCAACGTCCGCAGCACGGACCGCAGCAAGCCAGGCACTTCGGGCACCGCGTCGGCCCGCCCATGGTCGACCTCGTGCCGGTAGGCCGCGAGCAGGACGGCGATGCCCGCCACGCCGCCGTACATGTCGGGCCCGAGCGGCAGGACGGCCCACCCGGCCGCGTCGAGCACCGGCCCGATCCAGGTGGCGGTCCCGTCCTCTCCGTGCACAGCGGACCTGGCCAGGACACGCACGATCCGCGCCGCCGCCGCCCGCCGCCGCCGTTCCAGGCCGCCGGTACGCACCCGCCGCGGCACCAGCGTCCGCTCCCCGCGCAACCACCCGTCGTCCAGGTACGCGCCCACCACGGCCGACCGGATGACCTGCCGCTCCACCGCGACGTCGGCCGCGCGCCACCGCCGCAGCGTCCCGTCGAGCAGATCCTCCTCGACCCCCCACGTCGTCCCGCCCGGCCCGGCCAGCCGCCCCCGCCGGGGCGTGGTCGCGTACACGGGCACGTCGCCCACCAGCAGATCCGCCACCTCGGCCGCGATCACGGCCGGGTCGTCCGGCCGCCCGGGCACGTTGACGGCCTGCCGGGCCAGCAGCCCCTCGGCCCGCGCGACCGCGGCGGGCTCGTCGTGGAGCGCCGCCGGGTGCCACAACATGCGGCCCAGCTCCGCGTACGACTCGGTCGACCGCGGCACGACCCGGATCGGCACGCCGCCGAACCCCGCCAGCATCGGCTCCAGCCCGCCGCGCTCGTCCAGCCGGCGCAGCCGCTCGGTGAGGTCGGCGAACCCGCCCACCACCTCGTCCCAGTACGCTCCCAGCACCGGTTCCGGGCTCGGCAGGTTCCGCTCCAGGGGCACCTCGACCGACGCCCGTCCCACCCTGGCCCGGTCGGTGCCCGCGTCCAGCACGATCTGGAGCTCCGCGGCCGGCTGCTGCCCCGGCAGCGAACCGATCCCGGACGGGTCGATGCCCCGCCACCCCAGTGCCACCCCGCGGTCCGGCAGCAGGCCGGTGGTCAGCACCGAGCGGCCGAGCAGCGCCGCGGCCCGGTCGGTGGCGTCGCCGAAGCCCAGCTCGGCGGGGGGCGGCAGCGGCGTGAACAGCGTCTCGCAGTCCACGACGACGGGTACCGGCCCGGCGGCGACGACGTTCTCGGCGTGCAGGTCGCTGCCGCCGAGCAGCAGCGTCACGGCCAGCCAGTGCCCCAGGCCCCGGTGGAAGGCCCGCAGCTCGCGGTCGCCGTCGCAGTAGCGGTGCTCGGCGTACGCCGCCCAGCCGTGGGCCGGGCGGGCGACGACCTCCGGCACCCGGATCCGGGTGGCGTCCGGCTCGTCGCGCAGCACCCGCTCCAGGAACCGGGCCAGCGCGCGATCCGCCGCCACCGAGCGCGGCTTGTACGCGAGCCGCCCGCCCGCGCAGCCCAGCAGAACCACCGTCTGCCCGCCCCGGTGGCTGTCCCCGGCCGCGAACCCGGCCTCGACCAGCTCGCCCACGCTCCCACCCACGAGCCGGCCGAGTGTGGCGCGGTCGGCGGCGAAGCGGTGCGCCAGGGTGGCCGCCGCCGCGCACCGGTTGCCGATCACGCGGCGCAGCCGGGGCAGCAGCGTCGGATAGTGGTCGCTGAGCGAGGTCCAGAAGGCGGGGGTGGCCGCGTGGGCCTGCCATTCCGCCCATCGGGCCGCCGGGTCGGCGCCTGTGAGCCGTCCCGTCAGCCGGGCCGCGTTGAGCTCCAGCAGCAGGACGCGCTCGGTGAGCCGCCGTACGGTGTCGCGCAACGCCGCGTCGGCGGCCGCGTACAGCACCTCCCGTTCCGCCTCCGCCAGCCCCGGAACCGCGCCGAGCCGGGCCGCCAGCCGAACCAGGGCAGGTTCCAGCAGGTGGCCCGGCACGGTGTCGCCGACCGTGTATGTGGACATGTCCGGCCGGCGACTGTCACGCGGGGGAGACGGCGAGCACGCGGGTGTTCCGCGTGTTGGTACGGGTGTTCGCGAGGCTGCGCGTGTTCGCCACCGCCCGGGTGTGGGGAACGCTGCGGGTGTTGTCCGCCAGACGGGTGTTGACGGCGACCCTGGTGTTGACGGCGGCCCGCGTGTTGACCGCGATCCTGGTGTTGACGGCCCGGGTGTTGACGGCCCGGGTGTTGGCGGTCCGAGTGTTGACGGTCCGGGTGTTGAGGTCCCGGGTGTTCACGGCGGCGCGAGTGTTCGAGACGGCCCTGGTGTTCGAGGCGGCCCGGGTGTTGCCGATCGCGCGGGTGTTGGTCGCTTCCCGCGTGTTGCCGGCGCTCCGGGTGTTGGCGGCCCGGGTGTTGGCCGCCCGGGTGTTGGCCGCGCGCGTGTTCACGGTGCGGGTGTTGGCGGCCCGCGTGTTGGCGTCGCGCGTGTTCATGTCACGGGTGTTGATGCCCCGCGTGTTGAGGTCACGCGTGTTGCCAGCCGTGAACGTCTCGAAGGCGAGGTCGGTCTCGGCGTCCTCGCCGGCGGCGAACAGCGGCCCGGCCGGGTTGACCAACTCGTCGAACCCCTCGGCCGTCCGGTGCCCGGCTCGCCAGGCGGCGACGATCTTCTCGGCTTGCCACAGGGTGAGTTCTGACATGTGAGCGATCCCTTCTGGGGTCGGTTCTCTTGGCCATCCCAGATGCTCCCAGCGGCCATTGCAGATCCATTGCAATGCCGCCCGCGCATGATGACCGGCGCATTCCACCCGTCATCCGCGACCCCGCGGCGCAGCACCGGAAGGGCAGACCATGACCGCGCTGACGACCACCCTGACGACCGCACTGACGACCGCCCTGACCAGCGCACCGGCGGGGGTGCCGATCCCGCCGACCCCGTCGGCCGCGTCGGCCGCGCCGGCGTTACCGATTCCGCCGCTCGGCGCCCACCCCCTTCTGCTGCTCCTCCTCCAGCTGGGCGCCCTGCTCCTCACCGCCGTGGCCCTCGGCAGGCTGGCGGTCCGGTGGAGGATGCCGGCCGTGGTCGGCGAGTTGTGCGCGGGCGTCATCCTGGGGCCGTCCGTCCTCCACCACGCCGCCCCCGACCTGGCGACCTGGCTGCTGCCCCGCGACGCCGAGCAGGTGCACCTGCTGGACGCGGTCGGCCAGGTCGGCGTCCTGCTGCTGGTGGGGATCACCGGCAGCCACCTCGACCTCGGGCTGGTCCGCAGGCGGGGCGCGACGGCCGCCAAGGTGAGCCTGTTCGGCCTGGTGGTGCCGTTCGCACTGGGTGTCGGCGCCGCGCTGCTGCCCACGCCGCTGTCGAGCGGCAGCCCCGACCGTACGGTGTTCGCGCTCTTCCTGGGCGTGGCCATGTGCGTGAGCGCCATCCCGGTCATCGCCAAGACCCTGTTCGACATGAACCTGCTGCACCGCGACATCGGCCAGCTGACCCTGGTCGCCGGCATGGTGGACGACGTGTTCGGCTGGGTGATGCTGTCGATCGTCTCGGTCATGGCGACGACCGGGCTGCACACCCACAACGTGCTGCTCTCGGTCGCGTACGTCCTCGCCGTCCTCGCCTTCGCCGTCCTCGTCGGCCGGCCGGTGGTCGCGCTGGTCTACCGGCGGGTACGCGTGCCGTCCACCGTCGCCGCCGTCACCGTGACGCTGATTCTGCTGGCGGCGGCGGGCACGCACGCGCTGGGTCTGGAGGCCGTCTTCGGGGCGTTCGTCATGGGCATCCTCATCGGCGCGTGGGGCAAGCCGGACCCGGGCGGGATCGCCCCGCTGCGGACGGTGGTGCTCGCGGTGCTCGCCCCGGTGTTCTTCGCCACGGCGGGCCTGCGCATGGACCTGACCGCGCTGGCCAGGCCCGAGATCCTGGGCGCGGCGCTGCTGGTGCTGGCCGTGGCGGTCGCGGGGAAGTTCGCGGGGGCGTATGCCGGGGCCCGGCTCAGCCGGCTGTCGTCGTGGGAGGCGCTCGCACTGGGGGCCGGGATGAACGCCCGCGGCGTCATCGAGGTCATCGTCGCGATGGTGGGGTTGCGGCTCGGCGTGCTGGGCCCGGAGACGTACACGATCATCATCCTGGTCGCGGTGGCCACGTCGCTCATGGCGCCGCCGATCCTGCGCCTGGCGATGTCCAGGATCGCCCCGACCGCCGAGGAGGGCCACCGCCACGCGGTCGGACTCGCCACCCGGCCGGCGGGGTAGGTGGGCGTCGGCGATGGCCCTGCCGACGCGCGCGCCTGTCCCGCCCGGCACTGGCATCGCTCGTGGGGTGGCGTCGTGCCCGGTCCGGGAGGCGGCGTGGTGCAGGGTGGTGATGTCCTGTGCCGTTCGGGCAGGTGACCGCGGATGTCCACCCCAGATCTCGTCCTGGCCCTCGCCGGCGGCGCGGCCTTGCTCGCCGCCGTCCTGCCGGGCCTGCTCGCCCGCCGCGCCCTCTCCCTCCCCCTGGTCTACCTGTCCGGCGGCGTGGCGCTGTTCCTGCTGCCGATCGGCTTACCCGCCCCGGACCCGACCGCGCACCGGGCGGCGCTCGAGCACGTCACGGAGATCTGCGTGGTCGTCTCGCTCATGGGCGCGGGCCTCGCGCTGAACCGGCGGGCGGGTCTGCGGAGCTGGGCCACCACCTGGCGGCTGCTCGGCTGGGCGATGCCGCTGACGGTGGCGGGGGTGGCGGTCGCGGCGGCGTACGTGCTGGGCTGGCCGGTCGCGGCGGCGCTGCTGCTGGGCGCGGTGCTCGCGCCCACCGATCCCGTGCTCGCCTCCGACGTGAACGTCGGCGAGCCCGTCGACTCCGAGCACGCCGACGACGAGGTCCGCTTCGCCCTGACCTCGGAGGCCGGCCTGAACGACGGCCTGGCCTTCCCCATCGTGTACGCCGCCATCGCCGCGGCCACCCTCGGCGGCGCGGGCTGGGCGGGCGAGTGGGCGCTGGTGGACGTGCTCTACCGGATCGCCGCCGGGCTGGTGTGCGGCCTGCTCATCGGCCGGCTCCTGGGCCGGCTGTTCTTCCACAGCAGGGCGGAGGAGCTGCGCCTGGCCGAGCGCCGCGACGGCTTCGTGGCGCTGGCCGCGACCTTCCTCGCGTACGGGGTGACCGAGCTGGCGCACGGCTACGGCTTCATCGCGGTCTTCGTCACGGCGTGCGCCGTCCGGCGGGTCGAGCACGGCCACGGCTACAACAACGTCCTGCACGGCTTCGTGGAGCAGCTGGAACGGCTGTTCACCGCCTGGCTGCTGCTCCTGCTCGGCGGTTTCGTCGCGGTCGGCGGCCTGGCGGCGCTCACCTGGCGGGGCGCCGCGGTGGGGTTGCTGCTGCTTCTCGTGATCCGCCCGCTCGCGGGCTGGCTCTCCCAGGCCGGAGGCCCGGCGGGGCCGAAGGAGCGGCTGGTGATCTCGTTCTTCGGCATCCGGGGGATCGGCTCGCTGTTCTACCTCGCGTACGCGCTGGGGGTGGCGGACTTCGGCGTGCCGGCCGAGGAGCTGTGGGCGGTGACGGCCTTCACCGTCACGGCGTCGGTGATCCTGCACGGCATCACCGCCACTCCGGCCATGGCCCGCCTGGACGCCCTGCGCGAGCGCGTTTCCGGGGATTGACGCCGGGCACGGCGGCCGGCTGTGCCCGCGCCGCCGGGGCGTGCCGATCTCGGTGCGGCCGCCGCGCCGCGGCGTCCCACGACGGCCGGGGTGACCGTCCGCGGTCGAGGCTGAGCGGCACGTGAGGGTGGGTGTCGGGCCGCAGGTGAGGGGGCCGACCGGTCGTACGCGCGTCCGGCCGGCGGGGTCACGCGAAGGAGAAAGCCGTCTTACCGTGAGGCGGCTTCCCCCTTACCGGGATGAACCGCCCTTTCCTCTCGATCGTATGGGAGGTGTCCTGAAGTCCGATGGGAGAGGAATTCATCCCATGCGTAGACAGTTGGCAGCAGCCACCCTCGCCACCGCTGCCGCCGCCACCGTGCTCGTCGCACTGCCCGGCGCGGCCTCCGCGACGGCAGAGACCACGAAACCCCACGTGGACCGGGTCAAGCTGACCGGCGCGCAGGAAGTCCCCGGACCGGGCGACCGCAACGGCTTCGGCACGTTCGCCTACAAGATCCGTGGCAGGTCGATCTGCTACGTGCTCACCGCACGCAAGATCAGGCCGGCGACCATGGCGCACATCCACGCGGGCAAGAAGGGCGTGGCAGGCCCGATCGTCATCACGCTGAAGGCGCCCACGAAGGGCTTCGCGAGCGGCTGCGTCAAGGCCCGCAAGAAGCAGAACACGAAGAACGCCGAGGTCGTTCTCACGTTCCGCGAACTGCGCGCCATCAAGAAGTGGCCGCACCGCTACTACGTCAACGTCCACAACAAGAAGTTCCCCGCCGGGGCCATCCGCGGCCAGCTCTAGGGTCGCGCCGCCCCCTGCTCCAGCTCCCCGGCGCGGGCCGGGGAGCTGGAGCCCGTTCAGTCGGCGGCCAGCCGTTCTGCCTCTTCGTGCAGCGCGAGGACGAGAACGAGCACCACGTGCAGCTCGTCAAGATCCGGGGCCGCGAGGCCGTCAAGGACGCGCATATTGGGCCTCCTTGCCGGAAAGACGCCTCAGCCGTCACATCGGTTCACATCCTACGACTCGCTCCGGAACCGTTCCCATGCCGATTGCCGGGTCATGCCCAGCGCGGCGCCGATGCGTTCCCAGCTGACGTCCCTGCCGCGCAGGTGTGCCACCCAGTCGTGGAGGTTGTCGTCGACCTGAGCCTGCACGGCCGCGATCTTCGGGAGATGGTCGAGTATCTGGTCATCGGTCATGGTTTCCCATGCGGGGAGGCGGGGCTCGGTGGTGTCGGCCAGCTTCTCCTCTTCGAGGATGGCATTGCACAGCGCGACGCACTGGTCGCAGATGTGCACGCCGGGGCCGGCGATGAGCTTGCTGACGTCCGCGCTCCTCTTGTGGCAGAAGGAGCAGCGCACCTTGTCCATCATGTCAGGCATGTCCTGACGGTAGTCTGTCAGGCAGCACCTGACAATCCTCGGTGTCGATCCTGTTCCATGTGCGCCCGCAGAATGGCCTGCCGCTCCTCGTTGATCCTGCGCAGGATCGTCACGTACGCGGTCAGCACCTTCGTGTACGCCTGCCGCGCCTGGCCCACCTGGGTGCGCAGTGCCAGGACGCGATCGCCGTCGCCGTACTGCTCGGCCTCGGCCAGCAGCGCGCGAGCCTCGTCGACGATCTCTTCGGCCCGCATTCTCGTGCGCCGCAGCAGCGCCGAGCACTCGTGCAACTCCGCCAGCCGGGCCGAGGAGACGATGAACTCGGCAGTGTGCACGGCCGATCCGTTGACCGTCAGCCTGCGGAGATCCGATCCCATGTGCTGCCACCTCCCGCTCAAGGTTGCCTAACTGTAGACGCGCAAGCGCCGAGTGTGGATCACGGCAGCCTTCCGGGAGTACCCCACTGCTCCTCTCGGGGAGCTTTCTATGTCCGGGTGGAAAAAGGTCTCTCCTGAAGCTCGTTCGGTCTCAACCTAATGAGCTGTTTGGCGCCACTGCCAGGCTGTTTTCGTGGATTGCCACGAATATCCGTTCTCGGAGAAAGTCGCGGATGAAGACCTCCGATCGACTCCCACGGCGACGCTGTTTCGTCACATACTGAGATCGAGTGACAGCGCAGCGTAGCCAAAGGATGATGGCAAATGCGGGTGACAGGGAACGATGGTGACGAAGCGGTGGACGTCAGCGTCGTCATCCCCGCACACAACTGCCGGGCCTACCTCGACCGGTGTCTCACGTCCGTGCTCGTGCAGCGGGTGAAGAAGGAGATCGTCGTGGTCGACGACGGCTCCGCCGACGGCAGCGCCGACCTCCTCGACCTGTACGCCGCCTACCACCGCGACATCGTCCGCGTGGTGCGCATCGAGAGCAGCGGCGGCGCCGGACGCCCGCGCAACATCGGCCTCGACCACGCCACCGGCCGCTACGTGTTCTTCTGCGACGCCGACGACTACCTCGGCCCCGAGGCTCTGGAGCGCATGGTCGCCATGGGCGACAGGAACGGCTCCGACATCGTCCTCGGCAAGATCGTCGGTCACGGCCGGCGGGCGCCGGTGTCGATGTTCCAGCACGGCGCCGACCGCGCCGAGCTCGGCGACAGCACCGTCTACAACAGCCTGAGCTGCTTCAAGCTCTTCCGCAGAGACCTGCTCCAACGCCACCGCATCAGGTTCGGCGAGGGCATGCTCGTCGGCGAGGACATCATCTTCACCGTCCACGCCTACTGCCACGCCCGGGTGATCTCCGTCGTCGCCGACTACGACTGCTACCACCTCGTGGCCCGCCCCGACGGCACCAGCGTCATGCAGCAGCCCGGCAGCCGCGACCCCATCGCCTGGCTGGCCATGATCCGCGAGCCCATCCGGCTCATGGCCCGGCACGTCCCGCCCGGCCCGCTCCGCGACCACCTGCTGCGCAGGCACTTCAGGCTCGACGTGTTCGCGCAGCTCGGCGCGGTGTTCCTGGAGAGCGACGACATCCGGCGCAAGGACATCGCGCGGGAGGTCGCCGCCATCTGCGACGAGTGGTACACGCCCGGCGTGCACGAGCGGCTGGGCAGCATCGACCGGCAGCGGGCGGGCGCGCTCGACGACATCGAGCGCCTGGTCCGGCTGGCCCGCATCGAGAGCGCCACCGTACGCCGCCGGCTCACCGGCCTGCGCTGGGACGGCGACCGCCTGGTCGTCACCGGCGCGGCCCGGCTCGACGGAATCAGCGAGGACGACGGCGTGGCCCTGGTCCTGCGCTCCCGCCACGCCCCCCACGCCGAGCTGGTCGTGCCGGCGGGGCGCAAGGGCGGCGAGTTCACCGCCAGGGTCGAGGCGGGCGAGCTCGGCCCCGGCGTGTGGGACCTGCGGGTGGCGCTCGAACTCGAAGGCGTGGTGCGCTTCGGCCGGCTCGGCTCCGAACGGGACTGCGGCATCACCCGGCCCCCGCCCCGGCTGATCGGCGACCGCGCGGTCCTCCCGTACTTCACCCGGGACAACGGCAACCTCAGCATCGACGTCGGCGGCCACGTGGTGGGCGTGCCCGGCACCGTACGCCTGACCGGCACCAGATGGATGCTCGGCGGCCGGTTGCTGGTCGACGGCGAGGTACGCGTCGCCGGGTCGGTCCCCGAGGGGTCGATGCTCCGCCGGCTCGTCTGGCGTGAGCGGACCACCGGTTGTGAACGGGCCGAGCCGGTGACGGCGCTGCCCGGCGGCGGGTTCACCACGCGGCCCGCGGTCGGCCGGCTCCCTTCCGGCACCTGGGACGCCTACCTTGAGCTCGACCTGGGCGGGCCGCCCGCGCGGTTCCGCGTCGAGGCCGAGGCCGGGGTGGTCGCCGACCAGCGCCGGTCCCCGTTCCGGCGGGTGCGGCCGTACGCGACCTCGGGGAAGGGGCGGCTGAGCGCGGCGGTGCGGCGGCTGACGGTCGCGGCCCTCGCTCGCAGAATCTTCTCCTAATTGCCATACATGTGCAGGTGCAAGGCGATGCCTTAATGTAGGAGCGGTTGTTCGTCCCC
>DASUCK010000122.1:0-17828 GCA_036276095.1 Nonomuraea sp. | reverse complement strand
CCGAGTCCGGCAACCGGCCGGCGGACCCGTGACCGGCCGGCGGTGCCGCACCACCCACGGGTCCGCGGTCGTCGCCATGCGCTTGGATGATGTTTGACACGGCCACCGGGCCCCGGATAGGAGACGTTCATGCCGCAGACTCCCGAGGAAGAATCCCTGGGCTCCCTGGTCGCCCAGGCGAGCCAGCACATCTCGTCCTTGGTCCGGTCGGAGATCGAGCTGGCCAAGGCCGAGTTCAGGTTCGACGCCAAGCGGGTCGGCACCGCAGGGGGGTTGTTCGCCGCGGCCGCGTTCATGGCGCACCTGTGCCTGATCCTCGCCTCGTTCACGATCGCGTACGTGCTCAGCCAGTGGCTCCCCAACTGGGCGGCGTTCCTCATCGTGACCGTGTTCTACCTGCTGGTCGCGGCGCTGCTGGTGGTCATCGGGATCCGGCGACTCAAGGGCCTGGCCGGGATGAGGCGCACCGCCAGGTCGATCAAGGGGCTCAAGGAGATCGCCACTCCCGAGGAGCCGCCGCTTCCCGCGACGCGCCCGGATCGCGAGCCGGTGAGCCGCGATGGCAGCTGACGAGTCGGTCGTCCAGATCGAGGGCCCCTGGACGCACCGGGCGGTCCACGCGGGGGGCACCAGGTTCCACGTCGTCGAGGCCGGCGAGGGGCCGTTGGTGCTGCTGCTGCACGGGTTCCCGCAGTTCTGGTGGACGTGGCGGCACCAGCTCGTCTCGCTCGCGGCGGCGGGCTACCGCGCGGTCGCGGCCGATCTGCGTGGGTACGGTGGCAGCGACAAGCCGCCACGCGGCTACGACCTGCCCACGCTGGCCGCCGACGCGGCCGGGCTGATCAGGGCGCTGGGCGAGACCGGCGCCGTGGTGGTCGGCCACGACTGGGGCGGGCTGCTGGCCTGGACGATGGCCGTGCTCGACCCCAAGTGTGTGCGGCGGCTGGTCGCCGTGTCGGCGCCGCATCCACTGCGGCTGCGTAACGCGATCTTGGCAGATCCGCTCGGGCAGTTCAAGGCGAGCAGGGGCGCGCTGGCCTACCAGGTGCCGCTGCTGCCCGAGCTGCGGCTCACGCGGCGGAACGCGGCGCTGGTGGGGCGGTTCCTCGAGGACTGGTCGCGGCCGGGCTGGCCGGCCTCCGAGGACGCGCGGGTCTACCGGGAGGCGTTCACGATCCCGGCCGTGGCGCACTGCGCGCTGGAGTACCACCGCTGGTTCGGGCGCTCCCAGCTGCGGCCCGACGGGCGGCGGTACGCGCGGGCCATGCGCACCGAGGTCGAGGCGCCCACGCTGCACCTGCACGGGGCGCTCGACCCGCGGGTCCTTCCGCGTACGGCGCAGGGTTCGAGCCGCTACGTGGCGGCCCCCTACCGGTGGCGGCTGCTCGCAGGAGCCGGCCACTTCCCCCACGAGGAGATCCCCGAGGTGTTCGACACCGAGCTGCTCGGCTGGCTGGCCGACCCGGAGCCCGACCGATGAGAGACCGCGACCCCGAGGGCCGGCCGCGCCAGGCCAGGCCGCGCGACGCGTACGGCAGGCCGCTCCCCTACGGCTCGCCCGGCGTCCCCCGCGTGCCCGACGACTACGCCCCCACGTCCGAGCAGGCGCTCGCCGACGGGCGCCGGTTCCTGAGCGAGGGGCTGCCGTTCAACGCGCACGAGGTGTTCGAGGGCCGCTGGAAATGCGCTCCCGAGGAGGAGCGCGACCTGTGGCAGGGGCTCGCGCAGATCTGCGTCGGGCTGACGCACCTGCAGCGCGGCAACGGGCGCGGCGCGGTGACCCTCTTCGGCCGCGGCGCCGCCAAGACCCAGGCGTACGGAGGCGCGTACGACGCGGTCGGGCAGGCCGCCTCCGCCCTCAACCCCGACACCGACGCCGCCAGGGCCATCGCGGAGATCCTGGCCAAGCTGCCGGGCTAGCGACCGCGGGGCCCGGGGAAGGCCGAGGTCAGTCGCACTCCTGCGTGCTGGCGGGCGTGGTGTCGGTGCGGCCGGCCGCGGCGTCGGGCATGACCTCCTCGGCCGTCAGGACGTAGCCGGTCTCCTGCTCGTTGATGGCCGCGGCGAAGATCACGCCGTAGACGCGGCCGTCGGGCGTGAGCAGCGGGCCTCCGGAGTTGCCGGGCAGGACCGTGCCGCGGATCGCGAACACCTGGCGGGTGACGGTGCGCTCCCGGTAGATGTCGGGGCCCTCGGCGTCGAGCCGGCCGCCGATCCTGGCCGGCTCGGCGGTGAACCCCTTGCCCTTCGGGAAGCCGGCGATGATCGCGTTGTCGCCCCTGCCGCCGTCCTCGACGAAGTCCAGCTGCGGCAGGCCGAGCCCCGGCACGTGGAGAACGGCGATGTCGCGGCGCGGGTTGTAGCGCACCACCGTGGCCGGGTGGCGGACGTTGTCGTGGTCGATGACCTGCAGGTCTCTCGTCACGCCGGCGACCACGTGCGCGTTGGTCATGATGCGGCCGGGGGCGTAGACGAAGCCCGTGCCCTCGATGTGCTTGTTGCAGCTCTCCGCGTTGCCCTGCACCTTGACGATCGCCTGCCGCGCCCGCCTCAGCCGGTCGCCCTGCAGCACGCTCTGGTCGGGCGGCGGCACGTCGACGAGGGTGCCCGCGCCGATGGCGTCGAAGACCGGCGGGAACTCCGAACGGTCGATGAACTTCTTGAACGGCTGCTGCCAGTTACGCGCCGCCTGCGGGACCGCCTGGTCGACCGTGGTGAGCAGCGCGGAGTTCTTCACCTGGTCGACGAGCGGCGTGAACGTCGTGGAGATGATCAGCGACCCGATCAGCCAGGCGAACACCAGCACCGACAGCGCGCTCGCGAACGTGCCACCGATCGCGTCGGCCAGCTTGGCCGGCTCCCACGTGACGTGGCTGCGCACGACGGCGCCGATGGTGGAGGACACGAACTGCCCGATCGTCGCGGACAGGAACACGATCACGATCGCCAGGAGCGCCTGCGGCGTGTCGCCGTCGACGACGGCCTTGGCGATGGGAGGCGCGATGAAGATGCCCAGCACGGCGCCGCCGGCGAACCCGACGAGGCTCATCACCCCGATGATGAAACCCTGGCGGTAACCCGAGATTCCGAAGGCCACCATGAGGCCGATCAAGATGAGGTCAAGCAGATCACCGCGCACGCTTCAAAGGTAGCCAGCGATACGGTCAAGCGTGCACGTCTTCGGCCAGGACGGCGTCACCCTCCTGGCTACCTTGAGCGGTATGCCGTCGGCCGAGGGAAGAGTGCGCGATCTCATCGAGGCAGCTCTGCGCGACGACGATCCGGACGGTCCGCTGCGCTGGCACGTCATCTCCGTGCTGCGCCAGCGCGGCGACCTGGAGTCGTTCATCGAGGCCCGGCGGCTGTGCGCCGCCGACACCGTGGCCGAACGGCTGCTCGGGGTGGACATCATGGGGATGCTGCGGCCGTTCGCCGACCGTACGCTGCCGGTGCTGCGCTACCTCGCCGCCAGCGAGAACGACGCCATGGTGCTCTACTCGGTACTGATCGCCTTCGGCCATCTCGGCGACCCGCGCTCGCTCCCGTCCGTGATAGAGCTGGCCGGTCACGACGACCCCAGGGTGCGCTACGGCGCCGCGTACGCGCTGCACCACGTGCTCGGCGACCCTCCCGACCCGGTCGGCCTGGACACGCTGCGGGCGCTGGCCGTCGACAGCGACGCCGACGTGGCCGGGTGGGCGTCGCTGGGAGTGGCTTTGCGGTCAGCGCGCTAGGTTGAGCACCTCGGGCGGCATGTCCTCCACCCGCGAGGGGTCCCACGGGCGGTCGAGGCCGCCGGCGCGCAACGCCGTGTCGAGCACCGTCGCCGTGAAACCCCACACGAGCATGCCGCGCACCTTGAAGGCCGGGCCGGCCATGCCGCTGGGGTGGCGCAGCATGACGCGGTTGCCGGGGTCGACCAGCTCGGCGATCGGCACCCGTTCGACCGAGTCGACCTCGGCCGGCGAGGCGGCGTGCACCGCCGACGGCTCGCGCCACCAGGCGACGACCGGGGTCACGCGGTTGTCGCTGTAGGTCAGGTAGAGCTCCGGGAGCGTGCACAGCACGTGGACGCCGCGCGGGTCGAGCCCGGTCTCCTCCTCCGCCTCGCGCAGCGCCGCCGCGACCGGGCCGCCGTCCTCCGGGTCGACGCCGCCGCCCGGGAAGGCGGGCTGGCCCGCGTGCCGGCGGCCGCGGGTGCTGCGCTGGATCAGCAGCACGTCGGGACCGTAGGGACCCTCCCCGAACAACATCAGCACCGCGGCGGCCCGCCCCTGGTCGGCGGGCGGCCGAAGGTATCGGGGGACCTGGGTCCGCTGCGCCTGCGCCGCCAGTGTGTCGAGCCAGTCGGGCACCTGTGTCACGACACCTCCAACACACGCGGGCTTCTGTCACTTCCCGCCCCGGGACACTTCGGCTGAGGTCCTTCGGCAAGAGGGCTCCCGCTGAGGTCCTGGGGCGCCACGAGGAGGGGCAAGCGGGCTTCGGCTGGGGGCCTGCATGACGAGTGGTGTGCGGGGCTGTCGTGGAGGCGGGGCGTGAGAGGGTCAGGAGAAGGGGCCGGGGCGGACCAGTTTCTGGGCTTCGGTGGTCGAGGTGGGGCCGGTGCCGTACGAGGGGCAGAGGGCGGCCAGGGGGCAGACGCCGCAGGCGGGGCGGCGGGCGTGGCAGATGCGGCGGCCGTGCCAGATGACTCGGTGGGAGAAGATTGTCCACTCGCGTTTGGGCAGCAGCTCGCCCACCACGTGCTCGATCTTGACCGGGTCGGTCTCGTCGGTCCAGCCGAAGCGCCGCACGAGCCGCTGGAAGTGGGTGTCGACGGTCAGCCCCGGCACGCCGAACGCGTTGCCGAGCACGACGTTGGCCGTCTTGCGCCCCACGCCGGGCAGCTTGACCAGGTCGTTGAGCCGCTTGGGGACCGCGCCGCGGTGCCGCTCGCAGATCGCCTGCGCCATGCCGATGATGCTGTTGGTCTTGGCGCGGAAGAACCCGGTCGACCGGATGATCTCTTCCATCTCGGACCGGTCGGCGGCCGCGTAGTCCTCAACCGTCGGGTATTTCGCGAACAGGATCGGGGTCACCATGTTGACCCGCTTGTCCGTGCACTGCGCCGAGAGGATGGTCGCGACCAGCAGCTCCAGCGGGTTGCCGAAGTCGAGCTCGCAGTGGGCGTCAGGGTAGGTCTCCGCGAGGATCCGGTTCATCTTGCGCGCCCGGCGCACCAGTGCCAGCTGGGTCTCCGGCTTGCGCCCCGCCGCGTTCGTCGCCATGTCCGCAAGCGTAGAACGCCCGGCGGGTGCCCGATCCATGCCGTCGGGGAATTCCGTTGAACCCGCGGGGCTCGGGCCGCGTACAAGCGGGTGACCGGTCAGGGGAGGGGACATGGCGCGACCGCGGGACGACCAGCCCGGAGGGGCGGCGGTGGCCGACTTCGTCCGGCGTAACGGTGCGCTGAGCGGCGTGGCGCTGCGCCGCCTGGCCTGGGCCTGCGCCGCGGCTACAGCGCGGCTGCACGCCCGCGGGACGGCCGGGCTGCGGCTCGGCCCCCAGACGGTGGCGCTCGGCCGCGGCGGTCAGGTGCTCATCGGGTGGGCGAGCGGGGCGGCGGCGTACGACGACGAGCGGGCCATGGCCGAGGACATGCGCGACTGGGCGGACCTGGTGGTGTTCGCGGCGACGGGATCGCGGCGCGGCGACCCCGCGGTGCTGCCGCCCGCGCTGCGCCTGGCCGTCGAGCAGTGCCGGCTCCCGGATCCGGCGGCCGTGCACGTGCTCAGGGTGCTGCTCGGCCAGTCCGTGGCGGACGCCGTGGCCTCGGTGGACGACCTGCTGACGTGCCAAGCTCGATAAATGGCGACACACCTGGCCGAACCACTCTGCCGTTCCCATAACCTGTGTGTGCCGTCTCGGGTGGGGTGAGTCACAATGGCAGCAGAGGAGGCAGAGTGAACACCGACGATGTGCTGGGCAAGGCCCCCCTGTTCGCCGCGCTGGATCGCGAGAGCGCAGCCGCGCTGCGTACGAGCATCACGGAGGTCCAGCTCTCCAAGGGACAGACGCTCTTCCACGAGAACGAGACCGGCGACCGGCTCTACGTCGTGCTGGAAGGCAAGATCAAGCTTTCCCGCACCTCGCCGGACGGCCGGGAGAACCTGCTGAGCGTGCTGGGGCCGAGCGAGATGTTCGGCGAGCTGTCGTTGTTCGACCCGCGTCCGCGCACCGCCACGGCGACCGCGCTGACCGACGTCCGCCTGGCCGGGCTGGGCCACGACGACCTGCGCCCGTGGCTGACCGGCCGCCCCGAGGTGGCCCTCCACCTGCTGCGCGCGCTCGCACAGCGCCTGCGCCGCACCAACGACGTGCTGGCCGACCTGGTCTTCACCGACGTCCCCGGGCGGGTGGCCAAGCAGCTGCTCGACCTGGCCGAGCGGTTCGGCACCAAGACCGACGACGGCCTGCGGGTCCACCACGACCTCACCCAGGAGGAGCTGGCGCAGCTCGTCGGCGCCTCGCGGGAGACGGTCAACAAGGCCCTGGCCGACTTCGCCCAGCGCGGCTGGCTGCGCATCGAGGCCAAGGCCGTGACGATCCTCGACCTCGACCGGCTCTACAACCGCTCCAGGTAGTCGAGCTGGGCCCGCACCGACATCTCGGCGGCGGGCCAGAGCGACCTGTCCACGTCGGCGTAAACGATCTTGACGATCTCGCGCGGCGTGCGCGCGCCCCCGGCCCGCGCCGCCCTGATCTGGTCGAGCCGTTCGCGCCGGTGAGCGATGTAGCCGTCAAGCGCGGCGATGGGGTCGGGCAGCACCGGCCCGTGTCCCGGCAGCAGCGCCCGCGCCTCCAGGCGCTCGGCCGCGGCCCTGAGCTTGTCGAGGCTGCGCAGGTAGTCGGCGAGGCCGCCGTCGCGGGCGATGATCGTGGTGCCGCGGCCGAGCACGGTGTCGCCGGTCAGCATGGCGTGGTCCTGCGGCAGCCAGAAGCACAGCGAGTCGAACGAGTGCCCCGGCGTGCCGTACACGTGGATCTCCAGGCCCGCCACGGTCACCACGTCGCCGTCGGCCAGCCCCTCGTCGCCGAGCCGGTGACGGGGGTCCAGGGCGCGTACGGGGGCGTTCACCATCGCGGCGAAGCCCTTCGCGCCGCCGCTGTGGTCGAAATGGCCGTGGGTGAGCAGGATCTGGGTGACGCGGCGGCCGGCCAGGTGGTCGCGTACGCGGCGCAGGTGCCGCTCGTCGTTCGGCCCCGGGTCGACGACGATCACCTGTTCGCCGGCGCCGATCACCCACGTGTTGGTGCCGTCGAGCGTCATGACCGACGGGTTGGGGGCGAGCAGGTTCTCCGCGTGCTCCGTACGGGAGCCGTCCGGGGTGTCGATCGGGATGTGGAGACCGCTCATGTCGTCACCAGCCGCATCTCGCCCTCGATCTCCACGGCCCTCGGCATGATGGTCACGATTTCGCGTTCGGCGGCCAGCACGTCGGCCACGCCCCCGAGCGCCGCCAGTTCGGTGAGCGTGTGGTGGGTCGGCGGCATCAGGAAGATCTCCCCACGGCGGGCCAGGTCGAGAGCGTCGGCGGGACGCTGCCACACGACCCGGTCGGCCTCCCCGCCGACGTCACGGGTGCGCTGGCCCTCGGGCAGCACGGCCGTGAAGAACCGGGTGTCGAAGCGCCGCGTCTCGATCTCCGGCGTGATCCAGTGCGCCCACGGCTTGAGCAGGTCGGAGCGGAGCACCAGCCCGCGCCGGGCGAGGAAGTCGGCGAAGGCCAGGCCGCGGTCGATCAGCGCGAGCCGGTCGGCCTCCCAGTCGTCGCCGGTCGTGTCCGCGACCACCGAGCCAGGCCCCGGGCCGGCCAGCAGCACGCCCGACTCCTCGAACGTCTCGCGCACGGCCGCGCACACCAGGCCGCGCGCCAGCCGCTCGTCGGCCCCGAACGCCGCCCCCCACTCGGCGGGCGGCGGCCCGGCCCACGCCACGGCCTGGTCGGTGTCGCGGGCGTCGACCGACCCGCCGGGGAAGACGTACGCGCCGGCCGCGAAGGCCATGGTGGACTTCCTGCGCAGCAGGTAGACCTCCGGGCCGCGGGCGCCGTCCCGCAGGATCACCACCGTGGCGGCGTCCCGCGGGGGTACGGGCTCGACCCGTCCGGCGAGAATGTCCCTGGCCCGCGCGGCGAGCCCGGCTGGAAGCGGAAATCCGGTCACATGACCTCCTCTAGAACATCACTCGGTCATCGTGACATATCCCCACTCGGGAGGCTCGGGCGATCAGTCCTGCTCAGGAGACTTCGGCGATCAGCTCCACCTCCACGGGCACGTCCAGCGGGAGCGCGGCCACCCCCACCGCGCTGCGCGCGTGCTTGCCCCTGTGGCCCAGCACCGCGCTGAGCAGCTCGCTCGCGCCGTTGCCGACCTTGGGCTGATCGGTGAACGACGGGTCGCTCGCCACGAACACGACCACCTTCACGATCCGGACGACCCGCCCCAGGTCGCCGATCTCCGACTTGAGCGCGGCCAGCGCGTTGAGCGCGCAGACGCGGGCCAGTTCGGCGCCCTGCTCGGTGGAGATGCCGGCGCCCAGCTTGCCGGTGGCGGCCACCTTGCCCTCGACCAGCGGCACCTGGCCGGAGGTGTAGACGAGGTCGCCGGTGCGCACGGCCGGCACGTACGCCGCCACCGGCGCCGGCACCTGCGGCAACGTCAGGCCCAGCGCCGCGAGCCGCTCCTCCGGGGTCTCCGCTTCGGGGGTCGCCGATTCCGGGGTCACTGGTTCCGGGGTCACTGCTTCTCCCTCTTGAAGTAGGCGACGAGGTGCTCGGGGTTCGCCCCCTGCACGATCTGGACCAGCTCCCACCCGTCGGAGCCGAAGTTGTCCAGGATCACCTTGGTGTTGTGGATGAGCACGGGGGCCGTGAGGTACTCCCATTTCTTCATGGGGGTCAGAGTAGTGTGAGTAATCTCAAAGGGTGGGCAGCGGCCTGCGTCAAGTGACCGTTCGGTAGCCTCGAAACGTGGACTCTCCGGACACCGACTGGGCCGGCGTGCGACTGCACGTCGTCACCGGAAAGGGCGGCACGGGCAAGACGACCGTCGCCGCCTCTCTCGCTCTCGCCCTCGCCTCCGGCGGCCGGAAGGTGCTGCTCGTCGAGGTGGAGGGCAGGCAGGGAATCGCGCAGATCTTCGATCTGCCGCCGCTGCCGTACGAGGAGCGCAGGATCGCCGTGGCCCCCTCCGGCGGAGACGTGTACGCGCTGGCGATCGATCCGGAAGACGCCATGCTCGAATACCTGGAGATGTTCTACGGCATGCGCCGCGCCGGCCGCGCGCTGACCAAGATGGGCGTGGTCGATTTCGCCACCACCGTCGCCCCCGGCTTTCGCGACGTGCTCGTCACCGGCAAGACCACCGAGGCGGTGCGCAGGCGGGGCAGCAACGGCCGCAGGGTCTACGACGCGGTCGTGCTCGACGCCCCGCCCACCGGTCGCATCGCGCGCTTTCTGAACGTCACCCAGGAGGTCGCCGGGCTGGCCCGGGTCGGCCCGATCAAGAACCACTCCGACCTGGTGCACGGCGTCGTGAAATCTCCCGAAACCGCCGTACATTTCGTGACTTTGCTGGAGGAAATGCCGGTCCAGGAGACCCTCGACGGCATCACCGAGCTGCGCTCGGCCGGGCTGCCCGCCGGCGGCATCTTCGTCAACATGGTCCGGGAATCCCAGCTTCCACAGGCCGTCCTTGACAGTGCTGTCAAGGGCCGATTCGACGTCGGCGAGCTGGTTCTCGGGCTCAAGGCCGCCGGCGTGGCCGACCGCGCCGACGCCACGACGCTGGCCGAGGCCCTCGCGGCAGAGGTGACCGAGCACGCCCGCCGCACCGAGCTCGAACGCGCAGAACGCGAGTCCCTGGCCGCCGCCGGCCTCCGGCGCTACGAGCTGCCGCTGCTGGCCGACGGCGTCGACCTGGCCGGCCTGTACGAGCTGGCCGAGAGCATCCGCACCCAAGGAGCGGCGTGAGCACCCAAGGAGCAGCGTGAGAAAGCCCGCCCGCCTCGACGTCGACGCGCTGCTCGACGACCGCGGCACCCGGATCATCGTCTGCTGCGGCGCGGGCGGCGTGGGCAAGACCACGACCGCCGCGGCCCTCGGCCTGCGCGCCGCCGAGCGCGGCCGGTGCGCGGTCGTGCTGACCGTCGACCCGGCCCGCCGCCTGGCGCAGTCGATGGGCCTCAGCGAGCTGGACAACACCCCGCGCCTGGTCCAGGACGGCCCGGACGGCGGGCAGCTGTACGCGATGATGCTCGACATGAAACGCACGTTCGACGAGATCATCGAGGCGCACGCCGACCCCGAGCGGGCCCGCCAGATCCTGTCGAACCCCTTCTACCAGTCGCTGTCCTCCAGCTTCTCCGGCACGCAGGAGTACATGGCGATGGAGAAGCTCGGCCAGCTGCGCCGCTCCGACGAGTGGGACCTGATCATCGTCGACACGCCGCCGTCACGCTCCGCGCTCGACTTCCTCGATGCCCCCGAGCGGCTCGGGCGGTTCCTGGACGGCCGGTTCATCCGCCTGCTGACCGCACCCGCGAAAGCGGGAGGGCGCAGCGCGTTCCGGCTGCTCAACGCCGGGTTCGGGCTCATGGCCGGCGCCATGACCAAGCTGCTCGGCGCTCAGGTGATCAAGGACCTGCAGACGTTCGTGTCCGCGCTCGACGCGGTGTTCGGCGGGTTCCGGCAGCGGGCCGAGATGACGTACCGGCTGCTGCAGGCGCCCGGCACGGCCTTCCTGGTGGTGGCCGCGCCGGAGCGCGACGCCATGCGCGAGGCTTCCTACTTCGTCGAGCGGCTGGCCGAGGAGCGCATGCCCCTGGCCGGCCTGGTGGTCAACCGCGTGCACGTGTCGCCCGCCACCGCGCTCTCGGCGGCTCGCAGCGCCGCCGCGGCCGAAGACCTCGAGGCGCGGGGCGAGCACGAGCTGACCGCCGCCGTGCTGCGGCTGCACGCCGGCCGGATGCAGCTCGCCGCCCGCGAGACCCGCGAGCGGGAACACTTCGTCTCGGCCCACCCCACGGTGCCCGTGGCGAAGGTCCGCGCCATGTCCGAGGATGTTCACGATCTGGCCGGGCTCCGGCAGATCGGGGAGCTGCTGGCGAGCGCCTGACGACGCACCCGGCCGTGCACGGCTGAGATGCCGGCTGACGACGCCAGCCGACGACACAGCTGAGGGTGCACGGATGACGGTGCACAGACGTACGGCCGGCGGACGGCGCCGGCCGTACTCGGCTCGCCGGGCTTGGATCAGCCCGCGATCAGCTCATTCGTTCGCTCGTACTCTTCCTTCGCTGACTCGAGCAGCTCTCGCCACGAGTCCACGTCGGGTCGCCGCCGAAGCAGCGCGCGACGTTCGCGTTCCGTCATGCCGCCCCATACCCCGAACTCGATGCGGTTGTCCAGCGCATCGGCGAGGCACTCGGTACGGACCGGGCAGCCCCGGCAGATGAGCTTCGCCCTGTTCTGCGCGGCGCCCTGCACGAACAGGGCATCCGGATCCGCACCTTTACAGGCGGCACGGGAGGTCCAATCCGTGATCCACATTTTCGACCCCACTCCCCTTAGGTGGTCAGTCGTCACTTGGGGCCGACGGGCGCGGGCGCCGAGCCTCCGTATTCAGTTGCCGCAGAGGAGAACGTACGCAACTACCCGTTCGGGCCGACAGACCCCAGAGGACCAAATTCTCGCGGCCGTGTTGACCGGGAATGACTAGTCACCCCCACCTGTCAAGGCGAAATGGGGTGCCGCTACCGATAAGGCCAGGGTTTCGACGTACTCTTGGTAGCGTGCAAGCGCAGCGCAAAGATCGTTCCAACCCCATACTCGCCCTCCTGCGTCTCGTCATCGCCGGGACGGCCGCGGGTGTGCTCGCGGCCGCGGTGGCCCTGCCCGCGGTGGGCGGGGCGGGCATGGGCGCCAAGAGCGCTGTGGAGGCACTCGACCTCAAGCCGGAAGAGCTCGACGAACCCCCGCTTCCCGAGCGCACCATCCTCCAGGACTCCGACGGCAAGGAGATCGGGCGCTTCTACTACGAAAACCGCCAGTCCGTCTCGCTGGACCAGGTCGCCCCGATCATGCGCGAGGCGCTGATCGCGATCGAGGACTTCCGTTTCTACCAGCACGGGCCCATCGATGTGGAGGGAACGGCCAGAGCCCTCGTCAAGAACATGACCAACGGCGGCGTGATGCAGGGCGGCTCGTCGATCACCCAGCAGTACGTCAAGCAGGTGCTGGTCAACAAGGCCGAGACGCCCGAGGAGCAGGCGGCGGCCATCGCGCCCACGCTCTCCCGCAAGCTGGCCGAGCTGCGCTACGCCATGGCGATCGAGCGGAAGTACGCCAAAGACCAGATCCTTGAGAAATATCTCAACATCGCGTACTTCGGCGCGGGCGCGCACGGCATCCAGGCCGCGGCCAGGCGCTTCTTCGACAAGCCCGCGTCCAAGCTCAGCCTCGTCGAGGCCGCGACGCTGGCCGGCGCCGTACAGAACCCCGCCAGGACCGACCCCAACGTCGGCCCCGAGTCGCGCGAGCGGCTGCTGCAGCGGCGCAACCTCGTGCTCGACCGCATGGCGGAGATCGGCAAGATCACGCCGCAGGAGGCGGCGGAGGCGAAGGGTAAGAAGCTGGGGTACAAGGACATCGAGTTCCCCGGCGGCTGCGAGGCCAGCAAATATCCGTACTTCTGCCTCTACGTCCAGTACGAGATCCTCAACAACGACGAGTTCGGCAAGAACCCCGACGAGCGGCGGAAACTGCTCCAACGCGGCGGCCTCACCATCAAGACCACGATCGACCACCAGATGCAGGAAGCCGCTGAGAAGGCCATCAAGGAGTTCGTCTCCACCAAGGACAAGCCCGTGGCCGCGCAGGCCATGGTGGTCCCCGGCACCGGCGAGATCAAGGCGATGGCCGCCTCGCGGAAGTTCGGCGGCAACAAGAAGAAGAACGAGATGGGCTACAACATCGTGGCCGACGCGGCACACGGTGGCGGCACCGGCTTCCAGCAGGGCTCGACGGCGAAGGTCTACACGCTGGCCACCGCGCTCGAAGAGGGCATGAAGTACGGCGACGGCTTCCCCTCCCCCGCCGGATACAAGGCCAGCGGCTACAGCTCGTTCAAGAACTGCAAGGGCCAGAACGTCGGCGACCCCGGCCACACCGTGCGCAACTCCAGCGAGAGCGGGGCCGGCTTCAAGACCCTGGAGACCGGCACCTGGGGCTCGGTCAACACCTTCTTCGTCAAGCTGCAGGAGCGGGTCGGGCTGTGCAGCGTGGTCAAGATGGCCAAGAAGCTCGGCGTCAAGCGGGCCGACGGCGGCAAGCTGTCGGAGGTCGAGACGTTCACGCTCGGCGTCAACGAGGTCGACCCGGTCACGATCGCCAGCTCGTACGCGGTGTTCGCCTCCCGCGGCAAGTACTGCCGGCCGCTGGCCATCACCGAGATCGTCGACCGCAACGGCAAGGCCAAGCAGTACAAACCGAAGTGCTCGCAGGTGCTTGAGGAGGAGATCGCCGACGCGGTCAACGGCATCCTGTCCGGGGTGTTCACCAAGGGCACGATGAGCGGCGTCGGCGGCATCGGCCGCCAGGCGGCCGGCAAGACCGGCACCACCGACAACTACATGTCCGCCTGGTTCGCCGGCTACACGCCGAACCTGGCGTCCGCGGTCAGCCTCGGCGACCCGCGCGGCGCGTCCGGCCACGAGCTGCGGAGCATCACCATCGGGGGACGCTACTACCCGCAGGTGTTCGGAGCGTCGATCTCGGGCCGGATCTGGAAGGAATCGATGATCGACGCCCTGAAGGGGATCGAGGCGGTCGACTTCACGCCCGTTGACCGGTCGCGGTTCGGCGGGTGCACCGAGCACTGCGCGCCCAAGCCGAAGAAGGACCGCGACGACGACGAAGAAGGCGACGACGATCCGTTCGACATCTTCGACGACCCGGCCGACAACCGTGACGGGCCGCCCGACGACCGCGGAGGGGACGGCGACGGACCCGGGCGCGGCGACGGCCGTGGCGGCTTCGCCGACGCCGGGCCCGCGATCGTCCCCACCGGCTGAGGCCTCCTCTCCGCGGGTGGCCCGCGGCTGAGAACCCCTCCCGGCGGGTGACGGAGGAGACCTCACCCTCATGCGCCACCGGCAGCCGGGCGAGCCCTCAGGAGGCGGCCAGACGGGCGCGTACGGTGGCCGCCACCCGGCCCCCCTCCGCGCGTCCCGCGACCCGCGGATTGACCGCCTTCATGACCTGGCCCATGGCCTGCGGCCCGGACGCCCCGACCTCGGCGATCGCGGCGTCCACGAGCCCGACCAGCTCCTCGTCCGACAGCTGCGCCGGCAGGTAGTCCTCCAGCACCCGCTGCTCGGCCAGCTCCGCCTCGGCCTGCTCGGCGCGCCCGGCGTTCGCGAACGCCTCCGCCGCCTCCTTGCGCTTCTTGGCCTCCTTGGTCAAGACCTTGATGATCTCGTCGTCGGTCAGCTCCCTGGCCTGCTTGCCGGAAACCTCCTCGACGTTCACCGCGGCCAGTGCCATGCGAATCGTTCGGAGACGTACGTCGTCCCGGCTCTTGAGCGAGGCCGTCAGATCAGCCTTCAGCTTGTCCTTCAATGCGCTCATGCGGTCCATCTTGCCGCCTGCGCGGACCCCTCGCGCCTGACGTCAGGCATCATGAGTAGGTGAGGAAAGCCGTCGCAGTGCCCCTGTCCATGCTCGGTCTCGGCCTGGCCGGGCTGGGCTACGCCACCGTGGTGGAGCGCAACTGGTTCCGTCTCCGCCGCTTCGACGTGCCCGTGCTCGATCGCGGCCGGCGTCCCGTGCGCATCCTGCACCTGTCCGACCTGCACCTGACGCCGGGCCGCACGATGCTCATCAACTGGGTGCGCTCGCTCGGCGCGCTGCAGCCCGACCTGGTGGTCAACACCGGCGACTCGATCGCCCACCCCGAGGCCGTCCCCTCGCTGCTCCACGCCCTGGAGCCCCTGCTGTCCCGCCCGGGTCTGTTCGTGTACGGCTCCAACGACCTGTACGCCCCGAAGCCGAAGAACCCGGCCCGCTACCTGTGGCGCACCTCCAAGAACGAACGCCGCCAGCACACACCCAACCTGCCGTGGGAAGAGCTCGGCGCCGGGATGGCCGCCGAGGGCTGGCTCGACATGAACAACACCACGGCCCGCGTCAAGGTGGGCGACCTCGACGTGGCGGTCGCCGGCATCCACGACTCCCACATCTCGCGCGACCGCTACGACCTCGTCGCCGGCCCCGCCCCGGCCGACGCCGACCTCCGCCTCGGCGTCATGCACTCCCCTGAGCCCCGCAACATGAGCCTGTTCGCCGCCGACGGCTACCAGCTCCTGCTGGCCGGCCACACCCACGGCGGCCAGCTCTGCATCCCGTTCTACGGCGCCCTGGTCACCAACTGCGGCATCGACCGGGCCCGCGTCAAGGGCCTGAGCCGCCACGACTCCGCCTGGCTGCACGTGTCCGCCGGCCTCGGCACCTCCCCCTACGCCCCGGCCCGCTTCGCCTGCTTCCCGGAGGCGTCCCTCCTCACCCTCGTCCCCCGCCGCTGAAGGCGGTCACAACCACGTTGGGAGTCCGCTAGACTTTTCCAAGCACGCACAAGACGGGCGTGCGCCGGGGTGTAGCGCAGCTTGGCAGCGCGCTTCGTTCGGGACGAAGAGGTCGTGGGTTCAAATCCCGCCACCCCGACAGAGTTAGACCAGGTAGAGGGCTTGATCCGCTAAGCGGGTCGGGCCCTTTTCCGTTTCTGGAAGTCGATAGGAGCCAATCGGGGAGCCATCTCACTCGGACTCAACCCGTCGGCTTGTCACCGAAGATTGTGTTCATGGTGTGCGCGCCCTTGGTGATCACCGGCTTGAGCTGGTGCCGGTAGACCGCTTCCGTGACGCTCGTGCCTGCGTGCCCGACGAGATCGGCGATGGTCTCGATGGGTACGCCCTGGTCACTCATGATGGAGACGAATGAGTGACGCAGTTCGCGGGGTGTCCAGTCGGTGCCGATCCCCGCGTTCTTGGTGATGTGCCATGAGCGAAGGTGGTGGGAAGTATGCCACGCACGGCTGCGCCTCTCCTCCTCACCGATCTGGGATCGCTCGCAATTTCCAGCGCAATGAGGACGCCAGGCCGGAAGAGACGTGGTTCGCGGCGTTGAATGCCGGGCGCCAGCAGTGCCGGGAGAGGAGCCTTGGGCATTTCCGCCGCTCCGGCAAAAGATATGCAGAAAGGGGGACGCCTGGACGGGGTGGCGACGGCGATCCTTCCGAGCATGAACATCGTTGCCTCACTCGTCGTCGGCGCGGTCACCGCCATCGCCCCGGCCCCGAGCACGCCGCTGTCATGGCAGGACTGCGGGGACGGTCTGCAGTGCGCACAGATCCAGGTGCCGGCCGACTGGGCCCGCCGATCAGGTCAGGAGGTGGCGATCGGTCTCGCCAAGCTGCCCGCTCAGGACCAGGATGGCAAGAAGGGCGTGCTGCTGGTCAACACCGGGGGGCCTGGCGAGCAGATCGCGCTTCTCCGCCAGGCGAAGCAGTCCTTCGCAGATTTGACCAAATGGTTCGACGTGGTGATTTTCGACCCGCGAGGGTTCGGCAAGTCCAGCGCGATCAACTGCCCTATACCAGCACCCTTCGCCACCGAGTGGGTGTTTCCAGGCAGGGACGCATACGACGCGTACGCTGCGAAGAACCGCGTTTTCGGGCAAGCATGCGCCCAAGAGGCCGGGCCGCTGTCGGGAAGCCTCAACTCCTGGCAGATCGCGCACGACATGGAGGCGATCAGAAAGGCCCTGGGACAGGCCAAGCTCACCTACCTGGGCAACTCGCACGGCACCGTGCTCGGGCAGGCCTACGCCGAGTTGTTCCCGCGCAAGGTCGGCCGGATGTACCTCGACAGCGTCTTCGACCACACCACCCCCGACCTGCGCACCTGGCTCCAGCCGCGGGCCAAGGCCCTGGAGGCCAACTTCAAGCGCTTCGCCGCGTGGTGCCGGAACACTGCCACCTGCGCGCTGCACGACAAGGATCCGGTGGCCGTCTGGGACGAGGTGATGGCCAAGGCCCGCCGCGAGCCCATCCCCGCTCCCGAAGCCGGCCCGGACGTGCGCATCAGCGACACCCAGATCGCCTCCCGCGCCAGCTTCACCTTCGAGGCCACTTGGGAGCGCCTGGCCGCCGGGCTCGCGCGGGCGCAGGCCGGCGACGCCTCGTTCTTCGCCAAGGGGCAAGGGGCTCCGGACCCCGACCTGTCGCGCGTCATCCTCTGCGCGGACATGCCCTACCCCGGCTACGCGAAGGTCAAGAAGCTGGAGGGCTTCCTGCGTCGCGATACGCCCCGCATCGGGTGGCGGGCCGTGTGGCCGATGGCCAACCACTGCGCCGGCCTCCCACCGGCCAGGACGTACGCGCCTCACCCCATCAAGGCGCCGGGCCTGTCGTCCGTGCTCATCGCGGGCGGCGAGTACGACGACAACACCCCGACCGCGGACGGCCGCCGGCTGGCCGCCCAGCTTCCTGGGGCCCGTTTCCTGCCGGCCATCGGCGGGCATGCGCTCTACCTCTCCGGCCACCCGTGTGTACGCGAGCACGTGCATCGCTACCTGACCACGGGCCAGTTGCCGCCGCGCGGCGCCTCCTGCGGACCGGCGAAGTAGCGTTGCCGCTGTGTACGCCAGACAGGGACTCTTCGTGCTCGCGGCCACGGCTGCGCTCACCGCATTCGCCGTAATCGACGGTCCGCCTCCGCCGTGGCCTGG
>DASUCK010000121.1:0-2969 GCA_036276095.1 Nonomuraea sp. | reverse complement strand
ACCTGCGACGACGCCGTCCGCGACCCTCCGGGGATGTTCGTCAGGGTCCGGCGTCCGGGGAGTGTGAGCGGCTCATAACCCAGAGGTCGCAGGTTCAAATCCTGCCCCCGCTACTATTCGGACTCGCGTCCGTCGTGTTGGCAGAAGCCCCGCAAGACTTCTTGTGGGGCTTCTGCCGTTACGGGGTACTTCGCGCGCCACGACGAGCGCCAGGATTGCCGGCGCTCGGTGTCGCGCTCGGCGACGATGGCCTCCGGTGCGAGATACCGCCGCTGATCCGTCCGCGCCTCTGGGCGGTGGCGATGGCTTACCCACCTGGGGCCGTGCCGCCAGGTCGGCCAGGTGACGATGTACTCCTCCAGCGACCGGCCGGACCGCGCGGCCCATGATCTTCACGCGAGCCCGCATGGAAGCGGGTCTGTCGCAGGGTGCCCTGCTTGCGGTCGACGATCCTGCCGCGGTCTTGCCCGACTGGGCGGGGCAGCAGATCGGTCACGACGCGGGCTTGACCGTCTCTTTCCGGGTGACGTGCTTCTGGCAGTAAGCAATCCGGTTGCCGGACGATCTGCAGGCAGCCTCAGCCAGGCTACGGACGAGCTCTTCGGCCTGCCTTCGGTTCGGCCCGACGTGTGCCACCGGTGCGCAGACCGTCACCACTGCCGCAGGCCCGGCGCGCCGAAGCCCGACGACCGAGTGCGCGGGCATTGGCTCGGCGAATGCCCGCGCGAGGGGGCGCTGCTGCAGGGCGCCGTCCGGCGCAGGACGAGCACCAGCCGCACGTCCTCTGGTCCTTGTGGTTTGCCGTCGTAATTCCGGTCACGGCTTGAGGCCCATGAACAGGCACGTGTGGTACGCCTTCCAGACAAGCTCCGCTTCTGCAAATCCCGCCTCAGCGAGCGCCGACAGGTTCTCCATGATGGTTGGCCTCGGATGGTCGTGGCGGTGCGGTGGCAGATCGGCACTGCCCTTCTTGGGCGGTCTTTCCAGTTTGCGCGCCTGCTTGTAGCGCCGGTCCCACCCGGCAGGCGGCTCGGTGTGGTCCAAATTGGCGATCCACCCGCCCGAGCGGAGCACGTTGTGGCTAGCGAGGTAGAACACCACGAGTTCGTCGTAGGTGAGGTGGTGGGCAGCGCGCGAAGAGACCACGAGGTCCGCCGTCGGCAGGGCGACGTCCCCTAGGCCCCGCATGTCTGATATGACGTAGGTGACGCGGTCGTCGAAGGCCGCCAGTCGGCTCCTGGCGATGTCGAGCATCGGCTCCGAGGAGTCGACCCAGACGCCCCTGGCCCGGGGGAAGGCCTCGAGCACCACGGCGAGGTAGGTGCCAGGCCCGGAGCCGACGTCGACCACCACAGACGGCGGGGACTCGCTGGTGGCCACGATGCCCGCGGTCAAAGCGCGAGGAAAGGCCAACCGGTCACCGACGTCGTCGTCCTTCTCGTGCCACGCCCTGACGAAATCGCTGTTGCGCCAGTCGCCCGGCATGGGCGTGACTGCGGGATGGCTCGGGATCTGGGCTGGATCCATGTCTCTCCTCAGCTGGTGGGTGGTTCGGGTTCAGGAGCGCCGAGATCGGTCCTCGGTTGATCGACTGTCGAGCTGGAGCCCGAACGCGCGCGGGACGCCAGGAAGACGCAGGCGAGAAGGCAGACCAGCCCTCCTACGGCGAGACCCGCGCGGGCGTCCCACACCTGGCACACCCAACCGATGGCCAGGCTGCCCGCTGGTGTGGCGCCGTTCGACATCAGGTTGCGCAGCGACAGGATCCGCCCCCGCATCCCAGGTGCGGCGGCCAGCAGGACGAGGGCATTCGAGGTCGTGTTGAACGATGTGTTGCCAGCGCCGACACCGAGCATCAGGGCGAGCATCAGGGCGTACGTCGGGGCCAGGCTCGCCAGGATCGTGACAACGCCGAAGAGCGCCAGCTCCACGGTGATCATCCGGATCGACGGGCTGGCGAGGTAGGCGCAGATGAGAGCACCCACGATGGCTCCGATGCCCAGGAACGACATCAGCCAGCCATAGGCACTGGGCCCGGCGTCGAAGACGTCGGCGGCCATAAGGGGGAGCACGACCCGGAAGTTCTGCGCGAGGGCCGACACCACCAAGGTCGCGACCAGCGCGAGCCGGATGTCGTGGTCGCGCCAGGCGTAGGCGACCCCGGCTCTCACCTGGCCCCCGCCCCGCGGCTCCGGAGGGCGAGGGGTCAGCTGGTCTCTCCTCATCAGCATCAGCGCGACCACGATGGCCACGAACGTCAAGGAGTTCAGCAGGAACGCCACCCCCGAGCCGGCGATGCCGATGACTACGCCCGCGATAGCGGGCCCGATCAGGCGGGCGGCGTTGTTGATGGAACTGTTGAGCGAGATCGCATTGGCGGCCTGTGATTCGTCGACCATCTCGAGCACAAAAGACTGGCGTGCGGGCTTGTCGACCAGGTTGAGAAGCCCGACGAGGAAGGCGCTGATGTAGATGGTTGCCAGGTTGACGTGCTGGGTCTCCGTCAGCAGCCCGAGCGTCAGGGCGAGCAGGGCCATGCCCAATTGCGAGGCGAGCAGGAGCTGCCTCACATGTTTGGAGCGGTCCACAAGCAGCCCGCCCCACACCCCCAGCAGTAGGGTGGGCACCGACTGCAGTGCGACTCCGATCGCCAGCTCGATCGGTCCGCCGCCTATCTCGAGGATCAGCCAGTCCTGTGCGACTCGTTGCATCCACGTCCCGATCACCGACACCAGTTGGCCGGCGAAGAACAGGCGGTAGTTGGGGATGCTCAGCGCGGTGAAGATCCGCCGAAAGCCTGAGGGCGCCGGTACCGGCGGATTTCCCACCTGGTCTTGGCCCTCCTTCTTGACCGCAAGCCTTCCATTGGACTAACCATATACCTGACTTTTTGCGCCCGCGAGGAGGCGACGGGTCGGTCCCTGCGAACGGACGAGACATGACGGTGCGGTCGGACGCTCGCGCCAAGG
>DASUCK010000120.1:0-7587 GCA_036276095.1 Nonomuraea sp. | reverse complement strand
CCGGCCTCGACCGGGTCAGGTCTGCGGCCCGGGACGCCAGCGTGGACGACGCCATCGCTCGCCGAGGATCATGCCGATCGCAGGGTGACGCCCATGATCGCTTGACTGTTCTCGGTGGCCTTCGAGCTCTTGATGGCGGAGTCCAGCGCCGGAGTCGGTGGGGACGTGACCGTTGGCCGCGTTGGCTTGCCTCCACCGGGAATCGCGTCCCTCCGCCTGCCCCTAACCGGGATTCCGGGGTTCGTTCTCGTTTCGCCGCTCAGCACGGAACAACGCGACGGCTCGCGTACCGATCTTGAAGGAGGTGTGGGGACGCCGGCCGCCATCTACCGGAACCCTGCGACCGCGTACCGTCACCGCGATCACGCTGTCGTGCGGGAGCACGACAGCCAGGGCATCGACCATGCCGGTGACCCCTGCCGCGGCTCCGGGGCCGCGCCAGTGGGTCTGTTCGCCATAGGGGACATCGGTGATCACGATGTCGGGCGCCTGGTGGCCGAGAGCCCGCTGGAGCTGGTCGGGATCGAACACGTCGGCTTGGCGCACCGCATACGGCACGTCCCCTCCGGCCGCGTCGAGTTCGGTGGCGTGCCGGCCGGCAGCATGTGCCGCCGCGCCGTAGGCCGGCTTGTCGAAGCGAGCGGCACGTGCCTGGAGATCGGCGGCTCGGGCTGTCAGCCCGTCGCGGCTCAGCAGGGTGAGGTTGCGTTCAGCCAAGCTCAGTGCGCCGGGGTCGAGGTCGGAGGCCAGCACCGCGGCGATCCGGGGTCTGTGCAGCAACGCCACGACGGTCAGCAGGTAACCGCTGCCGCAGCAGGGGTCCCACACCACGGCAGGCGCGTCGCCACCACGCAGGGCCAGGGCACGCTGGAAGATCTCGCTGGCCAGCCGGACGGGGAACGCGGGGAACCCCGGAGCGGAATGGAGCACCCAGCCGCCGGCCAGGTCCTGGTAGTCGCCCCGATCAGTCGCGTGACGGTAGCTCATGACGTGCCGCTCGCCCCGGCGCGGCGCTGGCGGGCGGCCTCGTACAACGTCACGGTCGCCGCGCTGGCGGCGTTCAGGGAACTGGCCGAGCCGGCCATCGGGATGCGCGCCATGGTGTCGCACGCCTGCCGCCATCCCGCGCTCAGCCCGGTGGTCTCGTTGCCGATGATCAGCAGGGTCGGGCCGGTCAGGTCCAGTTCGGCGATGTCGCAACCGCCGTTCTCGTCGGTGCCCACCACCATGAGCGGCAGACCTTGAGCGCGCAGCCGCGCCACCCACGCGAGCACGTCCCGGTGCGAGGGGGCCCGCACCACCGGCAGCGCCAGCAGCGACCCTGTGGAGGCCCGCACCGAACGAGGGTCATAGGGGTCGGCGGCGTGCCCGGTGACGATCAGGCCCGTGCCGCCGAACGCGTCCAGGGACCGTGCCATCGTGCCGATGTTGCCGGGAATGTTCGGCCGGTCGAACACCGCGCCCAGGAAGGACGGCCCCGCCTGGATACGGGACAGCTCATCGTCCGGCAGCTCGGCCACCGCCACCAGCTCGGGCACGTCCTCGTCCTTGCCGCCCAGCTCCCGCAACAGGTCGGGGGCCATGGCCACCCGCTCGCCGCCGGCCGCTTCGAGCATCTGCCTGGCCCAGCCCGACAGGGGCCGCTCGGCGTCGTAGAGGAGTGCGCGCACCGGCCAGCCGAACTCGATCGCCAGGCTGATCGGACGCACGCCCTGGATCAGGAACTCCTTGGCCCGCTGCCGCTTGGCCCGGTTGCCCAGCAGCGCCTGCCACTGCTGGTAGCGCGCGTTCGCCCGGGTGATGCGCAACTGCGCCGACACCGACTGCCCTCGATCAACCACGCCCTACAGAATAGGGCGGAGTGCCGGAAGGGCTCGGCGATCACCCGGCAGAAGCGGTGAGCTGATCAGCGTACGTTCTCGTCGCGTGGCCCGTCGCCGGGGCCGCTCTCGCCCATGATCACCGCTGGCCCGTCGGCGACCTTCTTGTCCGGCAGGGCCGCGCTCTCCACGCAGTTCGCCCCTTCCGCGAGCGCCGGGGGACGTTCGGGGAACAGGTCGGAGGCCGGCTCGCGAGAGCTCGGCGCGCGCATCTCCACGGACAGTTCGACGTTGCCCGACACCTGCCCGAGCCCCTGGGCGACGGCGAAGTAGGACACGCCGTCGACGACCTTGTACGCGTGCGCGGCGAACGACCACGCGTCCCAGGCGCCCTCCTCGGGCGCGTCCGCGTCGTCGGACCTGCGGGGCGGCAGGCACACCGTGGCGTACACCGTCCAGCCGCTCTCCCGCAGCTTCCGCATGCCGTTCTGGGCCCACCGCCGGGCGTCGTCCGCCGGAGCCGCCGTCCGCTGGTCGGCCAGGACCACGGTCGCCGTGCCCCGGGTCGCCGGCAGGTCGTCCGACTTCTGGAACGCGGCCCTGATGGACGGCTTGCCGACGGCCTCTTTGACGAAAGGCTGCGACAGCAGGACGTTGAGCCGGTCCGCGTCGGCCCGCGTGGTGCCGCTCGTACCGGTGCAACCGCACAGGAGCACCCCGCAGAGCGGCACCAGCGCGAGCCGTCGCGTCATCGGGGCGTCACCACGCCCTGCACGTGCTTGAAGCCCAGCGCGGAGACGTTGCCGTTGCGGAAGTCGGCCTCGCTGACCCGGTTGATCTCCCCGCTCGGGTTGTAGAAGATCAGGTCGTCGCCCTCGTGCCCGACGAGGAGCACGTAGTGGGCGGGGTAGGAGTCACCGATGAGAACGGGCACCGTGTGCCCGTCGTCCACCGCGCCGACGGCGTCGTTGAGCGCGGGGTTGACCGAGCCCTCGGCGGTGTCGTCCACGAATCGCCAGTCGTAGCTCGCGCCGAAGGAGTCGGCGTGGTCGTTCATCTCGCCGGTCAGGCCCCACGGGGTCGTGCCCGCGCTCTGCGGCCACAGGAGGTTGGTGGAGTCGTGGATGCGGTTCTGTTCGGCGGTGAGCCTTTCGCGCAGGTCGGTGGTGGACAACGTGTTGCCCTTGCCGTCCGTGGTCAGGCCCAGCGCGTACAACGGGTCGTTCATGGCGCGGGCCACCATGATCGAGGTGGAGCCGCAGGTCGTCGGGTTCTGCTGCTCCAGTTCGACGCCGCCGACCAGCACCTTCCCGCTGGAGCTCGGGTCGACCAGGCTCAGGTGCTCGCGCAGCCAGGCGTCGCTCTTGCCGTGGATGATCCCGGCGAACGTGACGAGGTCGTCGATCGAGTGGCCGGCCGCGAGCGCCTTCATCAGGTAGGCCCGCTCCGTCTCGGAGCCCGCGCCGTCGAGCAGCTTCTGCAGGCGCGCCCGGTCCTCGGGGGACAGGCCGTCCATCTTCTCGGCCGCCTGGGCGAGCTGCGCCTTGGACAGGATGCCGCTCTCCTCCCGCGCGATGCCGTTGATGCCCGCGTTCGCCAGGAGCGCGGCGTCGAAGGGGTCCACGTGCGGCGACCGTACGGCGCTCGCCCGCGCCTTGCCCTCGACGTCGCGCAGGCCGCGCTTCAGCTTGTCGGCCGCGTCACGCAGCTGCTCGAAGACCACGATGCCGCCGCCGATGGCCCCGATGGCCTTGCCGAGCTCCTCGACGAGGCCGCCGTCCTCGTCGAACGGCATCACCGTGTCCCAGAGGTTGAGCGCGAAGTTCTGAGCGTTGCTGAGCTCCCTCACCGCCTCGGACAGGTGCTGCCGGTGCACGCCCAGCTCCCGCTTCAGCCTGCGGACCTCCTCGGCGTACTCCTGCAACAACACGTCCGCCTTGCGCATGGCGGGCGCGGCCACCACCAGCAGGTCGTCGGTCGCCTTGAGCGCGGCCAGCGCCTCCTTGGCGGCCTCGCCCTTCCACACCGACGGGACGGTCGTCTTCGTGTGGTCGATGTCGGTGCTGGCGGCGTCGACGGCGGTCGCCATTTTGCGGAAGGCCGTGCCGAGCTCGTCGATGGCGTCGGGATCGCCCGGAACATCGCGCAAGATCGAGGTCACTGTGTGGATCGCGGTGAGGATCTCGGTGATCATGGTGACCGGGTTGACGATCGCGGACAGGAAATCGAGAACCTGCTTGAGCCGGTAGATCGCGGTGGTCACTTGCAGGTAGTCGTCCGACGTCATGAACCGCCGCCCTGCGCTTTCCCGTTCTTCCGGGCCGCCAGGTAGTCGTCCACCGACGTGAAGCCCGCGTCCGACGCCTTCGTCGCCAGGCACCACTGTTCGAGCACTTCCATGTAGACGCCGAACTCTTCGTGCCAGACATCACGCACGGAAATGACGGCATCCGCCGGGTCGTCGTACTTGACCGCGTCGTCGGGTAAGCCGAGCGCCTTCTTCCAGTCACGCCTGGCGATCTTGAGGTCTTCGGCGGCCTCGCAGATGACGTCGGCTTTCTTGCTGATCGCCCCGTGCGCGTACAGGGCCTCATGCAGGCTCATGACTCCCCGAGGTGATCATTTCGAACAATCGCCAAGAACGGTTGCACCTCGCCACATTCGGGCCGATCCACGTACGTCGGGACACACTACATCCCACTCCTCCGCTCTTGCCATGCCCGGCGTTCCGGCCGGTCTATGGGCGGGGGCGCAGATGGGTAGGCGACCATCAAGAAAGAAGCATCGCTTGAGGTAAGCGTGAGGTCGCGCAAGGTACCTATCCGGATGTGATCAACAAAGAGCAGTTCGTGAGCGCCCTGAGCGCCGCATCGACGATCGTCCTGTCCTCCAGCGCCAGCTCCAGGGCCGACGCCGCCACCACCGCCCCGCCCGCCGAGAAGTGGAGCGACCTCTGGCCGCTGCCCGGCGGGACCGCGTGGGTCTACTACGGCGACAGGAACCCCGGCCTGACGCGGCCGGTGCTCCTGGCCGACGGCTTCGGGGCCGGTCGCAGTGACATCGACGAGCTCTACGACGGCCTGGAGCGGCGCGCCTTCCCGCTGATCAGCCAGCTGCGCCGCCGCGGCCGCGACGTCGTCGTCATCGGCTACGACGACCGCGGCGCCTCCATTCTGGACAACGCGCAGACCGCCACCGCGGCCATCCACCGCGCCGTCGACGAGCGGCTCGGCAACACCCCTCTGCTGGCCGGCGGGTTCAGCATGGGCGGCCTGGTCACCCGTTACGCCCTCACCCGGATGGAGGTGCAGCGCATCGACCACCAGGTCGGCGTGTACTTCTCCTGGGACACCCCGCACCGCGGCGCCTACGTGCCGATCTCGCTCCAGGCGTTCGCGCACTACATCAAGCCCTACGACGCCCGCTTCGCCGACTTGTTCAACAGCCCGGCCGCCCGCCAGCTGCTGGCCTGGCACCTGCCCGACTGGAACGGCGCGCCCGGCATCGATCCCCTGCGCACCCAGTTCCTGCAGAAACTGGCGGAAATCGGCGGATGGCCGCGCATTCCGCGCCTGCTCGCCATCGCCGACGGAACCGGCAACGGAGCAGGCAACGGAGCAGGCAACGGCATCGAAGCCGGTGAGACCGCGCTGCTCGGCACCGGCGACCTCATCACCGGCACCGAACTCCGCACCCAGCCCATCGCGCCCGACACCCTCGCGGCCAAGCTCCGCGTCCTGACCCCCGACGTCGCCGAGGTCCAGGCACCGGGCGTCCCGCCCGTCGACGGCGCCCCCGGCGGCACCCTGACCGGCTACAAGATCGTCGCGGACGTGCTCAACGCCATCGCCGAAGCCACCGGTTACGGCCTGGGCGTCGACAACCCGATCCCCGGGCACTGCTTCGTCCCGTCGATCAGCGCCGTCTCCGTCCGCGACATCACCCAAGCCGACCTGTACACCGACATCGACGCGCTGCCCCCGGACGACAGCGACTTCGACGACTTCCTGTGCAGCAGCATCAACAACGGCCACACCCAGATCACCGAAGAGGGCGCCACCTGGCTCCTCGACCGCCTGCCCGACTGAAGGCACACCCGCTGCGGGCCGCGACACCGGACAGCGGTCCTCCCTCTCCCGCCCACGCGGAAGGGGGGAGGGCCGCGCGACACCTACCGCCGCCCCGCCGCACGTCCAAGAAGGAAGGCCGACCCCCACAGCCCCCTCCAGCCTGCAGAGTCGGCCTCCCTTCCTCCTCCACCGTTGCCGATAGCGCGCTGAGCTGGAAGGATCGGCTGTTCCGAGGAACGGTTTTCCCCGGAAGATTGGCCGTGCAGATGCCATCATGAGCTGACATGGACAGCCCGGATGGCCCGCATCTGGTTTCCGCGAGGGGCGTGCTCGCCGACTTCCTCATCGCCCGGCGCGCCGCGGTCACCGCAGCCGAGCACAATCTCCCCGAACCGCCCTACCCGCGCCGGGTCCCGGGGCTCCGCCGCGAGGAGGTGGCCCAGCTCGCCGGCATCAGCACCGACTACTACACCCGACTGGAGCAAGGCCGGGTACGCACCGCGTCCCGCCCGGTGCTGGCCGCGATCGGCCGGGCCCTGCGCCTGAACGAGGACCAGCAGCGGCACCTGTTCCAGCTCGCCAACCCCGGCACGCCCGAGCAGCCCGTCGCAAGCGAGCAGCACGTCACCCCGCGAACGGTGCAGCTGCTGGCCAACCTCGTCGACACTCCCGCCCTGGTGTTCGGCCGCTACCTGGACATCCTCGCCTGGAACCAGCTCGCCTCCGGCCTGCTCGGCGACCTTGCGGCCATGCCGGCGAAACACCGCAACTACGTCCGCATGATCTTCTTGGACCCGCAGGTCCGAGCCTTGCAGGCCGACTGGCCCAGCCGCGCCCGCGAAGCCGTCTCCAGCCTGCGCATGGCCGCCGGCGCCTACCCCGGCCAGCCCCGGCTGCAGGAGCTCGTCGGCGAACTGTCGGTCCGCGACGACGACTTCCGCACCTGGTGGAGCCAGCACCTGGTCACCGTCCACCCGTTCGGCCACAGCGAGGTCCACCATCCGATCGCCGGCCACTTCAGCCTCGACTGGCAGGCGCTGACCAGCGTCGACGATCAGGAACAGATCATCGTGCTCGTCACCGCGCCCTTCGGCGGCCCCGACCACGCCGCCCTCCAGCGGCTCGCGGCGTGGGCCCGCCGTCAGCGACTGCCCCCCAGCCATCCGGCCGACGACGGCTCGTAGCCTCGTCGCCTCGTCCAACCGCACACCGGGGGCATCGTACGAACGGGCGGGCCTCCGGTCTCACGGAGTCCCGCCCGCTCGCCTGCGATGACGCCTGCTTGGTTGCGGCCCGTCGTGGTCCACCACGGCTTCAGTCGACGCCCTGACCTGCTGGGGGAAGAAGGGACAGGTCAGTCGAGGACCCGAAGCCCCCACTTCCAGATGTTGTGGTCAATGCGCACGCAGTCCCACGCTTTGTACTGTCCGGTCGAGACAAGGTATCTACCCGTGTACTCACAGTCACTGAGGTAGAGATAGTAATTGTAGTAGTGCCATATCGCCATCGTGCCGGCATCGGCTTGTGTCTCGTTTTCGGATTGAGTCGTCGCATGGGCGGCACCGGCCAGCCCGACGCTGAGCGAGAGTGACATCAGCGTGGCGGCGAGGATCTTTTTATACATGGTCTATTCACTTCCTGGATCGCGTACCACAGGGGTGTCGGTCTGCTTTGTTTCGAGGCGGTACCGTGCCATC
>DASUCK010000119.1:0-4367 GCA_036276095.1 Nonomuraea sp. | reverse complement strand
GGCTAATGCCGGCGTCATTTTCGGGGGCGGCCTTTTTCCGGGAGTTCGGCCGCTGTCCTGTTCCGCACGTGGCCGTCGGGTCAAGGCCTCGGGGGTGCGTATCGGACCGCGTGGGCATGCCATGGACGATCTGCGACTTCTTTCGCTCTTTCCGACCATAAAGTCCGATTTGGGCGCTTTCCAGATTGATGGGAATGATACCGAGAAAACTTTGACCATCCTCACTTACGTGTCATATCGTCTCCCCGCCCATATCGATGTGAGCCGCGACACTCGAAGGACGTTCTTCTCACAGGCGCAACGGTCGGCGTGCTGATCGCGGCTGCCCCGGCACCGGAGGAGACAGGGACGGCCACCGGGGAAGCGGCGATCATCCGACCAACCGGAGTCGCACCATGCAAGCTCGAATCCGCGCGGCCACGATCGTCGGCATGGCCCTGGCCGTGCTGGCCGCCGTGGGTGTGCCGGCCGCGTTCGCGCCGCCCGCCCACGCCACCACGCAGGTGATCACCGATATCGCGTACGCACCCGCACAACCGGCCGGTAGCAGGGGCCATCTCCTGGACATCTACCTGCCCTCCACCGGCATCACGCCCCGGCCGCTGCTGATCTGGCACAGCGGCTCGGCCTGGTCGAGCGACGACGGCAAGGTCGGCGCGGCGCAGATCGCGAACGTCTTCAACCCCCTGGGCTTCGCCGTGGCCGGCGTCAGCGTCCGGTCCAGTTCCCAAGCGGTCTTCCCCGCCCAGGTGCACGACGTCAAGGCGGCCATCCGCTGGCTGCGCGCGAACGCCGCCACGTACCAGCTCGACCCCAATCGCTTCGCGATCATGGGCGACTCCTCGGGCGGATGGCTGACGGAGATGGCCACCTTCTCCGGCGGCGTGGCGGCGCTGGAGGGCACGGTCGGCACGACCGGAGTCTCCAGCGCCGTGCAGGTGGGGCTCGCCTTCTACAGCCCGACCGACTTCCTGCAGATGAACGCCCAGAACCTGCCGACCGGCGGGCTCGACCACGACTCTCCCGCCTCCCCCGAGTCCCTCCTGGTCGGCTGCCCGATCCAGACCTGCCCGACCCAGGTGGCCCAGGCCAATCCGATGACCTACGTCGACGGCAACGACCCGCCGCTGCTGTTCCTGCACGGCCAGGCCGACTTCCTGGTGCCGCACGGGCAGAGCGTCCTGCTCTACAACAAGATCAAGTCCGTCTGCGGCGACGCCACGTTCATCTCGGTGCCCGGCGCCGATCACCTGATGGACCAGATCATGGACCCCGCCCACTTCGGCGGGCAGACCGTCTCCACCACCGCCGACTGCACGGAGACCGTCCAGACCGGCACGATCAACCCCACCTGGCCCAACTTCGCGAACTTCCTGCGCGGCGGGCTGAAGATGGGCACCTCCTGCGAGGTCACCTACGCCGCCGGCGCCTGGAACGGCTCCTTCAACGGCAGCGTCACCATCAGGAACACCGGCACGACCCCCATCCAGCCCTGGACCGTGACGTGGACCTGGCCTGACAACCAGCAGATCACGACCGCCTGGAACGCCACGGTGACCCAGACCGGCGCCCAGGTGACCGCCCGCAACGCCAGCCACAACTCCTACATCGGCCCCGGCTCCAGCCAGAGCTTCGGGTTCTCGGCGACCGCCGTCGGCAGGAACGGCAATCCGGCCGAGTTCAGAGTCAACAACATCGCCTGCCCGAGCGTGTCCTGAGCCGCGCGCGCCGGGCCTGAACCTCAGGCGCGGGCCCGGCGCCGTCCTTCCGCCACCGAATCGTGGAATTCCATTCGGGGAAATCGCGGCGGCCGGCGGAAAGGCGCATTTCCAAATGCCGGCACGTTCTGTCAGTACCTGATCACGGAATGTCGCCGACCGTTTCATGGCCGGTCTTATTGCTTTATCCGGCGGGCCGCCCCTATCCTTGCCCGTGGCGGCTCGCCGGCTTATTTCGCGTTGTTTTCATCGCCCGCCGGGAGTCACGTGACATCCCGGCCCCGAAATAAATCGGATAAGCCGTCTTTTCGCTGCTGGCGGCCGTCGTCCTGGATCGTCGACGAGTTAGGGGACGTGTGCGTACATCCAACATGTTCGTCAGGAGTCTCGGCGTCCATGTGCCTGACAGCGTGAGTGTCGAGGAGGCGGTCCGCGAGGGCTGGTACCCGGCCGAGGAGGCCGAGCAGTACCAGCAGATCGGCGCGGCGGTGGCCGGCGACATGCCCGCGCCCGAGATGGCGCGGCTCGCGGTCCTCGACGCCTACGACCGCTGGGGCGAGTCCTCCCCGCGCGATCTCGACCTGCTGCTCTACCCGTCGGTCTGGCACCAGGGCCCGAACGGGTGGCAGCCCCAGCACTACCTGCAGATGCACCTCCTCGGCGGGAACGTGCCGGCGTTCGAGATCCGCAGCGGCTGCGTGGGCATGATCAGCTCTCTCCTGCTGGCGGCGAGCTACCTGCAGGCCGACCAGGACCGCGAGACGGCGATGGTGGTTTCCGCCGACAACCACGGCACCCCGCTGGTTGACCGCTGGCGGATGATGCCGGGGGCGGTGATGGGTGACGCCGCGTGCGCGCTCGTCCTCGGCAAGGGGTACGGAATGGCCGAGCTCCTCTCGGTGAACGAGGCGACGGTGCCGGAGGCCGAAGCCGTCAACGACAGCACCTATCCCCTGTTCCCCCCGGACGCCACCGTCGGGAGGGAGCTCAACTTCGGGGACCGGCGCGATGAGCTCCGCCGCGAGCTGCTCAAAGAGCGGGGAACCGGGATATATCTGATAACCCACAAGGCGACGATGCTGCTGGTGGAACAGACGCTGGACGAGGCCGGGATCGGGCTGGCCGATGTCACGCGGGTGGCGTTCCGGCACGGCCGCCGCGACCGGCTGGACGCGCAGCTGGCCTTGCTGGGCTTCGACGTCGAGCAGACGACCTGGGACTACGGCCGGCGCGTCGGCCACTGCGGAGCGGTCGACCAGTTCATCGCCTTCGACCATCTGCTCGCGACCGGCGGGCTGGCGCCCGGCGACCACCTGCTCGTGGTCGGGTACGGCTCCGGAGTCTCGATCGCCACCGCCGTGTTCAGAATCCTCTCCACCACGCCCGTCAAGACAGGAGCCCGCGCATGACCGACCTCACGCGGCGGCTGGTCGACTTCATCCAGGACAACCTCGTCCACGACGGCGACGAGATCAAGGTCGACGAGACGACCCCGCTCCTGGTGTCCGGCCTCCTCGACTCCCTGCGCACAGCCCGGCTGCTCAACTTCATCCGCAGAGACCTCGGCGTCCCGATCCCCGCCGCGAAACTCGACCCGGAGAACTTCAGGGACGTGGCGACCATCGTGGCGATGGTCCGAGAGCTCGAATCCGTCTAGCGGGGAGCGGGCGCAAGCATGCAGTGGGCGGACACGTACATCAGCGGAGTGGGAGCGTTCCTCCCGCGCAGCGTCGTCAGCGTCGAGAAGGCCGTCGCCAAGGGCTGGTACCCGGCCGAGGAGGCCGAGCTGCACAACCTGGCCGGGGCGGCGGTGGCCGGTGACGTACCGGCTCCCGAGATGGCCCTGCACGCGGCGCAGAGCGCGCTCAAGCGCAGCGGCCGGGCGCCGGCCGACCTCGACCTCCTCCTGTACTCCTCGACCTGGCACCAGGGGCCGGACGGCTGGCCCCCGCACTCCTACCTGCAGCGACAGCTGGTCGGCGGGGACGTCCTCGCCACCGAGATCCGGCAGGGCTGCAACGGGATGTTCATCGCCCTGGAGCTCGCGGCCAGCTACCTCGACGCCGCCCCCGGCCGGCAGGCCGCCCTGCTGGTCGCCGCCGACAACTACGGCACCCCGCTGATGGACCGGTGGCGGATGGGCCCCGGCTACATCGGCGGTGACGCCGCCAGCGCGCTCGTCCTCACCAAGGGGGCGGGGTTCGCGCGCCTGACGTCGGTCTGCACGACGACGGTGGCCGAGGCCGAGGAACTGCACCGGGGCAGCGAGCCCCTGTTCCCGCCGGGCGTCACGGTCGGGCGCCGGATGAGCTTCGCGGCCAGGAACGAGCAGTTCCGGCAGCAGGTCATGCCCAAGGGCGAGGCCACCGCGGCGCTGTTCGGCATCCAGCGGGCGCTCATCGAGGTCGTCGAGCGCGCGCTCGCCGAGAGCGGGATCGAGGCCCGCGACCTCACGCGGGTGGCGTTCATGAACTACTCCGAGGAGATCGTCGAACAGCGGTGCATGGCCGCGCTCGACCTGCCCATGTCCCGCTCGACCTGGCACTACGGCCGCACCATCGGCCACTGCGGGGCCAGCGACCAGGTCCTTTCCCTCGACCACCTGCTCACCACCGGGCAGCTCGGCCCGGGCGACCACCTGCTGATGCT
>DASUCK010000118.1:0-9476 GCA_036276095.1 Nonomuraea sp. | reverse complement strand
CTCGACGAAGCGCGCGCCGCCGGACTGCTCCCCGACTACCGGACGTGCCGGGAGTTCTACGCCACGCTGCACTGACGGCTCCCCAGCAGCGGCCAGGCCGCGCGCAGCGCCGCACGCCAGTGGCGCAACGGCTCCCAGCGGGTGTGGGCCAGCACGCTGTTGGCCGGGCGCCGGGCTGGCCGCGGAACGGCCGAGGTCGGCACCGCGCGCACCCGCTCAGGATCCTCGCCCAGCAGCGTGAAGATCTCCTTGGCGAACCCGCACCACGTCGTCTCCCCCGCGCTGGTGGCGTGATAGACGCCCGGCGGCAGGTCCGACCGCGCCAGCCGGACGAGGTAGTCGGCCAGGTCGGCGGTCCACGTCGGCTGCCCGCGCTGGTCGTCCACGACGTCCACGGACGGCCGCTCCCCAGCCAGCCTGACCATGGTGCGGACGAAGTTCGGCCCGTGCGCGCCGTACAGCCAGGCACTGCGTACGACGTGGTGGCCGTGCTCCAGGGCGGCGATCTCCCCGGCGAGCTTGGTCCGGCCGTAGGCGTTGACCGGCGCCGCCGGCGCGTCCTCCGGGTACGGCCCGGCCCTGGTGCCGTCGAAGACGTAGTCGGTGGACACGTGCAGGAGCCGCGCCCCCGTCCGGTCGCACGCCTCGGCCAGCCAGCGCACCCCGTGCCCGTTGACCGCCAGCGCCTCGGCCTCGTGGGTCTCGGCGGCGTCCACCGCGGTCCAGCCGGCGCAGTTGACCACCGCCCGCGGCCGGTAGGCGGCCACGAAGTCGTGCACCGCCCGCCGGTCCCGCAGGTCCAGCTCGGCCCGGCCGAGCGCGAGCACCGGCTCGCCGGTCAGCGCCGCCCGGTCGTGGACGTCGGCGGCCAGCAGGCCGCCCGCCCCCGTGATCAGCCACCTCATGCCGCCTCCCGGGCGTGCTCAGCGGGTCCAGTAGTCCCGGTGCCGCGCGTACCAGCGCACGGTGTCCTTGAGCCCCTCCTCGAACGGGATCTCCGGCCGGTAGCCGAGCGCCCGCAGCTTGGAGTCGTCCAGGGAGTACCTGCGGTCGTGCCCCTTGCGGTCGGCGACGTACTCGACCAGGTCCCAGTCGCGGCCGCAGGCCTCCAGCAGGCGCGCGGTCAGCTCCTTGTTGGTCAGCTCGGCGGTGCCGGCGATGTGGTAGACCTCGCCGGGCGCGCCCTTCTCGGCGACCAGCCGGATGCCCGCGCAGTGGTCCTCGACGTGGATCCAGTCCCGTACGTTGCCGCCGTCGCCGTACAGCGGCACCTTCTCGCCGCGCAGCAGCCGGGTGACGAACAACGGGATGATCTTCTCGGGGTACTGCCGTGGCCCGTAGTTGTTGCCGCAGCGGGTGATCGACACGTCCAGCCCGTAGGTGATCGCGTACGCCCGGGCGACGAGGTCGCCGCCCGCCTTCGCCGCCGCGTACGGCGACCGGGGCCGCAGCGGCGCGTTCTCGTCCCACGAGCCGATGTCGATCGACCCGTAGACCTCGTCGGTCGACACCTGCACCACCTTCGGGACGCCCGCGTCCAGGCATGCCTGCAGCAGCGTCTGGGCGCCCAGGGCGTTGGTGCGCATGAAGTCGGCGGCGCCCTCGATCGACCGGTCGACGTGCGACTCGGCGGCGAAGTTGACCACCAGGTCGTGACCGGGCACGACCTCGGCGAGCAGGCCGGGGTCGCAGATGTCGCCGAGCACGAACTCGTGGCGCACGCCGTCGAGGTTGGCGCGGCTGCCCGCGTACGTCAGCTTGTCCAGCACGGTCACGTACGCGTCGGTGAGGCTCCGGGCGAAGTGCGAGCCGATGAAGCCCGCGCCTCCCGTCACCAGGACTCTCGTCATGAGGAAATCTGCACCTTGCTGTGATCGCCCAGCACGAGGCGGTGGGCTCTGGGAGTGTTGGGGGCAGGGGTGACCTCGACGTCGTGGCCGATCAGCGACGACTCGATGCGGCCGACCCCGGATATGGACGCTCGGGGCATGACGATCGAGTACTCGATCTCGCTGTCGGCGATCGCGCAGCCCGCGCCGATCGAGGTGAACGGGCCCACGTAGCTGTCGGTGACGCGGGCGCTCCCGCCGACGACCGCCGGGCCGACGATGCGGGAGCGCTCGACCTCGGCGCCGGGTTCGACGACGACCCGGCCCACCAGCTCGCTGGCGGCGTCCACGCGGCCGCGTACGGACGGCTCCAACGACTCCAGGACCAGCCGGTTGACCTCCAGCATGTCGGTGACGTTGCCGGTGTCCTTCCAGTAGCCCGAGATCACCGACGACTCGACGCGCAGGCCGGCCTCGATGAGCCACTGGATGGCGTCGGTGATCTCCAGCTCGCCGCGCCACGACGGCTTCAGCTCGGCCACCGCCGCGTGCACGGCCGGGCTGAACAGGTAGACGCCGACCAGCGCCAGGTCGCTCTTGGGCCGGGCGGGCTTCTCCTCCAGAGCGACCACCCGGCCTCTGGCGTCCAGCTCGGCCACCCCGAACTGGCGCGGGTCGCCGACCCTGGTGAGCATGATCTGCGCGGCCGGGCGCTCGCGGGCGAACCGCTCCACCAGGCCGTTGATGCCGCCCACGACGAAGTTGTCGCCGAGGTACATCACGAAGTCCTCGTCCCCCAGGTAGTCGCGGGCGATCAGCACCCCGTGCGCCAGCCCCAGCGGCGCCTCCTGCCGCAGGTACGTCACCTGCAGCCCGAACGACGAGCCGTCTCCCACGGCCGACTCGATCTCCGCGTGCGTGTCGCCGACCACCAGCCCGAGCTCCCTGATCCCGGTGGCCGCGATCGCCTCCAGGCCGTAGAACAGCACCGGCTTGTTGGCCACGGGCACCAGCTGCTTGGCCGAGGTGTGGGTGATCGGCCGGAGCCGTGTGCCCGACCCCCCGGCGAGCACGAGCGCTTTCACCGCTAGTAGGCCCCTTCTCCGCGGGTGACGACCGACCAGGTCTTCCAGAGGATCTGCAGGTCGAGGATGAGCGACCAGTTCTCGACGTACCGCAGGTCGAGCCGTACGGACTCCTCCCATGTCAGGTCGGATCGGCCGCTGACCTGCCAGAGGCCGGTCATCCCCGGTTTGACGACGAGGCGGCGGCGGACGTCGGCGCCGTACTCGGCGACCTCCTCCGGCAGCGGCGGGCGCGGCCCGACGAGCGACATCTCCCCGCGCAGGACGTTCAGCAGCTGAGGCAGCTCGTCGAGAGAGTATTTCCGCAGGAAACCGCCTACCGTGGTGATCCTTGGATCGTTCCTAATCTTGAACAGCACTCCGTCGAACTCGTTCGATCCCCGCAGTGTGCCCTTGAGTTGTTCCGCATCAACCACCATCGTACGAAATTTCACAACACGGAACTCGCTGCCCGCTTTGCCCACTCTTGTCTGGTAGAAGAAGGCCGGCCCTGGGCTGCTGAGCCGGATCACCAGCGCGATCCCCAGCAGCGGCAGCGCCAGGAGGAGCAGCGCACCGGCTGCCACCAGCCGGTCGAAGACGGTCTTCACCACCTGCTTGGTGCCGTCGAACTCCGGATGCTCCACGTGCATGAGCGGCATCCCGGCGACCGGCCTGATGCTGATGCGCGGCCCCGCCACGTCCAGGAGCGCCGGCGCCACGAACAGGTCGGTGCGGGCGTCCTCCAGGCTCCAGGCCAGCCGGCGCAGCGCGGCGCCGTCCAGCTCCGGGCAGGCCAGCACGGCCACCGCGTCGGCCTGCTCCTTCTCCACCACGCGCGCCACGTCGCCGAACGAGCCGAGCACGGGGATGCCGTCGAGGTCCACGTCCATCGCGTCCTCGGGAAGGCAGGCCCCCACCACCCGCATTCCGTGGTACGGCTGACGCCTGAACTGCACCACCAGGTCCAGGATCGACTCCCGGTGACCGACCGCGATCACCTGGCGCAGGTAGTCGCCGACGGCTCTGCGCCGGTGGAGACGTTTGCGCATCCGGTAGCGGTAGTAGAGCGTGGCGAGCAACGCCAGGGGCAGCATCGCCATGACGAAGCTGCGGGCGATGGCGGCCTGCGTGGCGTAGGCCAGGATGGCGACGGCCGCCATCAAGCCGGCGCCGCCGTTGAACACCGCCTTGAACTCCTCGGTGCCCTCGCCGTTGGCGCGCTGGCGGTACGCGCCCCCCATCATGAGCGCGACCGGCCAGGCCAGGACCAGGCCGAAGCCCAGCAGGTACTCGGCCCACGGGATGTACACGCCGGCCATCAGCCGGATGCCCAGCACGCAGACGCAGGCCAGCAACGCGCAGGTCGTGTCGCCGTATAACAGGAGCCGTAAGTACGCCCGCGTCCAGATGCTGGACGGACGGCGCGGCACGGCCTCGAGGAGCACGACAGCGGACTCCCCAGTCCCCACCCTCATAGGCACCACCCTGTGACAACCGTGTACCGCGATAACTCGACGTTCCTTGGACCACATGGGTTGACACGTCCCACGCAAAGAGAAGGGCGGCGGCCCCCACTAAAGACTAAAGATCGATTCCGGCAGGGGGAATAACGCCAAACGTCCACAATCGGACGCCAATAGAGCACCTCTGGGGGTTGACGGAACGATCCATCTGGTGCAACGCGCACACGCGGGAAATAAGCGGTCTACCGCGATATTTCAGCAGGTTGCGGCACGATGAATGATCTTAGTCGTACTCCAGATCCGGCAGCGCGGACGGCGGATCGGGGCTGCGCCAGACGACCACCACGCCGTCATGGGCGGAGTCGGCGGCCAGGGTGAGGCGATCGAGGTCGAAGTCGGGCAGGTAGCGCAGGCGGGCGAGGAACGTGGCGTCAGTGGCGGAACGAGGCACGACGCAGCCCTCGCCGTCACGGTCGAGCAGGATGAAGAGCACATCCTCACCGGACTCGGTGACCACACGGACCTCCACCACGTCCTCCCACGCGAGGGCCTCGACGCTACCGTCCGCATAGTGACGGGTGACGCCTTCTTCCGTGACGTACACGTAGGAGTCCGGCATCGGATTGCCGTGCATGGGCGCGATTCTCGCGAGTCACCCGGCCGTCCCGCAAGGGTTCGCGCGCAACAGGCCGGGCGGCCCGGGCGCTCACCCCCCGGTCATCCGCCCCACTGGTGGCTGAGATGCGCCGCGACGGCGGCCCTGGCGGCCTCCTCGGGGCCGTACGCGATGGCGTCGAGCAGTTCGCGGTGCTCGTCCACCAGCACCTCCCGGTCCTCGTAGACCTCCCTCAGCCGCACGAGGCCGAGCCGGGTCTCGGCGGCCAGCACGCCGTAGAGCCGTTCGAGCCGGGGGCTGCCGACCGCCTCGATCAACGCCTCGTGCAGCGCCATGTGCTCGGCCACGGCCGCCGACCACGGCGCGTCCGGGGACAGCGCGGCCATCCGGCGCAGCGCCGCGTCCGCGCCCGGCACCCGCCGGCCGGCCACGGCCCTGGCCATGAGGTCCTCCAGGGGGCGGCGGACGTACATGAGATCGTCGAGGTCCGAGATCGTCACCTCGGGGACATAAGCGCTGCGGTTGCGCTCGCGCCTGAGCAGCCCCTCGTGGACCAGGCCCGCCAGCGCCTCCCGCACGGTCGGCCTGGCCACGCCGTACGAGGCCGCGAGCTCCTGCTCGGGCAGGGAGTGCCGGGCGCGATCTCGCCGGAGAGCACCCGGCTGCGCAGGGCGTCACGGACGCGCCGACGACAGCCAACGGCCCACCAGTTCGCATGGCAGCCATTGTCTGACTTAGACAATTTCGTCCAGGAGCTGGTCGATCAGCCGGGCCGCCGGGGCCGCCACCTCCCCCACGTAGTCGTCCAGCACGGCCAGGCCGTCGTGGATGCCGGGCAGGCTCTTGCGCGGCAGGTCGAGCAGCGTCTCGCCCTCCGCGGTGATCGACCCCTCGACCTGGAACGCGGTGGAGGTGGCCGCGATGGACACCTCGAACCTGACCTCGCGGCCGTCGGGAAGGATGAAGGCGGCGCCGACGCGGGCACCCGCGGGCGGGAAGAAGGAGGAGAAGCACTCGCGGCGGACGAAGGGGTGGTGTAACTCCGCGAGAATCTCGGACGCCCGGCTCAGGGCCGCCAGCAGCCCGGCCGCCGCCAGACTCGCGCTGTCCACCCCAGCAAGGTTAGATCACCCGTCAGGCGGTGACCACCCGAACGCCAGATCGTCCAACGGATCAGCAGCCCGCCTCCGTCGTCGCGGTCAGCCGGGGGGCCGGCGGGCGTGCCGTTCGACCTCGTGGCCGGAGTCGCCCCGCTTCTCCATACCCACCGGCAGGAACCCGGCCCTGGTGGCCACCCGGCAGGAGGCCACGTTGTCCGTGCGGTGCTCCAATTCGAGCCGGACGAACCCGCCCTCCTCGAACGCCCACCGCGCCACCCGCTCAGTGGCCGCCGCCGCGATCCCCCACCCCCGCGCCTCCGGCACCACCCAGTAGGACACCCATCCGCTGCCACGCGCCCCGCCTCTGCTCACCGCCACGTTGCCGACCACCTGGCCGTCGGCCCCGACCGTCACCGCGAACGCGTGACCGGCCCCCTCCCACGACGCGATCCACCCGAGCGCGTCGCTGAGCGTGACCACCGGGAAGACGGCCTCCCGCCGCAGATCCGGAACCTGGAACGCGGCCAGCACGAACGGCGCGTCAGCGTCACGCCACTCCCGCAGCCGGACACCGCAGCCGCCCCCGGCCTCCAGAGGGCCGAAGGCACCACCGGACCCTCGCCGGACGCCGCCTCCACCCCCGGTTCCCGCCCTGACGCCGCCTTCGCACCCGGTTTCCGCCCGGACGCCGATCTCGCACCCGCCGGGCACGGTCACGCCTGGGGACCGAGCTGGTGGGCCGCCTCGAACTCGGCCACCATCGGCTTGGGCGCGGTCAGGCACCACGCCTCCGCCACCAGCTCGAACAGCTCATCGGCGTCGATCCGGTCGAGATGCACCACCACCCACCCGAACCGCCCCGCCGTGAACTGCACCTCGAACACCTCAGGCCGCTCGGCGACCAGCGCGATCTGCTCCTCGATGGTGGCCTTGAGCCCGACCGTCTCCGTCGCCTCCCACAGGTAGGCGAACCCCTTGCCGCGCACCTTGATCCCGACCCACTCCCCTCCGTGGCTCATCGTGACCCCGGGCAACCGGTCCAGCATCTCCAGGAACTCATCGACGCTCACACCCATGCCGCCTGTGTACCAGACCGCACCGACACTCGCGCACCCAGGCGCTGGACGCGCTGGAGGAGCTCGCCGTGCCCGTCGCGACGCTGGACGACCTGGGCCCGCTGACGCACCGCCGTACGGGCCCGGCCGCGCCGTCACTCGTAGGAGCGCACCTCGATGACGTTGCCGTCGGGATCGGGGAAATACACCACCTCCGGGGCGATGCCCTGGGCCCCGAACGAGTTCGTACCGGTGCCGGTGATCTCCACGTCGTGTTGTTTCAGCCGGACCTGGAGGGCGTCGAAATCCTCCCTGCTCACGGCCAGGCAGAAATGATTCACCGGGTGGCCGGAGCTGCCCTTCACGCCGGTGCCCTCGTCCACCGAGTTGATGGCGTCAAATGCCATCAGGTCGATGATGGTGCCGGCGGAGACCCGTACGCTCGGGAAAGCCGCTTTACCCTGGCGAAACTCCTCGAATCGTACCCCGGGCAGGCCCACCACCTCCGTGTAGAAATGCAGCGACCTGAGCTGGTCGGCGACCCAGCAGACGAGATGGTCAAGGTGTGCGTTCATCGAAACCTCCACTCATCTCTAATATCTGTTCCGCAAATCCGGCTGTCCACCGGGGGTGGGTGTCGCCACCCCAATGGCCTCCTGCCCGAAACAGCGGGTTAACGCGCAGTTCGCGACGCCGGCCTCCTTCCGGCGAACGCCATTGCGGGCCACAATGGCGCCGCACCGAACGTCATCATGTCAGGACGAATGCCGCCCGGCGTAAAACCCGATTCGCTCCCGCGGGCGCATCGGGAGACCGACACCCGTGACTCGCGGGGCATCCCGAGAACGACCCGCCACGACCGCGCCGCCCAGCGCCCGGCACGTGGGACGCCGTCGCGGACGCGCCGCGCGTCCGGTGGTTCAGTCGTTCACGGGTTCAGCTTGTCCCGTTCGGCTCTGGGCAGGCGGGACACGACCAGCTCGTAGGAATGATCGATCAGGTCGAGCAACTCGTCGTCGGGCACGGAGCCGTCCAGCGTGACCGTGTTCCAGTGCCGCTTGTTGAGGTGGTAGCCGGCGGTGATCGCGGCGTACCGGCTGCGCAGGTCGTCCACGAGGTCCGGGTCGCACTTGAGGCTGACGCCACCGGGCGGCGGGCCCAGCGCCACCAGCGCGAACATCTTGCCGCCCACCTTGAAGACCGCCACCTCGTCACCGAACGGGTAGTCCTCCACCGACCCCGGCCGGGCGGCGCACGCCGCGATCACCCCGTCACGCTGCGAGCCGTACGCCATCGCGTACCTCCGTCCGGCCGCCATCGACCATCCACGACGCGCCGGACCGTCACCCCGGACCCTGCTCGTATGGGCCTCGTGAACGACCCGGCCATGGACAGCTTGCCTCATCCGGACGCGCGCGGAGAAGCCCGGCAGGTCACGCCGTCACGCCGTCACGCCCGGAGGCGCAGATACCGCCAACCGAGAATGCCGTACCCCGGACGTCCAGAGCAGCACGACCGCGACCAGGCCGGAGAGCGCGGCGACCGCGCCGGCGACATGAGCCGTCGAATCCACCCATTTCGCGACGGCAACGGCCGTATGGCCCGCGCCCTTGCGACTTCCGTGCTGACGAGATCGGACATCGGAGAGCCGGAGTTCTCAAGTATCGAAGAGTGGTTGGGGGGCGAACACCGAGGACTACTACGCCTTGGCCCTCACCGGCCACGGTTCGTGGCAGCCACGCGACGATGCCCACCTCTGGGTCTCATTCAATCTACGCGCCCACCACATGCAGGCCCAGACTGTGGCAGCGAGTGCGGGAGGCGGGAACTACCTGGGCCGAACTCGATACTCTCATCGCGGAAAACTCACTGCCCGAGCGCGCTTGACGCCATGTTCGAGGCCGTCCTGGGCTACCGGGTACGGCGCGCCGGCTACCGGAAGCGAACCGGCGTCGAGGATCAGACGGCCACGCGCGACCTGGCAGCCCTTGCCAACGCTGGGCTCATTGTCCCGCATGGCAACGGGAGGGGGCGTTTCTACCCGGCCGGAGAGCCGCTGCGGCAGATTCAGCAGAACCGTCGGGCAAGACGCACGCCGCTCACTGATCCGTATCCGTGGATGCGCCCGCGTCTCGCCACAGCTCCTTGAGTCCAGCTCGGGCGACCAAGCGCCCAAGCTCACTTCGACTCGATCTAGTGCCGCTCTCCTCGACACGTTAGCTCAGGTCCTCGCCGAAGGTCAGGCCGACCGGACAGGTCACGCCCGTGCCGCCGATCCCGCAATACCCGTCCGGCACCTTGAACAAGTACTGCTGGCGGTAGCACTCGTCTCCAGGCAACAACTTG
>DASUCK010000117.1:0-14859 GCA_036276095.1 Nonomuraea sp. | reverse complement strand
ACCCCGGCGGCGGCCGACCCCGTCTCGCTGGCCGCCTCGGTGGCCGACAAGGCCGTGGCCAGCCAGCTCGACGAGCTGACCAGAGGCCCGGACGAGGCCTACCGGCGCGTCTCGGTCACCCCGGGCGCCGGCGACATGTACTTCGTGGCGTACGAGCGCACCTACAAGGGGCTGCCCGTCGTCGGCGGCGACGCGGTCGTGGTCACCGACGCGGCCGGGCACGTCAGGGACACCGCCGCGGCCGCCGGGCCGAGCCCGCGGGACATCCCGACCAGGGCCACGGTCGGTGCCGGCAGGGCCGCCGAGGTGGCCAGGGCGCGGCTGTCCCGCGTGGACGAGGCCAGGGCGCCCCGCCTCGTGGTGCTCGCCTGGGGAGAGCGGCCCCGGCCGGCCTGGGAGGTCGTGGTCAGCGGCGTCGCCGACGGCAAGCCCAGCGTCCAGCACGTCTACGTGGACGCCCGCACCGGCGAGGTCGCCGACGCCTACGACCTCGTACGCGCCGGCACCGGCAACGGCCACTACTACGGCCAGGTCACCATCCAGACGAGCGGCTCCGCGGGCTCGTTCTCGATGGCGGACTCCACCAGGCCCGGCCTCCAGTGCGGCGGCCAGAACGGCGCCGCCTTCACCGGCCCCGACGACGCGTGGGGCAACGGCTCCGGCACGAACCTGGAGACCGCCTGCGTGGACGCGCTGTTCGGCGTCCAGCGCGAGTGGGACATGCTGCGCGACTGGCTGAGCCGCAACGGCATCAACGGCAGCGGCCGCGGCTTCCCCGCCCGCGTCGGCCTCAACCAGGTGAACGCCTTCTGGAACGGCAGCTTCACCAACTTCGGCCACAACCAGGCCAACACCCAGCAGGCCACGCCCATCGACGTGGTGGCCCACGAGTACGGCCACGCGATCTTCCAGACCACCCCGGGCGGCGCCGGCTCCGGCAACGAGAACGGCGGCATCAACGAGGGCACGGGCGACGTCTTCGGCGCGCTCACCGAGGCGTACGTCAACCACCCCAACGACCCGCCGGACTACCTCGTCGGCGAGGAGGTCAACCTGGTGGGCCAGGGCCCGATCCGCAACATGTTCAACCCGGCCGCGCTCGGCGACCCCAACTGCTACTCGTCGGCGATCCCGAACACCGAGGTGCACGCCGCGGCCGGCCCCCTGAACCACTGGTTCTACCTGCTGGCCGAGGGCAGCAACCCCGGCGGCGGCAAGCCGTCCAGCCCGATCTGCTCCGGCGGCCCCTCGTCGGTGAGCGGCCTCGGCATCCAGAAGGCCGGCCGGATCTTCATGGGCGCGCTGAACCGCAAGACCTCGACGTGGCGCTACTCGAACGTGCGCGCCGCCTCGGTCGCGTCCGCCATCGAGCTGTTCGGCGCCGCCAGCGTCGAGTGCAACACCACCAAGGCCGCCTGGAGCGCGGTCAGCGTGGCCGCGGCGGCGAGCGAGCCCGCCTGCGGCACGCCGGGCACCGACGACTTCTCGCTGACGCTCACCCCGTCGGCGGGCGACACCTCGCCCGGCCGGCAGGTCACGGTCAGCGTCGCCACGCAGACGACCTCGGGCAGCGCGCAGACCGTCGCCCTGAGCGCGTCGGGGCTGCCGGCCGGGACCACGGCGAGCTTCAACCCCTCGTCGGTGACGTCGGGCAACTCCTCGACGCTGACGGTGTCGGTCGGGACCTCGACGGCGCAGGGCACGTACCGGATCACCGTCACCGGGACCGGGTCGGCCACGCACACCGCGGCGTACACGCTCACCGTCGGGCAGGGGCCCGGCGGCGCCGACCCGCCGGACATCAGCCTGGCGAACGTCAAGGCGCACCTGGCGCAGTTCCAGTCGATCGCCTCCGCCAACGGCGGCAACCGCAGGTCCACGACCAACGGCTACCTGCAGTCCGTCTCCTACATCGAGCAGCGGCTGCGCGCGGCCGGGTACACCGTCGTCCGGCAGAGCTGCTCGACGACGTTCTGCACCGGCGGCGCCGGACCGAACCTGATCGCCGACTGGCCGGGCGGCGACGCCAACCAGGTCATCATGTCCGGCGCGCACCTCGACAGCGTGGCGGCCGGCCCCGGCATCAACGACAACGCCTCCGGCTCGGCGAACCTCCTCGAAGTGGCGCTCACGCTGGCGCAGCGGAACCCGACGCTCGCCAAGCACGTGCGGTTCGCCTGGTGGACGGACGAGGAGCAGGGGCTGAACGGCTCGGAGTTCTACGTCAACGCGATCGGCGCCGCCGAGCGGTCGCGGATCCAGGTCTACTACAACTACGACATGACCGGCTCCATCAACGGCGGCTACTTCATCAACAACATCAACACGACCGGGGCCGCGTACCTGAAGGAGTTCTACGACCGGCTCGGCCTCCTGCCGGAGGAGAACGTCGAGGGCGCCAACCGCTCCGACGACGCCTCCTTCCGCAACGCCGGCATCGCCAGCTCCGGCGTGGCGGCGGGCGCGAGCGCGACGAAGACGTCGGCGCAGGCCGCCAAGTGGGGCGGCACGGCCGGGCGCGCGTTCGACCCGTGCTACCACGCCTCCTGCGACACCACGTCCAACATCAGCGACACGGTGCTGGACCGGGCGGCCGACGCGGCCATGTACGCGGTCTGGAAGCAGGCGGTCGGCGGCACCCCGCCCACGCGTGACTTCTCGGTCTCGGCGAACCCGTCCTCGGGCACGGCGCAGGCCGGCTCGGCGGTCACCGCGACGATCGGCACCAGCACCACGGCGGGCACCGCGCAGGCGGTGAACCTGTCCGCGAGCGGTCTGCCGGCCGGTGCCGCGGCCACGTTCAACCCGGCGTCGGTGACCTCGGGCGGCTCGTCCACGATGACGATCTCGACCGCGCCCACCACGCCGGCCGGCGGCTACACCGTCACGGTCACCGGCACCGGCGAGACGGCGACGCGAACGACGACGTTCGCGCTGACCATCCAGGGCACCTCCGGCGGCCGGACGTTCACCAGCGACACCGACTACCCGATCCGCGACTTCGCCAACACCCAGAGCGCGATCACCTCGACCGCGTCCGGCTCGGCGACCTCGCCGGTCCGGCTGTCCATCACGATCAGCCACACGTGCGCGGAGGACCTCGACATCTGGGTCCGCGGCCCGAACGGCACCTGGTACGCCGTGGACCGCTACGGCGGCACCACCTGCACCCCGTACGGCACCAGGACGTTCTCCGTCCCGGTCAGCCAGCAGGCCGCGGGCGCGTGGGTGCTCGACATCGAGGACGTCTACGCCGGCGACACCGGCTACCTGGACTCCTGGAGCATCACCGTCTGATCCGTCTGATCCGCCTGATCCGTCCGATCCGCCTGATCCGTCCGATGTGTCAGATCGTCAGATCGGTCAGATCCGTCCGATCCGCAGGGACGCTCTAGACCGTCCGACCGCCTGACCCCGTGTGCCCCGGTCGATCGTCCGGCCGGGGCACGCGGATGTCCGCCCGCGTGCGGACGCCGAGCTTGCGCAGCACCTGCGCCACGTGCGTGTCCACGGTGCGGCGCGACAGGAACAGGATCTCGGCGATCTCCCGGTTCGTCCGGCCGAGCGCGACCAGGCGGGCCACCTCGCTCTCCCGCGGCGACAGCACGCCCGCCCCGCCGCGCCTGGGGCGGGATCGGGTGCCGGACGCCGGGCCGATGTCGCGGAGCAGGCGGCGGCAGCGGGCCGCGTCGTGGGTGGCGCCGAGCGCCGCGTACCGTTCGGAGGCGTCGGCGGCCAGCTCAGCCGCCGCGTCCCGGTCGCCGAGCGCGAGCCGCGCGCCCGCCTCCGCCTCGCCCGCCCGCGCCGCCCCGTACGGCCGCGGCATCTCCTCGTACGCCCGCCGCGCCCGCGCGTGACACCGCGCCGCCTCCTCGTACGCCTGCCACGCGTGACAGCGCACCGCCGCGCCCGGTGCCGCCTCTCCTCTCGCGCCTGCGCCTGCGCCTGCGCCCGCGCCCGCGTCGGCGGCGAGCGTGCCGCGTGCCGTGTCCAGGCCGGCGTGCGCGGCCGGCGCGTCCCGGTCGGCGATCCCCGCCGCGTACTCGGCCACCAGCTCCGCCGCCGCCCCCCGCATCCCCGCCCTGAGCAGCGCCGACACCGCCGCGGGCACCAGCAGGTCGCCCCACACCCACACGCCCTTGCGCCGCAGCCGCTCCACCGCCTGGCCGGCCTCGCGCAGCGCCGGCTCGAGGCAGCCGCGGGCCAGGTGCAGCTCGATCAGCCCGCCGGCGCCGGCCGCGGCGACCGGCAGGAACCCCGAGTCCGGGTCCCGCACGCCGGACGCCTCCAGATGGTCGCCCGCCTCGTCCCATTCGCCTCTGGCCAGGGCGAGCACGCCGAGCGCCAGCCGGGCCTCGACCGCCAGCAGCGGCGCCTCGAACGTCATCTCGACCGCGGCCAGCGCCCGTTCCCGCAGTCCGTCCCAGCGGCCGGTGAGCAGGTCGAGCCGGATCGACGACATCCGCACCAGGAACGCCGGGTAGAGCGCGCCGGTCTCCTCCGCCAGGCGCCGGCTCCGGTCCGCGTACCGTTCCGCGGCGGCGTAGTGGCCGAGGGCGAGGGCGGCGTCGTACAGGTTGGAGTAGCCGCGGGCCACCTGGCGGCGGACCGCGGCGGACGGGTCGTCGACCGGCAGCGTCGCGGCCAGCTCGAACGCGTCGGGGGAGCCGACGAGCATGGCCAGGGCGACCTTGTTGGCGTGCACGGCCGCGGTCAGCTCCGGGTCGTGGTCCTCCACCAGCAGCTTCTCCGCCTGCGCCATCCACTCCTCGTGCGTGGACAGCGGCTCGCCGCCCCACGCGGGCATCGCCAGCAGGGCCAGGCCGCGGGCCGCCAGGCTCGGGTTGTCCTGCAGGTCGGGGAGCGCGGCCAGGATCTCCCGGCGGCCGGCCGCGACCACGCCCGCCTGGTTGGACAGCAGCACGCCCAGGTTGAGCCGGGCCTCGCCGCGTTCCCCCGGCGAGAGGAAGTCGTCGGAGAGCAGGTGGCGCAGGATGCGTACGACGCGGCGGTGGGACAGGCCGATCGCGGCGATCCGGCTGAGCCGGAGGGCGAGCGGGCCGCGGGCCTCGCGGGGCAGCTTCGGGTCGGCCAGCAGGCCCTCCAGCACCTCGACCGCGAGCGGGATGTCGCCGAGCGCGGCGGCGCGGTCGGCGGCGGCGCTGCCGTATCGCCGCCAGGCCGCCAGGTCGCCGGCCCGGCGGGCGTGGTGGGCGAGCTGGACGAGCGGGGGCGGGTCGAGCCCGGCGAGCGCGGCCATGGCCAGCTGGTGGATCAGGCGGCGGTCGGGGCCGGGGACGGCGTCGTAGACGGCCTGCTGGGCGAGGGCGTGGCGGAAGGCGTACTGGCCGTCGGGGTGTTCGAGCAGCACCCCGGCCTTGAGCGCCTGGCTCAACCCGTCGCCGCCGCCCGCGACCGCGGCGATCAGCGGCTCGTCGGCGGGGACGCCGAGGACGGCGGCGGCCTGGACGACGCGCAACGCGGCCGGTGACAGCCCGGTCAGCCGCTCGGCCATCGCCTCCCGCAGCAGCACCGGAACGGGGATCCGATCGAGCGCCTCGGGCTCGGGGCCGGGGTGTTCGGATCCGCCGGGTCCCGGCGAGCCCGGCGCGAGGGGTCGGCGTCCGGCCGGGGCCGGGCCGGGTAAGCGGTGCTCGTCATCGAGCAGCGAGCGCACCACCTCCTCGATCACGAACGGCACGCCCGCCGTCCGCTCGTGCAGCTTGGCCGCGAAGGCGGCGGTCGGGGCGGACCGGCCGAGCAGCGCCCCGGCCAGGCTGCGCACGCCCTCGACGTCGAGCGGCGTCAGCGAGATCACCTCGCCGCGCACGCCGGGCGTCCGCCGGTACGCGTGCCCGAACGGCAGCCCCGGCACCGGCAGCTCCTCCCGCCGGAACGTCACCACCGCCGCCAGCCCCTCCGGCGGCTGGTCGGTGAGGAACCGCAGCAGGTCACGGGTGCCGTCGTCGGCCCAGTGGAGGTCCTCGACCACGAGCACGACGGGCCCCGCCGCGCCCAGCAGCGCGTGCACGGCGCGGAACAGGTGGTGCCGCTGGGCTCGCGGGTCGGTCGACGGCGGCGGCGCGGGCGGCAGGTGCCCGGCCAGCTCCGGCAGGTGTCCGCGCAGCGCCCCGGTGACCGGACTCAGCCGTCCGGCGCCCGGCAGCGCCCCGGCGACGTGCCGTAACGCGTCGAGCACGGGCCCGTAGGGGAACGGCTCGCGGATCTGACGACAGTGTCCGAGCAGCACCGTGCGGTCGCCGCCGAGCAGGTCGAGCGCCGCGCGTACGAGCCTGGTCTTCCCGATCCCGGCCTCCCCCTCCACCTGGACGACGGCGGGCGGGCTGGTGATGGCGCCGACGAGCGACCGCAACTGGGCATCACGCGCGATCAACGCGGGAGAGGCCAGGCTTGCCATCGGGGTCTCCGTAACAGTGAGTCTTGCTCCCCCTGTCGGAATACCGTTATCCACCACCGGTCAGCCACGGTCAAGGGCCGCGCGGGCGAGCGCCCGTCCCGCGGCGCTCGGTCGAGGTCGCGGGGCGGGCGCCCGGTTCGGAGGGCCGGTCAGCTCACGAGCAGGTCGCGTTCTGCGGCGTGCTGCTCGGCCCGTTGGCGGTGAAGCCGACCGCGACGGACGCGCCCGGCGCGAGGTTCTTCGACCAGTCGGGGCCCTTGGCGGTCCAGGTCGTGCCGGACTGCGTCACGACGGCGTTCCAGCCGTTGTTGAGCGTCACCCCCGACGGGAACGTCCAGGTGGCGGTCCAGTTCTGGAGGGTCGAGTCGCCGGTGTTCCGGACGGTCAGCTCGCCCTGGAATCCGCCCTGCCAGGCGTTCGTCTGCCGGTACGCGACCTCGCACCGTCCCGGCGGCGGCGGGGTCGTGGTCACCGTCGGGGTGGGCCCGGTGGACCCGGTCGGCGGGATCAGGTACGGCTGTAGGATGTCCTGCTTGGCCTGGTTGATGGTGGTCCAGTCGTCGTTGGCGATGCCGCCGGTGTCACCGGAGTTCGGGTTCCACGACCAGTACGTGAACGACATCCCGTCCACCCCGGTCCCCAGGTACTTCATGAGCTCCTGGAGCCAGATCCTGTCCACGTTCGCGGCCAACGTGGTGCCGAACTCGCCGAGCATGATCGGCGCGAGGTTCTGCTTGTACAGGTAGCCCCAGTACTTGTCCCAGATGGCCGGCAGGTTCGCCGGGTAGTTCGGCGCGTCGAACCAGGTCTGCCGGAAGACGGAGGTGGCGTAGTCGTGCGGGGAGTAGACGAGGCGGTTGGCCACGGTGAGCCGTACCGGGAACTCGCCGGCCTTCGACAGGTTGCCGCCCCACCAGCCGCAGTCCTCGTCGTTGCTGGGGTCGTTGTCCCACACGTTGGACAGGCCGCCGCTCGGGCAGCTCACGCCCTCGACGAAGATCAGCCAGTTGGGGTTGACGGACAGGATCGCGTTGCCGGCCCGCTCGGCGGCCAGCCGCCAGTCCCTGGCCGGGTCGCCGCAGCCCCAGCAAGAGCCGGTGGCGTTGGGGTTGGTGCCCTCGGCGTGCGGTTCGTTGTGCAGGTCCGCGCCGATCACGGTGGTGTTGCCGGCGTAGTGGCGGGCCAGCGCCTGCCAGTCGGCGATCCAGGTGCTCTCCGGGGTGGCGGAGACGTACCAGAGGGCCGACTGGCCCGCCGCGGTCGGGCGGTGGCGGTCGAGGATGATCCGCATGCCCTTGGCGCCGGCGTAGTCGATCACCTTGTCCAGGATCTGCAGCGGCGTCAGGCCGACCAGGTCGGGGTTGACGAAGTCGTTGATGCCGGTGGCCCGCGCGCCGGACTTGAGCGCGTCGTTGGAGAACGGCACGCGCAGCGTGTTGTAGCCGAGCCGGGCCATGGTGTCGATCTGGCTTCTCCACGGGTTGCTCGACCACAGGCCGTGGAAGGTCTTGTTGTCCGTCTCCATGCCGAACCAGTTGATGCCGGTCAGCCGCACGGTGGCGCCGGTGCTGTCGACGATCTTGTTCCCGCTGGTGCGCAGGTAGCCGGTGCCCGTGCCGGACGCCGCGCCCGCCGGGGTGGCCGTGGTGAGCGCGACCGCGACCGCCGCTCCGGCCACCAGCGTGGCCAGCGCGGACGCCGCCGCCTTGGACAGATCCATGGGGGTGCCCTTTCGAGGAGGGTGAACGCGCGCCATGCTCGCCACCGCCCTCCGCACCCGTCAACGCGCACCTCCACGACACCCACCCTGACCTGGGGAAACGTGTGAAACTTTCAGCCCCCGCCGGCTCGGTGGACCAGAGAGGTCCTGCGCGGCACCGGCACGACCGTCGGTCCGGCCGGCCGCGCTCACCCGCACGTGCCGGGTCTGAGGGCGAGGGCGCGTTTGAGGATCTTGCCGGTGTGGCTGACCGGCAGCTCGTCCACGAACGAGATCGTCCGCGGATACTTGTACGCCGCCACCCGCTCGCGGACGAAGTCGCGCAGCTCGTCGCCGCTCACCGCCGCGCGCACGGCGACCACGGCCTCGATCTCCTCGCCGAGCTCCGGGTGCGGCACGCCGAGCACCGCCGCCTGCCGGACCGCCGGGTGCTCGTACAGGACCTCCTCCACCTCGCGCGGGTAGACCGTGTAGCCGCCGCGGATGATCACGTCGCGGCGCCGGTCGACCAGGAAGAAGAAGCCGTCCTCGTCGACGCGGCCCAGGTCGCCGGTGTGGAACCAGCCGTCGCGGACGGCCTCCGCCGTGGCGGCCGGGTCGTTCCAGTAGCCCTTCATCACGTTCGGGCCGCGCACCACTATCTCGCCGATCTCGCCGCGCGGCGTCTCGCGGCCGTCCTCGTCGACGACCTTCATCTCCACGCCCCTGATCGGCCAGCCGATCGAGCCGGGCCGGCGGCCGTCGCCGCCGCGGTTGGTGGCGGCCACCGGGGAGGTCTCGCTGAGGCCGTAGCCCTCGACGATCCGGCAGCCGAACCGGGTCTCGTACGCGCGCAGCACGTCCAGCGGCAGCGCCGCCCCTCCGGACGTGCACACCCGCAGCATCGACATGTCCGAGACGCCCGGATGGTCGAGCAGCGCGATGTACATGGTCGGCACGCCCTGGAACACCGTCACCCCGTCGCGCCTGATGACCTCCAGCGCCCGCCCCGCCTCGAAGCGGCGCAGCAGCGTGAGCCGGGCGCCCGCGTGCACGGTCGCGTTCAGCGAGCACGTCTGGCCGTAGGTGTGGTAGAGCGGCAGGGCGCCGAGCACCACGTCGTCCACGCCGAGCGCGTGCATGCGGGCCACCGTGGCGGCGTTGCCCGCCAGGTTGGCGTGGGTCAGCTCGATGCCCTTGGGCCGGCCGGACGTCCCGGACGTGTAGTGGATGACGGCGGTGTCGTCGGCCGCCATGGAGGCGATGTCGTGCTCGGCCGGCACGCCGCGCAGCAGCCGCCGGAACTCCGACGGCACGACGAAGAAGCAGTCGGCCTTGGTGCCCGCGCAGCCGGCCTCGGCGACCTCCGCGAACGCGTGCCAGGCGACCAGCAGCCGGGCCCCGCAGTCCCCGAGGTACGCGGCGATCTCCCGCCGCTTCAGCAGCGGGTCGAGCGGCACCACCACCGCCCCGGCCCGCAGCACCCCGTAGTAGACGACGCCGAACTCCGGCACGTTCGGCAGCATGATCGCGACGCGGTCGCCGCGGCCGATGCCGCGGTACCGCAGCAGCCCGGCCAGACGGGCGCTCAGCTCGTCCAGCGCCCCGTAGGTGAGCTCCGCGTCGTCCAGCGTGAGAACCGCTCTGCCACCGAGCCGCCCGGCGGCGGTGTGGAGCCGGTCAGCGAGGTTCATGGGAAGACCGTACGTCGGCGATCCCACGCCCCTCATTGGTCGCCGTGGCCAGTCTTTCCCGCGCGGCATTGGTGGTCCCGCCGACTTCCGGCCGGGCGTCCTGCAGGGCGATCGCGACGAGCAGCTCGACAAGGTCGTTGATCGAGCGCAGGCTCCGCCCGGTGCGCTCCTGGATGCGGCGCAGCCGGTACTGAGCGGTGTTGGGGTGGATCTGCAGCCGCTCGGCGGCGGTGCGGAGGTTGAGGTCGGCGGCGGCGAACGCCCTGATCGTCGCGGTGAGCACGCCGCCGCGGGCGCGGTCCTCCTCCAGCAACGCGGTGATGCGCGGGTCCACCAGGTGGCGGGCGGTGTCGTCGGCGCGCAGCGCGAGGTACTGGAACGGGGTGATCCTGGGCAGCGCCGCCACGCCGCCGTCCTCGGGCACGAAGTCGAGTACGGCCCTCGCCTCCTGGTACGCCTGCGGGATCTGCGCCGTGCCGGGCACGACCGTGCTGACCCCCATGGCCAGCCGGATCCCTTCGCCGGCGAGGGTGTCGAGCACCCCTTGCAGGCGGTCGCACAGCTCCTCGGGGCCGGTGCCGGGGCCGAGCACGGGCACGGCCACGATCTCCGACTGCCGCACCACCGACAGCGTACGGGGGCCGTTCCCGCCGGTCCTGGCCAGGGCCGCGCAGGCCGCGTGGCGCGCCTCGGCGCCGCGGTCGAGCCCGGCGGTCATCACGGCCGGCGCCTCGACCAGCATCGCGACCACGACCAGCAGCGGCGTGCGCGCGTCCGGGGGGAGGCCGTGCGCCTGCGCGGCGGCGAGTTCCCTGCCGCGCGTCGGCGCGCCGCCGGCCAGCAGCGTCTCCAGCAGGTCGCGGCTCTCCCGTACGGCCTCCGCGGCGGCGTACTGCTGGAACTCCATGTAGGAGTTCGCCGCCTGCGCGCTGGCGAACTCGCAGTACCGCATCTGCAGCACGGCCAGCGACAGCGCCGCCTCGCGCCCGGCCGGCGTCGGCCCCGCCCGCTCGACCAGCCACTCCCAGAAGATGCGCTGGCCCACGCGGTAGGCGTTCATGTAGTCGGCCAGCGCGACCCCGGCCCTGGCGCGGCGCATGGCCGCGCGCCGGCTGAAGGCGATGTCCTCGTGCGAGACCCTCCGCTCCTCCATGAGCACGGCCAGCTTGGCGCGGTAGTGGCGGACCACCTGGTCGCGCACGTCGGCGTGGAAGCCGGGCCCCTGCGCCGCGTACGTCGGGATCTCGGCCCGGATCGCCGCCGCCGCGGCGTCGGCCATGTCCTGGACGTTCTCGAGGAGTTCGGCGAGGATGCGGGCGCGCTGGGCGCGGACCGCGTCGGTGAGCGTTTCCGTGCTGAAACCACCGGACATGCCGGGATGATCCATGCCCATTGCCGGGCGGTCAACGGGTCGTAACCGGGATGAGACCGTCGCTGTGCTCCGCGGACAACTCCCCTGGAACATCTTGGGTCACCGTGCCCAATGCGGCCCGTGACGAGCGGATCCTACGCTGAGCGGAAATTCAGAACATTGTTCTCCAGGAGGCCGGATGCTGGAGGTACGCGATCTCACCGTGCGTTTCGGGGGCATCACGGCGCTGGACGGCGTGACCTTCGAGGTGGCGCGCGGCGAGATGGTGGGGCTCATCGGGCCGAACGGCGCCGGCAAGACCACCCTGTTCAACTGCCTCAACCGGCGGTACGAGGCCGGCTCGGGCACGATCGCCTACGAGGGCAGGGACCTGCGGGCGGTGGCCCCGTACGCGATCGCGGAGCTCGGCATCGCGCGCACGTTCCAGAACCTCGGGCTCTTCACACGGCTGTCCGTCCGCGACAACGTGCTGGTCGGCGCGCATCACCGGGGCCGTGCCGGCTTCCTGACCGCCGGGCTGCGGCTCCCCGCGGTGCGGCGCGAGGAGCGGGCGCTGCGGGCCGACGCCGACGCCGTGCTGGAGCGGCTCGGGCTGACCGGAGTGGCCGATCACCCGGCGACCGGGCTGCCGTTCGGCACCCTGAAACGGGTCGAGCTGGCCCGCGCGCTCATGGGCCGCCCCCGGCTGCTGCTCCTCGACGAGCCGGTCAACGGGCTGAACGCGGCCGAGGTCGAGGAGTTCGCCGACACGCTGAAGGCCGTCAAGGAGGCGTACGACCTGACCGTGATCGTGGTCGAGCACCACATGGGCTTCGTCATGGGCGTCTGCGGGCGCATCGTCTGCCTCGACTTCGGCCGCAAGATCGCCGAAGGTCCGCCGGCCGAGGTGCAGCGCGACCCCGGCGTCATCGAGGCGTATTTGGGGACGGCCGCGAGCGAGCCCGGCGGGCGAACCGGCGAACACGGCGGCGCGGCGCTCACGCGACCCACGCAGGAGGACGCGTGAGCGCGCTCGTGGTCGAGAACCTGGTGGGCGGGTACGGCGACGCCCGCGTCCTGCACGGCGTGCACCTCAGCGTCGGCCAGGGCGAGATCTGCGCGATCCTCGGCCCCAACGGCGCCGGCAAGACCACGCTGCTCCGGGCCCTGTGCGGCATGGTGCGGGCACGCGGCGCGATCAGGCTCGGCGACACCCCGCTGACCGGGCGCCCGCCGGACGCCGTGGCCCGGCTCGGCGTCGCGCACGTGCCCGAGGGCCGCGGCACGTTCATGCCGCTGACCGTCGAGGAGAACCTGCGCCTCGGCGCGTTCGTGCGGCGCGACAAGCGGGACGTCGACGCCGACCTCGACCGCGTCTACGGCTACTTCCCGGTTCTGAAGGAGCGGCTCGGGCAGGTCGCGGGCAGCCTCAGCGGCGGCGAGCAGCAGATGCTGGCGATCGGCCGGGCCCTCATGCTGCGCCCCCGGCTGCTCCTGCTGGACGAGCCGTCGCTCGGCCTCGCGCCGCTGGTCACCCGCGAGCTTTTCCGCATCGTCCAGGCCGTCAACCAGGAGGAGCGCACCACCGTGGTCGTCGTCGAGCAGAACGCCCACCTCGCACTCGGCATCGCCCAGCAGGCCCACGTGCTGGAGACCGGGCGGATCGTGCTGTCCGGCACGGCCGCGGAGATCAGGGCGGACGAGCAGGTCGCGCAGTCCTACCTCGGGTACCGGGTGTAGCGGATGGCCGGATTCCTGCAGCAGGTCGTCGAAGGACTCGGCGCGGGCGCCATCTACGCCAGCCTCGCGCTGGCCCTGGTGCTGATCTACCAGTTCACCGGGATCGTGAACTTCGCCCAGGGCGAGCTGGCCATGTTCTCCACGTACATCGCCTGGCAGTGCGTGGCCGCGGGGCTGCCGTTCTGGGCGGCGCTCGCGCTCACGCTGGCGGTGTCGTTCGCGGGCGGCATGCTCATCGAACGCGTGATCATCCGGCCGGTCGAGGGCGCGCCCGAGCTGACCATCGTGATCGTCACCGTCGGGCTGTTCATCTTCGTCAACGCCGCCGCCGGCTGGATCTGGACCTTTCTCATCAAGGACTTCCCGAACCCGTTCCCCGGCGGCGCGCTCGACCTCGGCCCGGTCGGCATCAGCTTCTCCACGCTGGGCGTGCTCGGCGTGGTCGCGCTCGTCATGGGCCTGCTCTACCTGCTCTTCCAGCACACCAAGATCGGGCTGGGGATGCGGGCGGTGGCCACGAACCCCGAGTCGGCGCGGCTGGTCGGCATCCGCGTCGGCTGGACGCTCGCGCTCGGCTGGGGGCTCGCGGCCACGGTCGGCGCGGTCTCCGGGGTGCTCGTGGCGCCGCTGCTCTTCCTGGAGCCCAACATGATGGGCGGGGTCCTCATCTACGCGTTCGCCGCGGCCACGCTCGGCGGCTTCGACAGCCCGGTCGGCGCGGTCGTGGGCGGCGTGATCGTCGGCGTCGCCGAGACGCTCGCCGGGGCCTACGTCGGGTTCGTCGGGTCCGACCTCAAGATCGGGGTGCCACTGGTGATCATCCTCGGCGTGCTGCTGCTGCGGCCGCAAGGGCTGTTCGGGCGGGCGGCGGTGGACCGGGCATGAGCGGATCCACCCAGGTGCGACCGGCCGCGGCGACGCTCGGCCGGCTCCGGCCGGGCCCGGCCCGCCGGCGCTGGATCGGGCTGGCGGCGCTGCTCGCCGCCGCGTGCTACGCGCCGTTCCAGCTCATCCCCTTCCACGTCTTCCAGCTCACGATGGTCCTGGTGTACGCGGTGGCGCTGCTCGGGCTGAACCTGCTCGTCGGCCACGCGGGCCAGATCTCGCTCGGCCACGGCGCGTTCTTCGCGGTGGGCGCGTACGCGGCCGCCATCCTCATGGACCGGTGGGCGCTGCCGTACCCGCTGACGCTGCCGGTCGCGGCGGCCGTCGCGTTCGTGCTGGGCCTGGCGCTCGGGGTGCCGGCCATGCGGCTGCGCGGGCTCTACCTGGCGCTCGTGACGCTGGCGATCGCGATCTTCCTCGTGCCGCTGCTGAAGAGGTTCGAGGCGGTGACCGGCGGCTCGATGGGGCTGACGCTGAACAAGCCCGCGCCGCCCGCCTGGACCGGCCTGGCCGAGGACCAGTGGCTCTACTTCCTCACCCTGGCCGCGGCGGTGGCGGCGTTCGCGCTGGCCGGGAGCCTGCTGCGGTCCCGGGTGGGCCGGGCCCTGCACGCCGTGCGGGACAACGAGACCGCCGCCGAGGTCATGGGCGTGCGGCTGTCGTCGTACAAGACGCTCGCGTTCGCCTGGAGCGCGATGTTCGCCGGGGCGGCCGGCTGCCTCTACACGTGGGTGATCGGGTTCGTGTCGCCGGACTCGTTCACCGTCAACCTCTCCATCAACCTGCTCGCGGGGCTGGTCGTGGGCGGGCTCGGCGCGACGGCCGGACCCGTGCTCGGCGGGCTGTTCGTGATGTTCGTGCCCAGCATTTCGCAGGACATCAACGACGCCTCACCCGGCGTCATCTTCGGCCTCCTGATCATCGCGGTGATGTACGTGGCCCCGACGGGCCTCGCCGGGCTGGCCGGGCGCTTGATCAAGAAAATTCCCCGGAAGGAGTAAGAGGGATGCGTGTATCTGCGATCGGCTGCGCGGCGCTGCTCCTGCTCGCCGTCGCCGCCTGCGGGGGGCGG